>CAXTSL010000018.1:0-37510 GCA_964246975.1 uncultured Sphingomonadaceae bacterium
ATCGCCTCGTCGCCCAACCCCAGTTCGAGCGCCACCGCGACCGCCGCGAGTGCGTTCTGGACATTGTGCCGCCCCGGCATCGGCAGCATCAGCTCGGTGATGCGCCGTTCGGCTTCCCCGCGCCCGCGCACGACGACATCGAAGCGGTTGCCCCCCGGCACCGGCGTGACGCCGTCGCCGCGCACGTCGGCCTGCGCACCGAAGCCGTAGGTGATCAGCCGCCGGTCCTGGATGCGCGGCAGCAGTGCCTGCACCTCGGGGTGGTCGATGCAGACGATCCCCGCCCCGTAGAAAGGCACATGCTCGATGAATTCGGCGAAGCCGTCGCGGATGGCGTCGAAGGTCTTCCAGTGATCGAGATGCTCGGGGTCGATGTTGGTGACGACGCCGATCGTGCCGCCCAGCCGCAGGAACGACCCGTCGCTCTCGTCGGCCTCGACCACCATCCAGTCGCCCGCCCCCAGCCGCGCATTCGACCCGTAGGTGTTTATGATGCCGCCGTTGATCACCGTCGGGTCGAGC
Source organism: uncultured Sphingomonadaceae bacterium (assembly GCA_964246975.1). Classification (GTDB taxonomy): domain Bacteria; phylum Pseudomonadota; class Alphaproteobacteria; order Sphingomonadales; family Sphingomonadaceae; genus Glacieibacterium. The sequence goes on from CAXTSL010000018.1 coordinate 523, forward strand.
CCGCCCGCGTCGAGCAGCGCCGCGATCATCGAGGTGGTGGTGGTCTTGCCGTGCGTCCCCGCGACCGCGACGGTGGATTTGAGGCGCATCAGCTCGGCGAGCATCTCGGCGCGGCGGACGACGGGGATGCGGCGCTCGAGCGCGGCGGCGACTTCGGCGTTGGTGCGCTTGATCGCCGTCGAGGTGACGACGACTGCGGCATCCTTGAGGTTGTCGGCAGCGTGGCCGATCATCACGTCGATGCCCTTGGCGCGCAGGCCCTGGACGACATAGCCCTCGGCAACGTCGGACCCCTGCACCGTGTAGCCGAGATTGGACATCACCTCGGCGATGCCCGACATGCCGATGCCGCCGATGCCGACGAAATGGATCGTGCCGATGGTGATGCCGAGGCCGGTCATGTCTTAAGGTCCAAAGCTTCGGCGAGATCCGCCAGCCGCGCCCCCGCGTCGGGGCGGCCCACGCTCTTGGCGGCGGCGGCGGCGTTCTGCAATGCGTGCGGCGTGTCCGTCAGCGAAACGATTGCAGCGGCAAGGGCCTCGGGCGTGAACTGCGCCTCGGTGAGCAGCGGCCCGCCCCCGGCGGCCACGAACTCGGCGGCGTTGGCGGTCTGGTGGTCGTCCATCGCGGCGGCGAACGGCACGACGATCGCCGGGCGACCGGCGGCGGCCAGCTCGGCCATCGTCGATGCTCCCGAGCGTGCAATGACGAGGTGCGCGGCGGCGAGGCGCGCGGGCAGGTCGGCGAAATACGCCTCGCACGTCGCGGTCGTGCCCTGCGCGGCATAGGCGGCGCGGACGCCGTCGAGATCGGTCGCGCGGCACTGCTGGGTGACGTACAGGCGGTTACGCAAAGCGACCGGAAGCAACGCAATCGCGGCGGGGACGACACGCGACAGGATCGACGCGCCCTGACTGCCCCCGATGATGAAAAGTTCGAGTGTCCCCGACGGGTCGGGGTATGGCGTGTCGGCGATGGCACGGACTTCGGGGCGCACGGGCAGGCCGGTGACGACGGTCGTGCCCGCGTAGCGTGACAGCAGGCGCCCGGTCGGCACGAAGCTCGTGGCGATCTTTGCAGCCCGGCTGGCGAGCAGGCGGTTGGTACGCCCGAACACGGCGTTCTGCTCGTGGAGGATTGCCGGGCGGTCGAGCGACAGCGCGGCGAGCAGCGGCGGCAGCGACGGGTAGCCGCCGAAGCCGATGACGGCATCGACGCTCTCGGCGCGCAGAAAATCCTTGGCTCTCAGGCGTCCCTTGACGATGGCGACGACCGTCCGCAGTGCAGCGAGCGGGTTGCGGAAGCGCGGCATCACCGCCTCGACGAGTTGGCGCGGGATGCCCTCGAACAGCCCCGGGAAGCGCAGGCCCCGCGCATCGGTCATCAGCGTGACGCGGTGCCCGCGCGCGACCAACTCGCCCGCCGTCACCGACGCCGGGACCATGTGCCCCCCGGTCCCGCCCGCCGCGACGACGAAATGGCTCATCCGCGCGCCCCCGACAGATAGGGCGAGTGGCGCAGGAAGCGGTTGCGCCGCGTCAGCGCCAGCAGCAGCCCCATGCCGAGCGACAGCGCGAGGAATGACGAGCCGCCGTGGCTGACGAACGGCAAGGTCATGCCCTTCGACGGCATCAGCTTGAGATTGACCGCCATGTTGATCGCCGCCTGCAGCCCGAACTGCGACACCAGCCCGACCGCGGCGAGCAGGATGAACGGCTCTTCTTCCTCGAGCAGCTGGAGCAGTACGCGCAGCACGATGGCGAGGTAGAGCACGGCGAGCATGACGCAGGCGATCGCGCCGAACTCCTCGCCGATCACCGAGAAGATATAGTCGGTGTGCGCCTCGGGCAGCTTGAACTTCATGCGGCCCTCGCCAGGGCCGACGCCGAACAGCCCGCCCGCGCGGAAACAGTCGAGCGCCTTGTCGATCTGATAGGTGTCGCCGCCGCCGGTCAGGAACTTGTCGATGCGACTGGTGACGTGGGGGACGAACTCATAGGCGAGGCCGAGCCCCGCCAGCCCGGCCAGCACCGCGCCGCCGATGACCGTCAGGCTCATCCCCGCAAGGATCGCCTGCGCCAGCCAGACCGCGACGAACAGTGCCGTCTGGCCGAAATCGGGCTGTTTCACCAACAGCGCCGCGACGACGACGAGGAGGCCGAACGACAGCTGCATCGTCGGCACGGTCTTGTCGTCGAAGCGCGCGGCGAGCAGCCACGCGGTCGTCACGATGAACACGGGCTTGAGGAACTCCGACGGCTGGAACTGGAAGCCCGGGAGCTGAATCCAGCGCACCGCGCCATTCACCTCGGCACCGACGAAGGGCACCGCGAACAGGCAGACGAGGAAGAAGATGGTCAGGCCGATGGCAAGGCGCTTGGCCCAGATCACCGGCAGCACCGAGACGCCGAGCATTACCGGCAGGCCCGCGAACACCCAGAGGATATGGCGCTTGAGATAGAACAGGTCGCCGACATGCAGACCCGCGCCCGAATAACGATGCGCCGCGGCGGGCGACGCGGCGGCGACGGCGAGAATGCCGAAGCCGATGAGCAGGAACACCAGCGCCAACAGCAGCTTGTCGATCGTCCAGAACCAGCGCCCGAGCGGCGTGCGGTCGTTGCGCGATAGGGCTTTCATTGCGCCTTGGCTTTCATGGGATTTGCTCCACCGCCGCGCGAAACGCTGCGCCGCGCGCCTCGTAATCCGTAAACTGGTCGTAGGAGGCGCAGGCAGGCGACAGCAGGACCGTCTCGCCGGGCCGCGCCGCTGCCGCTGCGAGCGCGACGGCGCGGTCGAGTGTCGCCGCCTGCACGACGGGAAACGCACCGTCGAGGAGGCGACCGAACAGCGGCGCGGCCGCGCCAATCAGATACGCTACACGGACGTGACCGAAATTCGGCGCGCAGGCGTCGAGGTCTTCAGTCTTGGCAAGGCCTCCTGCGATCCAGTGAACGCGCGGGAACGCCGCGAGCGCCGGGGCGGCGGAGTCGGGATTGGTCGCCTTCGAATCGTTGACGTAGAGCACGCCGTGCTTCTCCGCGACGCGCTCCATGCGGTGCGGCAAGCCGGGGTAGGTCGCGAGGCCAGCGACGATCGTGTCGGTCGCGACGCCGAGCGCGCGACAGGCCGCGATCGCCGCAGCGGCGTTCTGGGCGTTGTGCGGACCCTGCAGGTTTGGCCAGTCGACCTGCGCGCCGATTGCGGCGGTGTCGATGCGCGCGCAGCCGTCGACGACGCTGACGCCCTCCTCGACGACGCGCTGGCCCGATGCCGGGATCAGATGCGCGACGATTTTCTCGGCGATGCCGCAGGTCATCCGGTCGTCGCGGACGATCACCGCGTCGTTCGCCGGCACCTGCATCCCGAACAGCCGCGCCTTCGCCATCGCATAATCTTCGAGCGTACCGTGACGGTCGAGATGGTCGGGGGTGATATTGAGCAGCACCGCAACCTCGCAGACGAGGCTGTAGGTCAGGTCGATCTGGAAGCTCGACAGCTCGAGGACGTACACACCGCCTTCGGGCAGCGGCTCCTGCGACAGGATCGGCAGCCCGATGTTGCCGCCGAGCCGCGCCGACGCGCCTGCCGCCTCGAGGATGTGGTGGATCAGCGCCGTCGTCGTCGACTTGCCGTTGGTGCCGGTGATGCCGACGACCTTGTGCGCGGGGAGTTCGGGGCGCGCGAGCGCGAACAGCTCGATGTCGCCGATAACGGGAACGCCAAGGTTCTTGGCGGCGACGATCAGCGGCGCGGTGTGCGGCACACCGGGCGACACGACGAGCGCGTCGAGCTGCGTCAGGTCGCTGGTGGCAAGGTCGGTGAGATCGCCGTCGTACGCCGCACGCGCCGCCGCGCCGTCGTCCCATGCGCGGACGTGCGCGCCGCTCGCGGTCAGCGCCGCAGCGACGGCGCGGCCGGTGCGTGCGAGGCCGTAGATGCCGTAGGTCTTGCCGGCGAAGGCGCGGGCGGTGATCATGCGCCCCCTCCGTCACCTTCGGTGCCACCTCCCCCTGAAGAGGGGGAGGAGCTTCGGTCCTCCCCCTCTTCAGGGGGAGGTGGCGCGCAGCGCCGGAGGGGGCCTCGCGCGCTCGCAACCGCAACTATGGATGCCGCAACCTCATCCGCATCGCGCAGAACGTCGCGTGCCGGTATACGCCACACCCGCTGGCCCTGCCCTGCCAGCCAGGCATCGCGCCTCGCATCGTGTTCTTGCGCACTGCCCATCAGCATAACCTCGGGAAAGCTGAGGTCGCCGCGCAAGTCACGTGCGCGGGCAATGGTCCGTTTCGGGCCGGTGATCTTCACGTGCCGCCCTCGGCAACATCAGCAGTGATACCCCCTCCGTCGGCTTCGCCGCCACCTCCCCCTGAAGAGGGGGAGGATCTGCTCCTCCCCCTCTTCAGGGGGAGGTGGCCCGAAGGGCCGGAGGGGGCACTCCCCCTCACCGCAGCTTCAACGTCGCCAGCCCGGCCAGCGCGAGCACGATCGAAACGATCCAGAAGCGGATCACCACGGTCGACTCGCTCCAGCCGAGATGTTCGAAATGATGGTGCAGCGGGGCCATCTTGAAGACGCGCTTGCCCGTCGTCTTGAAGCTGACGACCTGGACGATGACGCTGACCGTCTCGAGCACGAACAGCCCGCCGATCAGCACCAGCACCAGCTCATGCCCCGTCACCACCGCGATGGTGCCGAGCGCGCCGCCGAGCGCGAGGCTGCCGGTGTCGCCCATGAATACCGCCGCCGGGGGGGCATTGTACCACAGGAACCCCAGGCAAGCGCCGATGGTCGCGGCGGCGAACACCGCCAGCTCGCCCGACCCCGGCACGTGGTGGACCCCGAGATAGTCGGAGAATTTGAGGTTGCCGGTCAGGTAGGCGATGACCCCGAAGGTCAGCGCCGCGATCACCACGGGCATCGTCGCCAGCCCGTCGAGGCCGTCGGTCAGGTTCACCGCGTTGCCGAAACCCGAAATGATGAACGCCCCGAACAGGATATAGCCGAAGCCGAGCGCCAGCCCCGCGTCCTTGAGGAACGGCAGATAGAGCGTCGTCCCGGTTCGGCTGGCGATCCACGTGACCGCCAGCCCGGCGATGAAGAACTCGAACAGCAGCCGGACGCGGCCCGAGACGCCCTTATGGCTGCGCTTGGTGACCTTGTCGTAATCGTCGAGGAAGCCGATGCCGCCAAAGCCGAGCGTCACCGCGAGGCAGGCCCAGACGAAGCCGTTCGACACGTCCATCCAGACCAGCGTCGAGACCGTCAGCGCGATGAGGATCATCAACCCGCCCATGGTCGGCGTTCCGCGCTTGGTTAGCAGGTGCGACGCCGGACCGTCCTCGCGGATCGGTTGGCCCTCCTTGCCCTGCCGCGTCCGCAGCAGCGCGATGAAGCGCGGCCCGATCAGCAGCGCGATCAGCAGCGCGGTTATCAGCGCGCCGCCGCTGCGGAAGGTGATGTAGCGGAACAGGTTGAGGGCGCCCTCGAAGCCAAGCGCCTGCGCGAGAGCGTAGATCATGGCCGGGCTTCCTCGCGCAACGCTGCCACCACCGCGCCGAGGCCGACGCCGTTGGAGCCCTTGACGAGCAGGACGTCGCCGCGGGCGAGATCGAGCGCGTCGGCGGCCTGCGCGGCGGTGTCGACATGGCGCACCGAAATCTGCCGCCTGAGCGCGTCGGCGAGCGGGGCCATCGCCTTGCCGACGAGGATCGCGCGCGCGACGCCCGCTTGCATAACCAGCGGCGCGAGAGCGGCGTGGAAGGAGTCCGACTGATCGCCCAGTTCGCGCATCTCGCCGAGCAAGGCGATGCGCGCGCCGGGAGCGGCAACCTCGCCCAGCACGCCGAGCGCGGCGGCCATCGAGGCGGGGTTGGCGTTATAGCTCTCGTCGATGACGGTCGCCTGGCCGGCACTGCGGAAACGCGCGCCGCGCCCGGGCAACCCGGTGAGTTCGGCGAGCGCCAGGCCCGCCAGCGCGAGATCGCCCCCCGCCGCATGGACCGCCGCCAGCACGCCGAGCGCGTTGGACAGCCAGTGCCGCCCCGCCATGCCGATCTTGAAGGTCAGGCGTTCGCCCAGGACCTGCGCGGTGCATGTCGTGCAGTCGGGGAGCAGCGCATAGTCGAGCGGATGGACGTCGGCAGCGGTGTCGAAGCCGAAGGTCAGAATGCGCGCCGCGTGGGAGCGGGCGTGCGCGATCAGACGGTCGCGGTGGGCGTTATCGTGCGGGATGATCGCGGTGCCCTCCTTACTTTCGTCATCCCGGCGAACGCCGGGACCCATCTCCCGAACTTCCGGTGATGGGTCCCGGCGTTCGCCGGGATGACGGCTCAGGGATAGCCCCTCGAAAATCTCCCCCTTCGCATCGGCAATCTCCGCCTCGCTCGCAAAGAACTCGGCGTGCGCGCTCGCCACCCACGTCACCAGCGCGATGTGCGGGCGGACCTGCGCGGTCAGGCGCGACAGCTCGCCGGCGTGATTCATGCCCATCTCGAAGACGCCGAAGCGGCTGTCGGCGGGCATCCGCGCGAGGCTCAAGGGCACGCCGGTGTGGTTGTTGTACGACTTGACCGAGGCGTGGACGCGGCCCGATGCATAGCGGTCGAGGGCAAGGCGCAGCGCCTCCTTGACGCCGGTCTTGCCGACGCTGCCGGTGACGCCGATGATGCAGGCGTCGGTGCGCGCCCGCGCGGCGCGGCCCAGCGCTTCGAGGGCGGCGGTGGTGTCGGCGACGCGGACGTGGGGGGCGGCGACGCCTTCGCTGACGAGGCAGCCGCGGGCGCCGCGCGTCATCGCGGTCTCGACGAAGCGGTGGCCGTCGGTCGCCTCGCCGGTCAGCGCGACGAAGAGTTCGCCGCCGATCACCTCGCGCGAGTCGAAGCTGACGGCATCGACATCGAAGGGCTCTGATGCGACACCGCCGGTGGCCGCGGCGATCTCGTCGGAGGTCCACAACGGGCGCATTTGGGCCCTCATCCGGCGCACGCGCGCGCGACGGCGACATCGTCGAAGGGCAGGACGCGGTCGCCCACGATTTGGCCCTGCTCGTGCCCCTTACCCGCGATCAGCACGACATCGCCCGGCTGCGACTGGGCGATGGCGGTGGCGATGGCCGCGCGGCGGTCGCCGATCTCGGTCGCTCCCGGCGCACCCGACAGGACGGCGGCGCGGATAAGCGCGGGGTCTTCGGAGCGCGGGTTGTCGTCGGTGACGATAACGACATCGGCGTCGCATGCCGCCACCGCGCCCATCTCGGCGCGCTTGCCCTGGTCGCGGTCGCCGCCCGCACCGAGGACGACGATCAGGCGACCGACGGTGTGCGGACGCAGCGCCGCCGCAGCGGCGGCGATGGCGTCGGGAGTATGGGCGTAGTCGACGTACACCGCCGCCCCGCTGCCCGCGATCACCGCGCGTTCGAGGCGGCCGCGCACCGGCAGAAGGCGCGACAGGTTGGCGAGTGTCGTACCGACCCCGCCGCCGGTCGCGATGACCAGCCCCGCCGCGACGAGCGCGTTCGCCGCCTGATACGCGCCGATCAGCGGCAATTCGACCTTATGCGCCTTGCCGTCGGCCTCGATCTGCAGTGTCTGGCCCAGCTGCGTCGGCGTCCGCGACACCAGCCGGATCGCCTCGCCCGCCGCACCGACGGTCAGCAGGCGCAGTCCGCGCGCCCGCGCCGCCGCGATCACTCGCGCGCTCCACGCAGCGTCATCAGCCCACACCACCGCCGCGCCGTCGGCGTCGACGACCTCGTCGAACAGTCGTAGCTTGGCGGCGAAATAGGCCTCCATACTGTCGTGATAGTCGAGATGGTCGCGGCTGAGGTTGGTGAACGCCGCCGCCGCCACCGGCAGGCCCTCGGTACGGTACTGCGCGAGACCGTGGCTCGACGCCTCGAAGCTGGCATGGGTGATGCCCTCGCGTGCCAGTCCGCCCATGTTGCCGAGGAAGGTCACGACATCGGGCGTCGTCAGGCCGGTCGAGACCTGCTCGTTCGCCGTCGTCACGCCAACGGTGCCGATGCTCGCCGCCGCGTGACCGCCGAGCCGCCACAGCTGGCGCGTCAGCTCGGCCGTCGAGGTCTTGCCGTTGGTGCCGGTCACCGCGACGGTGACGGCGGGGAACGGCGCGAAGAACTTCGCCGCGACCTGCGCGAAGGCGCGGCGTGGCTCCGATGCCGCGATGTGGAAAGCGCCGTCGACGACCGCTTCGGGCCGCGCCGCGACCGCGATCGCACCGTTCGCCACTGCCGCCGGGATGAAGTCCTCGCCGTCGAAGCGCGCACCCCGAAATGCGCCGAACACCGTGCCCGGCGCGACCTTGCGGTGGTCGAGCGCGAAGCCAGTTACGGCGACCGGCGGCGCACCGGCGACGAGGTCCGACAGCCTCACTCGCTCGCTTCGAGCGGCGCGGTGAGGCCGAGCACACCGCGGATGTCGATGTCGCGCGAGACATCGGGCGCGACGCCGAGGACGGGGGCGATGCGCGCGACGACCTTGCCGACGATGGGGGCGGCGACCATTCCCGCCGTCGCGCGGTTGCCGGTGTCGCGCGTGCCGTGCGGCTCGTCGAGCATCGCCAGCACGACATAGCGCGGCGCGTCCATCGGGAAGGCGCCCGCGAAGGTCGAGACGAGGGCATGCTTGGCGTAGCGCCCGTCCTTCGATTTCTCCCCCGTGCCGGTCTTGCCGCCGACGCGGTAGCCCGGCGTGTTGGCCTTGCGCCCGGTGCCCGAGGTGACGACGAGGCGCAGCAGCGCGCGCATCTTGTCCGACGTCGCCTCGCTGAACACGCGCGTGCCGGGCACGCTCGCGCCGGGCGCGACCTTGAGCATCGTCGCGGGGTGGAGGATGCCGCCGTTGACCAGCGCCGCATAGGCGGTGGCGAGGTGCAGCGGCGACACCGCGACGCCGTGGCCGAAGCCGATCGTCATCACTGCGACCTCGCCCCAGTTGCTGACCGGCGGAAACAGCGGTCGGGCACGCTCGAACAACTCGACGTCGACCGGCTTGAAGAAACCCAGCCGCGCGAGATAGTCGCGCTGGCGGTCGCCGCCAATTTCGGCCGCCATCCGCGCCGTGCCGATGTTCGACGAATGGATGAAGATGTCGGGCACCGTCGCCCAGCGGAACAGCTCGTCGCCCGGATCGTCGTGGATGGTGAACCCCGCGATGTGGATCGGCCGCGTCGCATCGTATTTCTGCTGCATCGAATGGATCGTGCCGGCGTCGAGTCCCATCGCGATGGTCAGCGCCTTGAAGGTCGAACCGAGCTCGTAGACCTGGTTGGTGGTGCGGTTGAACTGCGCGTTGATCAGCTCGGCAGTGGTGCCGCCGCCCTTGCCGGGCGCATTGGGATTGAACGCCGGCAGCGACGCCATCGCAACGACTTCGCCGGTGTGGACGTCGAGGACGAGTCCCGCCGCACCGATGGCGCGGTGCTTGGTCATCGCAAAGCCGAGTTCGGCCTCGAGCGCCTGCTGGACGCGGCTGTCCATCGCGAGGCGCACCGGCGCGGTGCGACCGCCCGCGAGGCCTGTGTCGAGGACGCGCTCCATGCCGTAGCGCCCGAAGGCGCGCGCCGTGCCGCTCTGCGTATAGCCGATGACATGCGCGCCGAGGCCGAGGTTGGGATACAGCCGCTCGGGCTCGCGTTCGAGGGTCAGCGCGGGTTCGCCGAGGTCGTTGATCGCCTTGGCTTCGATGGGCAGGACGCGGCGCGAGACATAGCGGAAGGTGCCGCGGTGGACGAGGTCGGCATAGACTTGCGCCTCGGTACGGTCGGGCAGGATCGCGGCGATCTGCCCCGCCAGGCGGTGCGGGTCCCCGATCACCTTGCGCGGCGCGACCGACACCGACCAGGCATCGAAGCTGCGCGCCAGCTCGACACCGTTGCGGTCGAGGATGTCGCCGCGTTCGGGGGCGGCGGCAGACCCGCCGCTGGCGGGTGGCGTGGAGAAGGCGGCGAGAGTCGCGACGCGCAGGCCCAGCATGACGATCAGCGCGAAGAACAGCATGCCGCCGATGACCAGCCGGTGCCGCGCCCGGGCGAGTGCGGCGGTGCGGCGACCCGCCAGCGCGATCGGCGCGGCGCGAACGCCGGACCGCGCGCCGAGAGGCACCGCCGCGGCGTTCACCGCAGCGCGAACTTGGTCAGCCCGGCGCGCTCGGCGCTGGCGGCGGCATCGATCGCGCCACCCATCGCGGCATCGAGGCCGAGACCTGCAGCGACAGTGACGGGTTTGGCATCGACAAGCTTGGCGGCACGCTTCGCGGCGGCGGGGGTATGGACAGTCGAGGACACCGCCGCCGTCTGGACGACGGGCGCGGCGCGTTCAACCGGCATCGTGGGCAGCGTCGCAGGCGGCGTTGCGCGCGGTGGCGCGACAACCGCGCGTGGTGTCGCATAGGACACGGTGCGGACCGGTGATGGTGCGGGCGCGGGGGCCTCGGCAATGGCGAAGCGCGCTGCCGGGGCCTCGACGACCGGCGACCCGGCGGCCTGCGCCTCGGCCAGTTGCGGCGCGTCGGCGGCGAAGCTCGCGAGCTGGACGGGGTCGCGCACCAGTTGCGCGGCAGCGGGCGCGCTGAGCGCCAGCACCTCGTCGTTCCAGCGCTGCAGCTCGGGCAGGCGGGCACGCGTCCGCAGTTCGGCCTGCAGCATGCGGATGCCGCGCATGTCGGCGACGATCCGCCCGCGCAGGTCCTCGACCGCCTTGCGCTCGCCCGACACCTTGATCGACACCGCGTAGCAGCCCACCGCAATCGCCAGCGATACGGCACCTGCCGCCATCGTTCCGAACTTCAACATGCCGATACCCCCTCAGGTCCAGTCCACGCGGGCGCGCTCGTCCGCACGGCGGCCCGCAGCGTCGCCGAGCGCGCGCGCGGATTGCGCCGTTGTTCGTCTTCCGACGGCCGCACGGCCTTGGCGGGCCGAGCGAAGGTCGGGGTACGCAAAGCAACGTTATCGGGCCGGTGGCGCGAACCGCCGGGCAGGTTGCCCGAGCGTTCGCGCAGGAAGGTCTTGACCGCGCGGTCCTCGAGACTGTGGAAACTGACCACCGCGAGGCGTCCGCCGGGGCGCAGCAGACGCTCGGCCGCCGCCAGCCCCGCGTCGAGTTCGCCAAGCTCGTCGTTGACGTGAATGCGCAGCGCCTGGAAGGTCCGCGTCGAGGGATCCTTGCCGCCGGGCTGGGGACCGCAGACGCTGCGCACCAGCCGCGCCAGTTCCGAGGTGCGCGTCAGCGGTCGGTCGGCGACGATGGCGCGCGCGATGCGGCGCGCCTTGGGTTCCTCGCCAAGGCGGAAGAGCACGTCGGCGATCTCGGCTTCGCTCGCGGCATTGATGAAGTCCGCCGCCGTCGGGCCGTCCGCGCCCATCCGCATATCGAGCGGACCGTCGGCCATGAACGAGAAACCGCGCTCGGGCTGGTCGAGCTGCATCGACGACACGCCGACGTCGAGCGCGACGGCGTCGACCTGCGCGACGCCGTGGTCGCCGAGCACCGCCGCCATCTGCGCGAAGCGCGCCTGCCACAGCGTCACCCGGCCGGGATAGTCCGCCGCGAGCGCCGCCGCCGGAGCCGCCGCGGCGGGATCGCGGTCGAAGCCGTGGACGTGGGCGATGCCGCGCTCGAGCGCCGCCCGCGCGTAACCGCCCGCACCGAACGTGCCGTCGACATAGGTTTCGCCGGTCGCCAGTGCGAGCGCGACGCCGACCTCGTCGAGCAGGACGGGAACGTGGCTCATACCGCCTCGCCCCGCGCCGCGAGGTCGCGCCTGAGGCCCGCGACGAGGTCGGGGTCGGCGTCGGGCAGCGCGAGATAGGTCGCGGGGTCCCAGAGTTCGAAATATTCGTCGGCGCCGACGAAGAACACCAGACGCCCGAGGCCGCCTGCCTCGCGCAGCTTGTCCGACAGCGTGATGCGGTGGCCGTCGTCGATGCGCAGCGGGGTCTTGCCACCGAACGCGCTGCGCACGGCAGCGGCGCGCTCGCGGGTGTTGACGATGCCGAAGCGCGCGTCGATCTCGGCACGCAGGCGCGCGGCGTAGCCGGGATCGAACGCGATCAGGCAGTCGTCGACCGCCGACTTGCCGACCAGCAGCTCGCGCTCGGGCGAACGCGCGACGACGATCTCGCGAAAACTGGGCGGCACCGAGACTCGCGACTTCGCGTCGACCGGGTTCAGTACCGCATCAAGATAATGTGCCCCCGCCACCTGATCCCCGAACGGTGGCTCTGCCGTCTGGCGAACGGCCCCTGCCGCCACGCCGAATCACGGAATACGATCGCCACGCCTGCTGTGGACAAGCATTAGCATGGGCACCGATGGGCCTCAATGGGATTTCTAGGGTTTCAGTCTTTAATCACCATTATTTCCTTGGGCAGCAGACAAGGCGAAGCCTTCGCTCGACGGGCGTTCTACTTTCATTCTCTTAGCCTGAACTTGTGGATAAGCCTGTGGGGTTGCGCGGTGGAACCCGGTCAGGAGGTGGGGATGCGCCGCACCGGGGGCTTGGCAGGCTGCACCGCCGAGGTCTTGCGGGCCGTCTCGTTGCCCGAGCCCGGCGCGACGCCGAGCACCGCGAGCGTCTCGCCCGCTGCGGCGCGCGGCGTTGCGGGATGGTCGGGTTTCAGCCCGGCGGCGGCGATCAGGACCATCAGGAAGATGGCCGCCAGTCCCGTCAGCCCGGTACGGACGCGTTGCATGGACCCTCGCTGATCGTTCGCATCCGCGCGGGCAACCGCGCGTCCGAAGATTTCGTTGCTGTGACAAGATAGTCACGCGCGCGCGGAATGTCGACTCCCGGCCTCAAGTTCGCCATGGCGGCGCGGGCAGCCCTTTCGCCGCGCACCACGCGGGCGAGAACAACGTCGACAGATAGCGCATGCCGCTGTCGCACAGGATCGTCACGACGGTGCTGCCAGGGCCGAGATGCCGCGCCAGCCGCACTGCCCCCGCGACGTTGATCCCGGACGACAGGCCGAGGCACAGCCCCTCCTCGGCGAGCAAGCGGTGAACCCACGGCAGGCCTTCGAGGTCGGGGACGCGGAACTGCGTGTCGGGAACGAAGCCGTCGAGGTTGCCGGTGATGCGACTCTGGCCGATGCCCTCCGACACCGACGACCCTTCGGCGCGCAGTTCGCCATGGGCATAATAGTCGTAGAGCGCCGCCCCTTCGGGATCGGTCAGCGCGATGCAGATGTCGGCATTCGCCGCCTTCAGCCCCATCCCGACCCCCGCCAGCGTACCGCCGGTGCCGACGCTGCAGGTGAATCCGTCGACCGTGCCGTCCGTCGCTGCCCAGATCTCGGGCGCGGTGGTCTTGATATGCGCCAGCCGGTTGGCGGTGTTGTCGAACTGGTTGGCCCACACCGCCCCCGGCGTCTCCGCCGCGATGCGCCGCGACTGGTGGACATAATGGCACGGCGACGAATATTTGGCTGCGGGCACGAGCACCAGCTCGGCCCCCAGCGCGCGCAGCGTGTCCTGCTTCTCCTGGCTCTGCGTGTCGGGCATGACGATGACGGTGCGATAGCCGCGCGCGTTGCCGACCACCGCCAGCCCGATGCCGGTATTGCCCGCCGTCCCCTCGACGATCGTCCCGCCCGGCATCAGCGCGCCGCGCGCCTCGGCATCCTCGACGATGAACTTCGCCGCGCGGTCCTTGACCGACCCGCCGGGGTTCAGGAATTCGCACTTGCCAAGGATCGTCGCCCCCGCCGCTTCGCTCGGCCCGCGCAAGCGGACGAGCGGCGTGTTGCCGATGAGGTCGACGACGCTGGGCGCGGTGTGCATGGGGTCGGTCTAAAGGCGGCGGCGGTGGCGGACAAGCAAGCAAAGATTGTGGGCACGATGGCAAGTTTCTCCCCCTCTTGAGGGGGAGGAGCCAACCGGCGCTGGTCTCGGGAAATTGGAGAACGCCGGGCCACCGCCCTGTCGGTGCGGATGCGCCCCCGTGCTTCGCCTTTGGGGATGCGCGAGCGAGCCGTGCCCGCTAGGGAGGGTCATGCGGTGCGCGCGCTTCCCCTTGGCCCTCCTGCCCCTCGTCGCGGCGTGCGGCGGCGGCGGCGGGGAGCGCACGGCCGTGTTGCGCGCCGATGTCGTGGGGACGCTCGACGACCCCGCGTCGCCGCCGCGCATCGCGCTGACGCAGGCGACGCAGCTGGGCCTCGTGCAGTTCGACGGTCGGGGCCAGGTCGTCCCGGGTCTTGCCGCGAGCTGGCGCGTCGTCGATGGCGGGCGCAGCATCATCTTCCGCCTGCGCCCCGCCAAGTGGTCCGACGGGCGCGCCCTGAAGGCCAAGGATGTCGTCGCGGTTTTCCAGCGCATCATGGCACCCGGCAGCCGCAATACGCTCAAACCCTTGCTGTCGGGGATCGACAATGCCGCCTCGACCTCGGGTGGGCGCGCGCCGATGAAGCTGCTCGGGGTCAGCGCGCCGCTCGAGATGGTCGTCGAAATTCGTCTCGCGTCGCCCGATGCAGGGCTGCTCCAGCTCCTCGCGCTGCCCCAGGCGGCGATCGTCCGCGGCGAGAGCCGACCGCCCGCCATCGGCGCGTTCGTCGTCGCCGACGCGGGTGCGCGACCGATCGTGCTGGCGAGGAACACGCAGTATTTCGCCGCCGACACGACGCGCCTCGGCGGTGTCGCGCTGACCGCCGCCCCCGACGCGCCTGCAGCGGTGGCGCGGTTCGCCCACGGCCAGACCGACCTCGTCACCGGCGACGGCATCGCCGGACTGGGCGAGGCGGTGACGGTGGCAGCCCCCTCGGCGTTGCGCCTCGAACCGACGTGGGGCGTCTATGGCTACCGCGCCAATCTGAAATCGGGGCCGCTCGCCGATGCGCGCGTGCGCCGCGCGCTGGCGATGAGCGTCGACCGCGCCGGGCTGCTGGCGCGACTGTTCCGCATTCCGGCGATGGTGCCGCTGGTGTCGCTGGTGCCCCCCGATGCCAGCGACGGCGCCGGCCCGCCCGCCGTGCCCGACTGGACCGCGATCGAGGCCCCGGCGCGACGCGCGCTCGCGGCGCAACTGCTCGGTGCGGCGGGCTATGGACCCGACAAGCCGCTCAGGCTGACCATCGGCGTCCCGCCGGGCTATGAGCACGCGCGCATCGCCGACGCAGCGGCGCGCGACTGGGCGGCGCTCGGCGTCGTCGCGCAAATCGTCGAGCGCGCCCCCGAAGCGCAGCGCCGCGCCGTCGCGCGCGGCGACTTTGATCTCGCCGTCGTCGAGCGGACGGCGCCCGCACCCAACGCGCTGTTCTTCCTGCGCCCGTTCACCTGCAAGGGCAGCGGCGGAACCTATTGCAATCCGGGTGCCGACGCGCTGATCGACGGGGCGCGGACGATGGCCGACGAGGATGCGCGCGCCGAGGCACTGGCGCATGCCGAGGCCGCGATGCTCGCCGACACCCCAATGATCGCGCTGTTCGTGCCGGTACGCTGGGCGCTGGTGGCACGCGGCGTCACCGGCTGGACGATCAACCAGGGCGGGCAGCACCCGCTCGCCGCGCTCGACATTGCCAAGGAGTCCCGCAAATGACCGCCGATCCCGCCAAGGACCCTATCGTCATCGTCGCCGCGCGCCGCACCCCCATGGGCGGCTTCCAGGGCGAGCTTGCCGGACTGTCGGCATCGCAGCTCGGCGCGGTCGCGATCCGCGCCGCGCTCGCCGACTCGCGGCTCGACGGCAACAGCGTCGAGCGCGGCATCATGGGCTGCGTCCTCGGCGCGGGTCAGGGCCAGGCCCCGGCGCGACAGGCGCTGCTCGGCGCGGGGCTGCCGCAGTCGTGCGCGGCGGTGACGGTCAACAAGATGTGCGGCTCGGGAATGCAGGCGGCCATCGACGCGCACGACGCGCTGGTCGCGGGGTCGGCCGACGTCATGGTGGCGGGCGGCATGGAGAGCATGACCAATGCGCCGTATCTGCTCGCCAAGGCGCGCGGCGGTTTCCGCATGGGGCACGGCGAGATCAAGGACTCGATGTTCCTCGACGGCCTCGAGGACGCCTATGAGTCCGGCCGCCTGATGGGCAGCTTCGCCGAGGATACGGCGCGCGATTATCAGTTCACGCGGACTGCGCAGGACGAGTGGGCGATCCGCTCGACGACGCGCGCACAAGGCGCGATTGCGGCGGGCGCGTTCGATGCCGAAGTCATCGCAGTGACCGTCAAGGGCGGCGCGGTCGCGGTCGACGAGCAGCCGGGCAAGGCGCGCCTCGACAAGGTTCCGACGCTCAAACCCGCCTTCGCGAAGGACGGCACGGTCACCGCCGCCAATGCCTCGTCGATCAGCGACGGCGCGGCAGCGCTGATCCTGACGCGCGCCTCGGTGGCGGCCGCGCACGGCCTGACGCCGCTGGCGCGCATCCTCGGGCACAGCGTCCACGCGCAGGCCCCGTCGCAGTTCGCCACCGCGCCCGCGCCCGCCGTCCGCAAACTGCTCGACAAGGTCGGACTGAGCGTCGCCGACATCGACCTGTGGGAAATCAACGAGGCCTTCGCGGTGGTCGCGATGGCGGCGGCGCGCGACCTCGGCCTCGACGAGGCGCGGGTCAACATCCACGGCGGCGCATGCGCGCTCGGCCATCCCATCGGCGCGAGCGGCGCGCGCATCCTCGTGACGCTGCTCCACGCGCTGCGCCGTACCGGGGGCACGCTGGGCATCGCATCGCTGTGCATCGGCGGCGGCGAGGCGACGGCAATGGCGATCGAGCGGCTGCACTGATGGAGCGGCCGATCTACCTCGACTACGGCGCGACGACTCCGGTCGACCCGGCGGTGGCGGCGGCGATGCAGCCGTGGCTGCTCGAGCGGTTCGGCAACCCCCACTCGCCGCACCGCTGGGGGTTCGAGGCCAATGCGGCGGTGGCGGCGGCACGCGACAGCGTCGCGGCGCTGGCGGGCTGTCCCGCCGACTGGGTGAGCTTCACCGGCGGTGCGACCGAGTCGGTCAACTGGGCGCTCAAGGGCGTGCTGACCGCGCCCGGCCAGGCGCGCCGCCGCATCGTTACCCTGGCGACCGAGCACAGCTGCGTGCTAGCGACGGCGCGCTATCTCGAAAGCGCGGGGGCAACGCTGACCGTCCTGCCCGTCGGTTCCGACGGGTTGCTCGACCTCGACGTTCTCGATGCCGCGCTGGACGACGATGTCGCGCTGGTTTCGGCGATGCTCGTCAACAACGAGATCGGCACTATCCAGCCCGTCGCCGCGATCGCCGCGCGCGCCCGCGCCGCTGGGGCGGTGATGCACTGCGACGCCGCGCAGGGCTTCGGCAAGCTGCCCGCGACGCTGGCTGATCTGGGTGTCGACCTGCTCAGCGTCACCGCGCACAAGCTCTATGGCCCCAAGGGCGTCGGCGCGCTGATCCGTCGTCCCGGCATCGCGCTGACGCCGCTGCTGCACGGCGGCGGGCAGGAGGATGGGCGCTCGGGGACGCTGTCGCCGATGCTGTGCGCGGGGTTCGGGGAGGCCGCACGGCTGGCGGGTGCGCGCCTCGCCGAGGACCGTGCGCACGCCGAGGCGTTGCGCGACCGCCTGCTCGCCCGCCTCGATGACGGTTATCGGATCAACGGCACGATGGCGGCGCGCTGGCCGGGCAACCTCAACCTGTCCTTCGACGGCGTCGACGGTGCGCGGCTGCTCCCCGCGCTGCGCGGGCTGGCGGTGTCGTCGGGGTCGGCGTGCGCCAGCGCCGGCGGTCGTGCCAGCCATGTCCTCGCGGCGCTCGGCCTCGACGCGGCGGCGGCGCGGTCGAGCCTGCGGCTGGGCTGGGGACGCTTCTCCACCGAGGCCGAGATCGACGCGGCGGCGGCGGAACTCAACGCCGTCGTCGACCGGCTGCGGCGCAGGGCGGCATGACGCGCGTGCGCTTCGTCAGCGCCGACGGGCGGTCGTCGCGCGACGCCGAGGGCGCGGCGGGCACGCGCCTGCTCGACCTCGCGCAGGCCAGCGGCCAGCCGCTCGAAGGCACGTGCGAGGGCGCGATGGCGTGCTCGACCTGCCACGTCGTCGTCGCGGCGGACGATTTCGCGCGGCTGCCGCCGGCGAGCGCCGATGAGGAGGATATGCTCGACTTCGCCTATGGGGTGACGCGCACCTCGCGCCTGGCGTGCCAGATCTGGCTCAGCGACGCGCTGGCGACGCTCGAAGTGCGGATGCCCGGTGGCACGGTCGATATGAGCCGCTGAGCGGAACTCGACGATCCAAGGTAAACCGCAATTAACGCAACGCTATACGGTTACTCCGCAAGTAACCCACAATGATGCGAAAGTTGTCATTACCACTGCCGTCTTTCCTGAATGAGCGCGATTGGGCGCGACATTCGGGAGAGCATGACAATGCCCGCCACCACTTCTGCCGCTCCGGCGACGATCCGCGTCAGCACGGCGCTGCAACTACAGATCGCCATCGCCACGTTGCGCGGCGGCGAAACCATTCTGCTGGCCCCCGGCGACTACGGCAATGTTCTGATCAAATACCGCAACCTCGCCACCACCGTGACGATCAAGTCCGCAGATCCGACGCACGATGCCAATTTCAAGGACTTGCGCATCGACCAGTCGTCGGGCTTCCGCTTCGACGACATCGACATCCACCGCGTGCTCGCGAAGGGCGAAGCCGACTGGACGCCCCTCGCCTACGTCAGCAATTCGCAGCGCATCTCGTTCGTCGGCGTCGATTTCTTCGGCTCGATGGACAACAACTGCTTCAACGACGGCTATGGCCTGCGCGTCGACCGTTCCAAGAACGTCTCGGTCGTCGACTCGACCTTCGAGCAGCTCAAGATCGGCGCGATCTACGATCATGTCACCGGCATCGTGCTGGCGGGCAACACCGTCAGCAACGTTCGCGAGGGTTTCGACTTTGCCGCCGTCCATGACGTCACGGTCGCGCAGAACCGCTTCAGCGACATCAAGCCCAATCTCGCCGCCTACGACCATAGCGACGCAATCCAGTTCTGGAACGCCGGTGCCTTCGAAGGGTCGAGCCGCGTCGTCATCCGCGACAACGTCATCCTCGCCGGCACCAACGGCGGCACGGCGGGCATCTTCGTCCGCGCCGAGGATCCGACGATGGCGTACCGCCACAGCGACTTCACGGTCGTCAACAACCTGTACAACGGCGAGGCGCGCAACGGCATCACCCTCGACGGCGTCGACAATGCAACGGTCAAGGGCAACACGCTGACAACCTCGGCGGGCGCCCTGTATGACCCCGCGCTGATCCTGACCAACACGACCAAGGTCACGGCGGAAGGCAACATCCTGCCGCTGCTGCTGCAGACCGGCGACAAGGGTACCGTCCTCAACAACAACATCGACGTTTGGGACATGGCCTACAAGAAGGGCGTGACGCTCGACTCGCTGTTCGGCCCGGTGGCGAAGGGCGTCGTGCTCGATACCGCCAACTTCGTCGCCAAGGCGGGGACGGCGGCGGCGGCGCTCGGCGCCGGGTTCCACATGGTCGACGGCATCGGCGCGGGGGCCTTCGACCTCAGCCACAGCTATGCCGCGATCAACGGCGCGCTCGCGCAGATCGCCTGACGCGCGCGGGGGGTCAGGCCCCCCCGCCGGTGACGAAGCACGCCTTGCCCGCGAACGCCAGCCTGGCGCACGCCTCGCGCGCCGCCTCGCGCGTGGCATAGGGCCCGAGCTGAAGCTTCGTCACCGGCCCGGCGGCATCGTAGATCGGCTTGGCCTTGCCCGTGCCGGGGCCCGCATCGGTCCCGACCCTGGCCCACGCCGCCTCGGCCAGCTTCCGCGATGAGAACGCCCCGAGCTGGACGCGCCAGCCGGTCGGCTTCGGCGGCTCCGTGGCGACCATTTTTTCGGGCGGCGGGGCCTTGGGTGCAGCGGGTTTCTTTGCCTCGGGCTTTACCGCGACGACGTCGGCCGTGGCCGGCTTCGGCGTGGCGACCGTCGCGACGGGGGCGGGCGTCGGCGGCGGGGCGGCGGCGGCGATCGGCGCGGGATCGGGTGTTGGAGTTGCGGGCTTCGCGGCGACTGGCCTGGGCGGCGGCGGCGCGGCTCCGACTGTCGCGGGCAGGTTGAAGGCAACGGCGGGCGGCGGCACCGAGGGCAAGGGCTTCGCGACCGGAGCCGCGGTCGCCCTGACCGCCTCGTCGCGCCGCGCCGGGGACGTCCGCGCCGCGCTCAGGGCCGGGGCCGCCGCACCACTGGCGAGACCCGCCGCGATCCCTTCCCCCACCGATCGCGCCTCGGGAGTCAGCGTCGGCTCGATCGACCCGAGTGCGCTGTTCGCCTGCGCCAGTCCGCTCGCCTGCGCGCGCAGCAGATAGCCATAGGCGAGGCCGAGGTTCTTTGGCGTGCCGTCGCCATTATACGCCGCGATGCCCAGCACATATTGCGCGCGCGGCTCGCCGCGATCCGCCGCCGTCTTGAGCCAGCGCACCGCTTCCGCCTTGTCGCCCGCCTGGAACAGCGCGATGCCGAGATTGGCCTGCGCGGGCAGATGCCCCTTCGCCGCCGCCTTGCGGTAATAGTCGCGCGCGAGGCCTGCGTCCTTGGGCACGCCGCGCCCGAGCTTGTACGCCTGCCCCATGTTGAACAGCGCGTCGGCATCGCCCTGCGCGGCGAACGGCTGCCACGCTGCGACGGCGGCTGCGTCCTCGCCCGCGCGCCAGTGGTCGACGCCCGCGCGCACGGTCGCGGGCGACGCGCCCGTAATCGCCGCCGCCATCATCAGAGCCAAAATCAAATCACGCACTCCATACGATCTCGCCGCCCTTGATGGTCATGGTGACGCGGCCCTGCACCGGCAGCCCGTCGAAGGGCGTGTTCCCGGCACTCGCGACGCTCGCATCGGCGTCGATTCGCCACGGCGTACCCGCGTCATACAGCATCAGGTCGGCGGGCGCACCCGCTTCGATCCGCCCGCCCGGCAATCCGAAGATGCGCGCTGGTGCCGAAGTCATCACGGCAATCACCGCCGCCTCGCTCATCCGCCTGTCGTGAACCAGCGTCAGCGCCAGCGCGAGCAAGGTCTCGGCCCCCGTCATCCCCGGCGCGGCGTCGGCGAACGGCAGGCGCTTATCCTCCTGCGTGCGCGGGTCGTGGCCGCTGGCGATGACGTCGATGGTCCCGTCCGCCAGCCCGTCGATGACAGCGCGGCGGTCGTCGTCGTGACGCAGCGGCGGCGACAGGCGCGCGAAGGTCCGATAGCCCGTCACCGACTGCTCGCCGAGGAGGAAATGCGCGGGCGTCACGCCGCACGTTACCGCAATGCCGCGCACCTTGGCATCGCGGACGAGCGCGATGCTTTCCGCCGTCGTGACCTGGCGGATGTGCAGGCGGCAGCCGGTCGCTTCGGCGAGGCGCAGGTCGCGCGCCACCGCGAGCGCCTCGGCGAAGGCGGGGACGGCGGGCAGCCCGAGCCGCGTCGCGAACTCGCCCGTCGTCGCGACCGCGTCGCCGGTCAGCGCGGCGTCCTCGCAGTGCGTCACGACGACGAGGCCAAAGCCGCTGGCGTATTGCATCAGCCGGTGCATGACGCCGGTGTCGGCGATGCCGCCGCGCCCCGTCGCGCAGCCGACCGCGCCCGCCGCCGCGCACAACCCGATCTCGGCCAGCTCGCGCCCCTCCAGCCCGCGCGTCGCGGCGGCGAGGGGGTGAACCCAGACATCGGGCTTGCCGATCGCTTTCGCGAACTCGATCAGCGCCGGGTCGTCGAGCGGCGGCGTCCGGTCGGGCATCAGCACGACGCGCGTGATGCCGCCCGCGAGGCACGCGGCGGCATCGGCCTTGAACACGCCCGCGTCGATCAGGCCGGGGGCGAGGGTCTGCCCACCGCAGTCGACGATGCGGGCGTCGGGGGGGATGGTGCCGCCGACGGACTCGATGACGCGGTCGCGGACGATCACGGGGGGGAGGTTGGCGGTGTTGACGAGGGCGAGGCAGCTCATGACGACCCTTCTCCCGCAAGGCGGGAGAGGGACAGGTCGCCCCTCTTCAGGGCGACCAGGGAGAGGGAACGGAAGGACGAGGTTGAGCGCGTTCGCAAGTCGCTCCCTCTCCCTGGTTGCGCGAAGGGCGCAACCTGTCCCTCTCCCGCTCTGCGGGAGAGGGGTCGGCTCTTCCCTACCACCCCGCCACCCCGCGCCGTTTCCGCGTCAGCACATCGAGGCACGCCATCCGCACCGCTACGCCCATCTCGACCTGCTCGGTGATTGCCGACTTGCCGATGTCGTCGGCGACCGCCGTGTCGATCTCCACCCCGCGGTTCATCGGCCCGGGGTGCATCACCAGCACGTCGGGTTTCGCCTTCGCCAGCCGCGCCGCGGTCAGGCCGTAGAAATGGAAATACTCGCGTGGGCTAGGCACGTAACCACCGGTCATGCGCTCTCGCTGGAGACGCAGCATCATCACCACGTCGGCCCCGTCGAGCCCCGCATCCATCGAGGTGAAGACTTCGGCCCCGAGCCGGTCGACGCTGTCGCCGATCAGCGTCGGCGGCGCGACCGCGCGGACCTTCGCCCCCAGCGACCCGAGCAGCGCGAAGTTCGACCGCGCCACGCGGCTGTGCAGGATGTCGCCGCAGATCGCCACCGTCAGTCCGCCCCTTGCGCCGCCGGATGGTCAGCGCGTCGAGCAGCGCCTGCGTCGGATGCTCGTGCCGCCCGTCGCCGGCATTGAGCACCGGGCAGTCGACCTTCTCGGCGATCAGCTGCACCGCGCCCGCCGCCTGGTGCCGGATGACGATGGCGTCGGGGTGCATCGCGTTCAAGGTCAGCGCGGTGTCGAGCAGCGTCTCGCCCTTCTTCACCGACGACGCGCCGACGGTCATGTTGACGACATCAGCCCCCAGCCGCTTGCCGGCGATCTCGAAGCTCAGCAGCGTCCGCGTCGAGTTCTCGAAGAAGGCGTTGATGATCGTCATGCCCGCCAGCCGGTCGTCGTGCTTGCGCGACGCGCGATTGCGCTCGACCCACGTCTCGGCCTCGTCGAGCAGCCAGACGATCTCGTGCGGCTGCAGGTCGGCGACGCCGAGCAGGTGACGATGGGGGAACGGATGGACGCCGGAGGTCTGGGTCGCGGGGCTGGTCGCGGTGGCGGGCATCGGGCGACGGTTTAGCGCGCGCCCGCGCCCAACGGCAAGCGCGGGGCGTCGCAGCCTTGCCACCGCCTGCCGCTCGCCTTGCAATTGCTTGAGTCTTGGCCCATATGCCGCCTTGCCGAAGGTGTCTGCACGCGACGAGGCGCTTTTTTGGCCCCCATTCGATGCTCGCTACCGATGGTGACCCGCTGGACTTTTCCGGCGGGTTGTCGAGACTAAGGACGTATTATGGCGCTCGGAACCGTTAAGTTTTTCAATGCAACCAAGGGCTATGGCTTCATCGCCCCCGACGGCGCGTCCAAGGACGTGTTCGTCCACATCAGCGCCGTCGAGCGCGCCGGCCTCGATGGCCTGAACGAGGGCCAGAAGGTCAAGTTCGACGTCGAGAACGACCGCCAGGGCCGCGCCTCGGCGATCAACCTCAGCCTGGGCTAAGTCGGCCTCATGGCGAAGGAAGAAGCGCTCAAGCTCGAAGGCGTGATCACGGAAATCCTGCCCGACGGGCGGTTCCGCGTGAAGCTCGAGAACGACCACGAGATCATCGCCTATACGGCGGGCAAGATGCGCAAGAACCGCATCCGCTCGATCGTCGGCGACCGGGTGCATGTCGAAATGACCCCCTACGATCTCGACAAGGGGCGCATCGTCTTCCGTGAAAAAACCGCGCCGATGCCGATGAACCAAAGACGGTTCTTCCGGCGCTAGGCGCAGGCGGGACGAAAATAGCGTTGGAAACGCCCTTCGCGTTTCCGGCGCTATTTGCTGTCACCGGCAAGCCCGGACGGCGGAGCGGCGGCCCGATGCCGCCGCCCGTCCGACGGCGCGGCTGTGCCGCGACGCTGCTTGCTTCCTTCTTGCCTTCGTCATCCCCGCGAAGGCGGGGACCCAGTCCGCTTGGCTAGAGATTTCCGGACAGCTGCGCTGGCGTTCTTCTAAAGAGGGCTGGGTTCCCGCCTTCGCGGGAATGACGACCCTCACGCGATCTCGAACTCTTCACGCGCCGGCGCCCGCGTCGCCGCCCAGTAATCGACCAGCGCGAACGGCCAGTTCTGCGCCACCCGCCCGCTGGCGGACTTGTACCAGCTCGATACCCCGGCCTGCCCCCACGCCATCTCGGCGTTGGCGGCATCGACGCGGACATTGTGCGCGTCGTGGATCTCGGGCCGCACCGCCATCGCGGTCAGCCCGCCCTCGACGAGCAATTTCAGGCAGCCCATCACGTAATTCACCGAACATTCGGAGAAGAACACGATCGAGCCGTTGACGACGATGTTGGTGTTCGGCCCATACAGCGCGAAGAGGTTTGGAAACCCCGGCATCGTCATGCCGAGATAGGCGCGCGCGTCGCCGCCCCATGCCGTGTGGAGGTCGCGCCCGCTCTCCCCTGTCACGCGCATCGGCATCAGGAACTCCGAGGCGTGAAAGCCGGTGCCGTAGATTAGTACGTCGGCTTCGACGAGCCGACCGTCCGCCAGCCGGACGCCCGCCGGTTCGATCGCCGCGATGGCGTCGGTGAGCAGCGCGACGTTGTCGCGCTTGAGCGCCTCGACCCAGACGCCGTTGTCGAGCAGCATGCGCTTGCCGCCCGGCGCGTAGGCCGGGACGATCTTGGCATAAAGGTCGGGCCGCCCCGCGGTCTGGCTCGCGGCGTGCAGTTCGAGCGCGGCGCGCAGTTCGGCATTGAGTGTCGAGATCGACCCCTCCGCGCTCCAGCCCGCCTCGCGGGCTACCGCAGGCAAAATGCCGTCGGTGAGCATCCAGAACAGCCAGAAGCGATACCAATTCTGATAGAAGGGCATGTGGCGCAGCGCCCATTGCTTGCCGGGCAGCACGGGCGAATGATATTCGGGCGCCGGCGCGAGCCACGGCGGCGTGCGCTGGAAGACGCTGAGCTGCGCGACCTGCGGCGCGATCTCGGGGACGAACTGGAAGGCGCTCGCACCGGTGCCGATCACCGCGACGCGCTTGCCGGTCAGGTCGACATCGTGGTCCCAGCGCGCCGAATGGAAGGCGGGTCCGGCGAAACTGCCGATCCCATGAATATCGGGGAGCTTGGGGCGGTTGAGCTGGCCGACGGCGCTGATCACCGCCCGCGCCGCGACGCGCTCGGGGCCGGCCGGGCCGGTCACATCGACCTGCCACTGCGCGCCGTCCCACGCCATCGCATCGACCGTCGTCTCAAAGCGGATGTGCGCGGCGAGATCGTATTTGGCGACGATGCGCTCGAAATAATCCTGCAGCAGCGGCTGCGTCGAATAGCGCAGCGGCCAGTCGGCGGCGGGCTCGAACGAATAGCTATAAAGGTGATTGGGCGTGTCGACGCGCGCGCCGGGATACTGGTTGGCGTGCCAGGTGCCCCCGGCGCGGGCATGGCTTTCGAAGATCGTGAAGGGCAATCCGGCACGCTTGAGCGCGATCCCCGCCAGCAGGCCCGACATGCCCGCGCCGACAATGGCCACGGGGAACGCCGCCTTCGCCGCACCGCTGGCATCGATGCTCACCTGCGCGGCGCGCGCCTCGGGACCGTCGAGCGCCAGTTCCTCGGTGAGGAACGGCGCGTAATGTGCGGGGATCTCGACACCGGCGATATAGTCCATCGCGGCGCGGATTTCGGCATCGGGCAGGCGCGCGGGCGGCGGGTAGCCCGCGTCGCGCCAGCGCAGCAGCAAATTGGTGGCGAGAATGCGCGCCGCCTCCTGCTGGTCCTCGGCCAGTCCGCCCTGTCCGTCGCCGAAGAAATCATAGACCGGGGTCTGGAAGACATCGGGATCGGGAGCTGCCCCCGTCAAATGCGCGACCGCGCACAGCAGCGACGGGACATGCGCGTCGGCCAGCGCGGCGCGGATGGCGGCGGCATCGTCGTCGAACGGCTCGGTCACGCGGTCCTCCCCAGGAGCGAGGGGCAAGCGTAGCTCACAAATGCTTGTCGAGAAACGCCACGCTATCCTTCATCGCCGGAGCCTTGCCCCGGAACGGCTTCGACAGCGACAGCAGCAGCCCGATATGGCCGATGCCGGGATATTGCACGACCTCGACCGTCGCGCCCTTCGTCTTGAGTGCCGCGCCGAGCGAGATGCTGTTGCGCGGCTTGACCGTCACGTCCTCGGTCCCGGTCAGCAGCAGCGATGGCGGCGAACTCGTGCGCGCGAAGCTGATCGGCTGCGTCGCGGCGGGATCGCGCGGATGCCCGAAGGCCTTCTCCGCCGAACCGCCGGGTTCGAACGGGTAGAAGTCATACGGCCCCGCAAAGCCGACGAACGCCTTGACCGACCCCGGTGCGCCTGCGGCGGCGAGCCACTGCGGGTCGAGCGCGACCATCGCGGCGATATGTGCGCCTGCCGAATGCCCCGACACCGCGATCCGCGCCGGATCGCCCCCGTATCTCGCGATGTTGCTGCGCGTCCACGCCACCGCCGCCGCGCCGTCCTGGACGAAGCCGGGGAACGGCGTCGGCGGCGATTTGCGATAGTCGGGGAGTACGACGACGAAGCCTCGGGCGGCGAACGCCTTGGCGACGAAGCCGTAATCGAGGCGGCTGCCGAAGCGCCAACTGCCGCCGTAGAAGAACACCAGCACGCGGGCGTTGCGCGCGTCCCGGGGCGCATAGACATCGAGCGTCTGGAGCGCGTCGCCGCCGAACGCCGCGCCGGTGACGACGCGGGTGACGCCGCCGTCGCCCGGCGTCAGGTCGTTGAGGGTCCTGAGCGTGCCGAGGTTCGAGCAGCCCGCGAGGAGCAGGCCCGCAGCGGCGAGGCCCGCGCCGAGCATCGTTCGCCGGGTGGGTGGATTCATCTGGATAGCCTTGCTTCAAGTCGCGTCACGCCTACCATAGCCGCTCGTCATCCCGGCGAAAGCCGGGACCTATCGCCTGCATTCCGGCGATGGGTCCCGGCGTTCGCCGGGATGACGCCGATAGTGGAGCAACCATGCGATTCACCCTTATCTGCGCGGTGCTGGCAGCTATCCCCGCCGCCGCTGCCCAACCGCAGGTTTCGCCCGCCGAACTACGTGCCACCATCACGACCCTCGTCGGCTTCGGCACCCGCCACTCACTGTCGGACACCAGGTCCGAGACGCGCGGCATCGGCGCGGCGCGGCGCTGGGCGGCCTCGCGGTTCGCGGCGATCTCGCAGGATTGCGGCGGTTGCCTGACCGTCGAGACCCCCAGCGTCACCGTCACCGGCAAGCGGGTCGCCAGGCCGACCGAGATCGTCGACATGCTCGCCATCCAGCGCGGCACCGGCGACCCCGACCGCGTCGTCATCATCGCCGGGCACATCGACAGCCGCAACAGCGACCCGCTCGACGCGACCGGCGACGCGCCGGGGGCCAACGACGACGGCTCGGGAACGGCGGCGGTGCTCGAGGCGGCGCGCGTGCTGTCGACCCGCAAGTTCGCCGCGACGATCGTCTATGCGGTGCTGTCGGGCGAGGAGCAGGGACTGTACGGCGGGCAACTGCTCGCCGACACCGCCAAGGCCAAGGGCTGGCGCGTCGAGGCCGACCTCAACAACGACATCGTCGGCAACACCACCGGCTCGGGCGGCGCGAAGGACGACCGCACGATCCGCGTCTTCTCCGAAGGCACCAAGGCGACCGAGACCCCCGAGCAGGCGAAGTCGCGGCGCTACAACGGCGGCGAAGTCGACTCGCCCGCGCGTCAGCTCGCACGCTACGTCGCGGCGCTCGGCCCGGCGGCGGGGCTCAAGGTCGAAATGGTCTATCGCACCGACCGCTATAGTCGCGGCGGCGACCAGGTGCCGATGCTCGAAGCGGGCTTTCCCGCCGTCCGCCTGACCGAGCGGCAGGAGAATTACGACCGCCAGCACCAGAACGTCCGCGTCGAGGGCGGGCGGCGCTACGGCGACACGCTCGACGGCGTCGATTTCGCCTATCTCGCCAAGGTCACCCGCCTCAACGTCGCCGCCCTTGCCGCGCTCGCCAGCGCCCCGGCACCGCCGACGGGCGTGACGATCGAGGGCGCGGTCAGCCCCGACACCGTGTTGAAATGGCAGCCCGTTCCCGGTGCGGCGAAGTACGTCGTCTGGTGGCGCAAGACGACAGCGCCGACGTGGGAGTTCTCGCGCGGGGTGGGCACCGACACCAGCGCGACGCTCAAGGGCATCGATATCGACAGCTGGTTCTTCGGCGTGTCGGCGGTCGCGGCGGACGGGTCGGCGAGCCCGGTCGTGTTCCCGGGCGCAGCGGGGGCGTTCGAACTACCCTTGCGCTAGTGCACCCATTGCACTAGGGCTAGTTCGTGGTCACGATGTATCGCGGTCCCCTTTGGAAGATCGCGGTTTATGGCCGGGAGCATGGCGTGCCGCACTTCCATATCGAAGGTCCGGACTTCCGCGCGTCCATAGGAATTGCTTCGCTCGATCCGATTATCGGATCGGTGCCGCCGTTGGTGCGGCGCGAGGCGACCGAGTGGGCGGCATCGAACCAGCACGCGTTGCTGCGAATGTGGCAGGAGTTGAATCGATGAGCCTTTCGGACAAGACCCGTGCCATCGTGGCGGCCACGGCAAGCGGCGCGCAGTCGCTGCGGCTTTTGTGGTCGGACGGCACCGAAGTCGATCTCGACTTTGCCGCCCTGCTCGGCGGTCCGGGATTCGCGGCGCTGCGCGACCCGGTTGCCTTCGCGCAGGTCGAGGTCGGTGATTGGGGGCATAGCCTCGTCTGGCCGATGGGCGTCGAGTTGGGAGCGGACGCACTCTGGCTCGAAACACTGTCGGCAACCGGCCAGGGCGACGCGCGCGCCTTCCTCGAATGGCGGCTGCGCCACGCGCTGTCGTTGAGCGGCGCAGCACACGCGCTCGGTCTGTCGCGGCGAATGGTCGCCTATTACTCGAATGGCGAGAAGCGCGTGCCGAAACCGATTCTGCTCGCCTGTCGCGGTTGGGAAGCCGACGAGGCGCTGGCACGGGCAGCTTGAACGCGGCGAGCTTGCGAGCAGCAGTCGCGATGCCAGCTCGGGCAAGAAGATTCAAACCCGCCGCCCCGTGAAATCCTTGACGATCTCGCGCGCCGCGTTGTGCCCCGGCGCGCCCGTCACGCCGCCGCCGGGGTGCGTGCCGCTGCCGCACATATACAGGCCCTTGAGCGGCCCGCGGTAATCGGCGTGGCCGAGCATTGGGCGCGCGCTGAACAGCTGGTCGAGCGTCAGCCGCCCGTGGAAGATATCGCCGCCGATCAGGCCGAACTTGCGCTCGAGATCGAGCGGCGAGTGGATCTGGCGGTGCAGCACGCTCGCCTTGAAGCCCGGGGCCCATTTGTCGACCGCCGCGATCATGTGGTCGGCGACGGCCTCGCGCTCGTTGTCCCATGACCGGCCGTCGGGCAGGACGGGGGCGACCTGCTGGCAGAACAGGCTGGCGACGTGTCGCCCCGGCGGCGCGAGGCTGTCGTCGTAGAGGCTCTGGATGAGCATCTCGACGATCGGCTCGCGCGCTACGCCGAGCGTCTTCGCGTCGAGCCACGCGCGCTCCATGTAAGCGAGCGTCGGGCCGATGATTATCCCGGCGCGGAGGTGGTCGCCGCCGTCGTCGGGGGCGCAGGTGAACTTGGGCAGCTCGGAGAGCGCGACGTTCATGCGGAACACCCCCGACCCCGAGCGGTAGCCCGCGATGCGGCGCACGAAGGGTTCGGGCAGGACGGCAGGATCGATGAGCTGTTGATAGAGCAGCTGCGGATGGAGGTTCGAGACGACTGCCTTCGCGCGGATCGTCGTGCCGCCGGTGGTGACGACGCCGACCGCGCGGCCCTGCTCGACGATGACCTGCGCGACGCCGTCGCCGGTGCGGACATCGACGCCGGCCTCGACCGCGCTGCGGCAGATCGCGTCCGAAATCGCCCCCATGCCGCCCATCGCGACGCCCCAGACGCCCTTGACGCCGTTGACCTCGCCGAAGACGTGGTGGAGCAAGACGTACGCGCTGCCCGGCTGGTACGGCGAGGCATAGTTGCCGACGATGCCGTCGAAGCCGAAGATCGCCTTGATCGGCGCGCTCTCGAACCAGCCGTCGAGATAGTCGCCGCACGACTTGGCGAAGAGTTCGAGTAGTGTCCGGCGCTCCTCCATGTCGAGCTTGCGCGCGCGGTTCGCCAGCCGCGCGCCCGCCAGCAGTTCGGGCAGCGCCTCGCGCCACGAGCCGTCGGTGACGTTGGGCGGGGTTTCGAGGACGAGATCGCGCATCACCTCGGCGACGCTGGCGAGCTGCGCCTCATAGGCGTCGAGACGGTCGGCGTCCTTCTGCGAGAACTTGGCGACCTCGGCGTGCGTGCGCCCCTGGCCGGTGGTCAGCGAACGCCCGTCCTCGGTCGGCAGGAAGTTGGCGACGGGGCGGTGGACGATGCGCAGGCCGTGGCGCGCGAGACCCAGGTCGGCGATGACCTTCTTGTTGAGCAGCGAGACGGTGTAGCTCGCGGTCGAGTTGCGGAAACCCGGCGCGAATTCCTCCGTCACCGCCGCGCCGCCGACGATATCGCGGCGTTCGACGACGGTCACTTTGAGCCCCGCCTTCGCCAGATAGGCGGCGCAGGTCAGGCCGTTGTGGCCGCCGCCGATGACGACGACGTCGGTGTCGGTAGGTGCTGGCACTGGTGTCTCCCCGAACGACGCACCCTAGCGGCGGGGGGGCCGCGAAGTCCACCGGGCGCGGGCACGACAAAGCCCCGGCGGCGGGAGCCCGCTTCCGGAGGTTGGCGATCGGGCCGGTCGTCGTGCCGTGATCCCCGACCGGCGCTAACGGGTCGGGCGGTCGAACGCGGTGTATTAAGCCGCGAGCGCGGAAGGCGCGTCGGTGCGCGAAGGCGCGTCGGTGCGCAAGATACGCAGACTTTGGCGCGAGACATCGCGCAACGCCGTGCGGCCAGCCCTTGGATAAGCCCTTGCATCGTCCCCTCGCCCCGCCCACCGGTAGCGCGCCGGGGAGCGAGGCAGATGTTCTCCGGCGTCGGACAGTCACCGGCATCTAAAGCCGCACTAACCCATTCGGTACGAACTGTCAAGCGATTTGAAGGGCCCATCCCCGGTGTCGGCCCGAGCGATGGTGTCGATTGTAAAGAATTCCGACACTCTTCGAGGTCTCAAAGGTTAATATTTTGGCCGAGATTCTACGTCGTTCGAGTTTCAAACCGCTGCGCCCTTGGCTGGCAACGAAATTCCAGCGTTAACTATTTTGGCATGTGCCTTGCTTCTCCGAATGCGAAGGCGGGGCGATGCGGCAACTCGGGCGGTCAGTACCGAAATCCGGATTTTCCCAAATTCTTGGTTAATTTTTTCTCTTAAGGGGGCTTTCAAGTGACCATCAGGACGATCATCTGCGCCGTCGCACTCGCATGCACCGGCACCGCCGCATCGGCGGTCAATCTCGTTCAGAACGGGGATTTCGAACTGTCGACGCTGGGCGTCGGTCAGATCAAGGGCAACACCCAGACCAAGCTGACGAACTGGACGCGCACCGGCAACCTCGAATGGCTGCTGTCGGCGGCGACCGCCGATGTCGGCGTGGCTTACGGGAACGATTTGTTTTCCGTTTGGGGACCGAACAACGGGTCGAACAATGGCCTGACGGGAAGTCCGACCGGTGGCAACTTCTTCGCCGCCGACGGCGGCGGCAATTTCGCGGCGGGGACCAAGCAGACGATCACGGGGCTGCTTGTCGGCCACCAATATGCCGTCGGCTTCGACTGGGCAGCGGGCCAGCAGCACGGCTTCACCGGCGCGACGACCGAAGCATGGGAGGTCAGCCTCGGCACCCAGAGCTTCACCACGACGCCCGTCGCCACCGCCAGCCACGGCTTCTCGGCCTGGCGCCATCAGACCTTCGTCTTCACCGCCGCCGGGGCGAGCCAGGTGCTCGAGTTCTTTGCCGTCGGCACGCCCGGCAACCTCCCGCCGATCTCGTTCCTCGACAACGTCACGCTCGAAGCGGTGCCCGAGCCGGCGACGTGGGCGATGATGATCGCGGGCTTCGGCATGACCGGCTTCGCGGCGCGCCGCCGCCGCAGCCTGTCGGTCGCGGCCTGAACGCTCGGGGCCGGGGGCAGTCCCCCGGCCCCGACGACGCACCGAGCTACCCAATACTGTCGGCTGGGTTTACACTTCGCGGCCGGGGCTGCCGCAGCGTGCAAGGTTTTTCAGGTCGTTGCGATAGTCAGCCAGCTTGGCACGAGAATTGCTTGGCTTCCGGTCGGGGCGTCGGACGCGGCGCGCACTTGGGAGCAGCGGGCATGTCGATCCTGAAGATGTTCATCGTGGCGGGCGCGGTCGCACTGGCCGCGCCATCGACCGCCGTCGTCATCGCGGTCAACAATGCCTCGTTCGAGACGCTGCCCGCCGGTGGGCTGCCGTTCGCCGGCTGCGGCACGGGCTGCAGCTATTCGATCGACGCCGTCCCGGGCTGGATCAATAGCGGGAACTCGGGCCAGTTCCAGCCAGGCTCGTCGTCGGGCAATTTCGCCTATTTCAACTATGTCCCCGACGGACTGACGGTTGCCTATTCGAATGGCGGGCCGATCTCGCAGACCGTCGCCGCGACGGCGGTTGCCGGACGCACCTACACTCTGCTCGTCGACTTCGGCGTTCGCAACGATATCGGGAACCCCGGGAGCGTGGCGCTGGTCGTCAACGGCGTCTCGACGCTGGCGAGCGGCCTGTTGCCGGCATCGGGCACGTGGTCGACCTACACCGCAACCTACACCGCGCTGGCGGGTGATGCGGGCGGGGCGATCTCGGTGGCACTCGACACCCCGGGCTCGCAAGGTGACTTCGACAACGTCCGCCTGTCCGACGACTCGGTCGCCGGCGTCCCCGAACCCGCGACGTGGGCGCTGATGATCGGCGGCCTCGCCGGCGTCGGCATCGCGGCGCGCCGCCGCCGGGCGGGTGTCGTAGCGGCCTGACTGTCGGGCTGCTTTACACCTGAACGGTTCGGGACCGACGCCGGGCCAATGTTTGCAGGCGTTTAGCGGCTTGGCCTGCTTCTTGCTTCGGATAGCAGGCGTCGATCGAGGCGCGCAGCACGAGGCAAGGACATGACCATGGTCAGGACGCTTCTCGCCGCGACGATGCTCAGCGCCGGTTTGCCCGCCGCAGCCGTCGTGATCGCCGTCGACAATGCTTCGTTCGAACAATTGCCGCCGGGCGGGCTGCCGTTCGCGTGCGGCACCGCCTGAATCTATGGGTTCGGCAATGTTCCCGGCTGGACCACGGCGCTGGAAAGCGGCCAGTTCCAGCCCGGATCGGGGTCGGGCAATTTCTCTGCTTTCGATGCGCTGCCGGACGGCGCGACGATCGCTTTCACCAACGGTGGTTCGATTGCGCAGACCGTCGGCGTGAGCGCCGTGGCCGGGGTCACCTACACGCTGACGATCAACATCGGTTTCCGCCGCGACCTGCCTGGAACGGGCACGGCGCGCCTGCTGGTCGGCGATAACGCCGTTTATGCAACGGGTGTCGCGCTGCCCGGCAGTGGGGCGTTCTCGCTCTACACCGCGACCTACACCGCGACCGCCACCGACGCCGGGCGGAGCATCGGCATCCTGCTCAACAGTGCGGGAATGCAGGGCGACTTCGATCTCGTCGGCC
Organism: uncultured Sphingomonadaceae bacterium; assembly: GCA_964246975.1. Classification (GTDB taxonomy): domain Bacteria; phylum Pseudomonadota; class Alphaproteobacteria; order Sphingomonadales; family Sphingomonadaceae; genus Glacieibacterium. The sequence continues at coordinate 34,201 of CAXTSL010000018.1, forward strand.
TGTCCGACAGCACGGTCGCCGGGGTACCGGAGCCCGCGACGTGGGCGCTTGTGGTCGGTGGCTTCGCATGGGTCGGCGTGGCAGCGCGCCGCCGCCGTGCGGGCGTCATCGCGGCCTGACCCGCCGCCCGACACCCTGGCGCAGCAAACCGGCTCGACACCGTAACGTTCGGCGTGCGACTGTCCGGTCGGGCGCGGCGGTCGGTGCGTGCAAGGGGGGTCGGTCGATGCGGGCAATTTCGGGTTTCGCGGCGGTTCTGGCGTTCACCGCAGCGTCGCTGAGCATGCCCGCCACCGCACAGTACGGCGGCTATCCGGGCAATGGCTACCCCGGCAACGGCTATGGCGGCGGCATCGTGCGCTGCCAGTCGTGGAACTACGCCTATGCCCAGTGCGGTGCCGACACGCGCGGCGGGGTGCGACTGGCGCGCGTCGTCGCGGGAGATTGTCGACCGCGCAACTGGGGCTCGCGACCCGGCGCGATCTGGGTCAACAACGGCTGCCGCGCCGATTTCCAGGTGGGACGCGGTGGCGGCGGTTACCCGGGGGGCGGCTATCCCAACCCGGGTTATGACGGCGATCGCGGCCCCTCGGCGGGGGCGGTGATCGGCGGCGTCGCTGTCGCGGCGGGGCTGCTCGCGCTGCTTGCCAAGAGCAATGCCGACACGGCCAAGGCGGCGGCACCGGTTGCCGACGGCGGCCGCCCGGCGCGCATCACCGTCGACAGCGGCGGCGTCGAACCCGCCGCGCGGTCGTCGCTCGACCAGTGCCTGCGCGAGGCAGCGCGCGAAATCGGCGTCACCGGCGGCTCCGAAATCCGCCTCGACCGCTTCGACAGCGTCGAGCGCGGCAACGGCGGCTGGCGCTTTCGCTTCACGCTCGACGCGGTTTACCCCGACGCGACGCGGCGCATACCGATGTATTGCCGCGCCACGCCGACCAGGCTCGTCGAACTGACCTTTGCCGACGACGACGCGCGCTGAGCCGCCGTCTCCGACACGCGGGCAATCGCGCCGGGGCGTGCGGCGCGAACCGTCGCGTCGCCCAAGACGGCCTATGACCACGGCTGATGCAGACGCGAACGCAACGCTCAGGGCCGACCTCCTGTCGGCGATCGCGGCGGCGCAGCCCGATGGCACCTACGACGACGACGCCTTCGCGCGCGTTCACGCCGCCATCGCCGCGCTCATCCCGCTGACCCCGACGCCGAGCCCGTTCACGACGCCGCAGGTCGTCGCCGGACTGTGGCGCTCGCTCTACGCGCAATACGGGCCGCGCCATACGGCGGGCCAGCCGGTACGCCACCGCACCACGATGAACCTGCAGAGCTTCAACAAATTTCCCGCCATCGACATTGCCGTCGACGGGATCGACCAGGAGATCTCGGGCGACGGAACGGCGTACCACAACATCGTGACCGTCAGTCCGGCGACCGGCGGCAGGCACGCCGAACTGATCGTGCGCGGACGCTACACGATGGCCGCCGAGTTGCCCCAACGCTACGCCGTCGACTTTCACGCGGTCGAGCTGCGCGCGGCGGGTATCGCCGATGACGATCTGCGCGCTGCCTTCGGTCTGTCAGAAGGCAGCGCGCTACACCACGAACTCAAGCCGATGAAGCTACATTCCGACGTCGTCTATTGCGACGACGACATCCGCATCAACTTCGGCAGCATGGGCGGGGTGTACGTCCTGCGGCGACTGCGGAGCTGACGCCGCTCAGCAGCCGTCGCGTTCGATCGCCGTGCCCGCAACCGCGCCGACGCCCGCGCCGACGATGGTCGACGCACCCCGGTCGTAACGCCCGCCCGCCGCATTGCCGATCAGGCCGCCCGCGATCGCACCGAGCACCGTGCCCGCACCGCTGGTCCGGCAGCGATAGCCGCGCCCGCGATAACCACGGTCATAGCCGCCGTCGTAATAGCCGCCGTCATAGCCATAGCTCACGGGATAGTCGTAATAGCCGCCGCCGTAATAGGGCGCGGGATAGCTGTAGCCATTGCCGTAGACCGGCGCGATGACGACGCGACTGCGGTAGTGCGGCCGACCGTAATAGCCGCCATAGGCCGGCCGACCGTAGTAGCTGCCATAGGCGGGCCGACCGTAATCGCCGCGATAGGCATGCCCGCCGCCGTTGTAATAGCCGCGACCGCCGTAATAGGCCTGGCCGCGCCCGCCACCATGGCCGTCGTAGTAGCCGCCGCGACCGTGATCGCCACGCTCGGCAAGCGCGGGTGTCGCTGCCAGACCCGCTGCCAATGTCGCCGCACCGATCGCGGCCATGACTGACTTGTTCATCTTGGCTCTCCTTGACGCAAAACTTCCGGAGCGACGTCTATACTTGCCCGGACATGGGGCTTATCGTCCTGACGCCGTGAACCGCCTCTGAACGTCGGCGGGGTGCTTAGGCGGCGGCGGAACAACCGCGCCCGTCAACGCTTGTGTACGGCATCGGTCGCCCCCAATCAGGAGAATATCATGCGTATCGCTTCCACTCTGGCCATCGCCATCGTCGCCACCGCGACCCTCGCCAGCACCGCCGCCGATGCGCGCAAGCATCACTATTACAACAATGGCAACGCCCGTCAGCGTTACGAGGATTGCCGCGCCGACAAGCGTCGTTCGGGCCATCAGGGCATCGCCGTCGGCGCGGTAGCAGGCGGTGTCGGCACGGCGCTGCTCGGCGGCGGCGTCGGCACTTCGTTGCTCGGCGCGGCGGCGGGCGGCACGGCGGGCAATTTCATCGGTCGCGGTTCGCCGCATCGCTGCAGCGAGGGCCGGTAAAGACAGCGACGGGCGGGCGTCGCGCTACCGGCGCTTCGCCTGCCCGTCCTCCTCGAACAGCCCTGCCAGCTGCTCGATGATCGTCCCGCCCAACTGCTCCGCATCCATGATCGTCACCGCGCGCGCATAATAGCGCGTCACGTCGTGGCCGATGCCGATCGCCACCAGCTCGACCGGCGAGCGGCCCTCGATCCACTTGATGACCTGCCGCAGATGGCGTTCGAGGTAGTTGCCGCTGTTCACCGACAGCGTTGAATCGTCTACCGGCGCGCCGTCCGAGATTACCAGCAGGATGCGGCGGTCCTCAGGCCGCGCCAGCAGCCGCGCGTGCGCCCAAAGCAACGCCTCGCCGTCGATATTCTCCTTGAGCAGCCCCTCGCGCATCATCAGCCCGAGGTTGGTGCGCGCGCGCCGCCACGGCTCGTCGGCGCGCTTGTAGATGATGTGGCGGACGTCGTTGAGCCGCCCCGGCTGCGGCGGGCGGCCCGCCGCAAGCCACGTCTCGCGCGCCTGCCCGCCCTTCCACG
>CAXTSL010000019.1:0-33782 GCA_964246975.1 uncultured Sphingomonadaceae bacterium
GGCTTCGCCTTCAACATCTTCGAGGCGGCGCTGCTGCTGCGGATGCTGGCGCAGCAATGCGACCTCGCACCCGGCGAGCTGGTGTGGATGGGGGCGGACTGCCATGTCTATGCCAACCACGGCGACCTCGTCGCGACGCAGCTGGCGCGTGCACCGAAACCCTTCCCGGCGCTGACGCTGGCGCGGCGGCCCGCGACGCTGTTCGACTATCGCTACGAGGATGTCGTCGTCGATGGCTACGACCCGCACCCGGCGATCGGCGCGCCGGTGGCGGTATGATCGTCGCCTTCGTCGTCGCGCGCGCCAGCAACGGCGTCATCGGCAGGGACGGCGGCCTGCCGTGGCGCATCCCCGCCGACCTCGCGCATTTCAAGCGGCTGACCGTCGGCAAGCCCGTCGTGATGGGGCGGCGGACCTTCGAATCGATCGGCATGCCGCTGCCCGGACGGCACAATATCGTGCTGACCCGCGATCCGGCGTGGCGCGCGGACGGGGTCAGCGTCGTCCCCAACCTTGCCGAGGCGATTGCCGCAGCGGGGATGGACCCGCGCGCGCGGGCGGACGAGCTGATGATTATCGGTGGCGCGGCGGTCTATGCCGAGGCGCTGCCGCTGGCACGGCGTGTGTACCTCACCGAAGTGCATGCCGCGCCCGACGGCGATACGACGATGCCGGGGTTCGGCGCGGACGTCTGGGCCGAGATGGCGCGCGAGGACATCCCGGCGGCGGGGGATGTGCCGGGGTATAGTTTCGTGACGCTCGAACGGCGGGGTTGAAGTTCGAACCCTCTCCCGCTTTGCGGGAGATGGGACGCCCGCGTAGGTTGGCACGAGACCGGGGGACCACCATGCGCCGCGCACCGAAACTCATCGCCTACACCCTTCTCGCCATCGCCGCCTGCGTCGCGCTGTTCCTCGCGCTCGCCCCTGGCATCGTCGAGCGGTCGTCGAACAAGGTCGTCGGCGGGCCGTGGCCGGTGTCGGCGCGGGCGAAGGCGCTCCACGCCAGCCTGTTCGTCGCCGACATGCACGCCGATACCTTGCTGTGGCAGCGTGACTTGGCAACCCTCGCCGACCGGGGCCAGGTCGACCTGCCGCGCCTCGGGGCGGGCCATGTCGCGCTTCAGGTCCTGTCGTCGGTGACCAAGACGCCTAAGGGCCAGAACTACGAATCGAATACCGCCGACACCGACCACATCACGCTGCTCGCGGTGGCGCAGTTGCAGCCGGTGCGGACATGGGGGTCGCTGCTCGAACGCTCGCTATGGCACGCCGAGAAGGCTCGCCGGGCCGCTGTCGCGAACCCGCAGACGCTGCGCATCGTGCGGACACGCGGCGACCTCGCAGCGCTTGCGGCGGACCAACGCCGCAACCCGCGCCCGGTCGGCGTCCTTCTCTCCACCGAAGGCTCGCACAACCTCGAGGGCAATCTCGCCAACCTCGACAAGCTTTACGCCGCCGGCTTCCGTATGATCGGCCTCGCGCATTTCTTCGACAACGAGCTTGCCGGGTCGATGCACGGCGTCAGGAAATACGGGCTGACACCGCTGGGCGTGCAGGCGATCCGGCTGATGGAAGCCAGGTCGATGATCGTCGACGTCGCGCATTGCAGCCATGCGTGCTCCGCCGACGTCATGCGCGTCGCGACGCGCCCCGTCGTCGTCAGCCACGGCGGCGTCAAGGCGACGTGCAACACCAACCGCAACCTCACCGACGAAGAGCTGCGCCAGCTTGCCAAGAACGGCGGCGTCATCAGCATCGGCTATTGGGACGCCGCCGTCTGCGCGCCCACCCCGGCGGCCACCGCGCGCGCCATCGTCCACGCCATCGCGGTCGCGGGCATCGACCATGTCGGGCTGGGTTCGGACTTCGACGGCGCGGTGACGACGGGCTTCGATACCGCGCACCTCGACGCGGTGACGCAGGCGCTGCTCGACGCGGGACTGAGCGACGCGCAGATCGCGCAGGTCATGGGCGGCAACGTGCGGCGGCTGCTCGCAGCGGGGTTGCCCGCCTGACCCTCACCGCCCGTCATCCCCGCGAAGGCGGGGACCCAGCCCTCTAGAATTGCGCCAGCGCAGCTGCCCGCAGATTTCCTGAGAAGCGGGCTGGGTTCCCGCCTTCGCGGGAATGACGAAAAAAGTGGCTGTGCGCATCCTGCCTGCTTGATTCGCCAGAATCGCGCCTTTCCGCCATAGGGCGCGCATGAAGTTTCTCGACCAAGCCAAGATTTTCGTGCGTTCGGGCCAGGGCGGCGACGGCGCGGTGTCGTTCCGCCGCGAGAAGTTCGTCGAGTTCGGCGGCCCCGACGGCGGCGACGGCGGCAAGGGCGGCGACGTGATCTTCGAGAGCGTCCCCGGCCTCAACACGCTGATCGACTTCCGCTACGCACAGCATTTCAAGGCCCCGCGCGGAACGGGGGGCGCGGGGCGCAACCGCACGGGCGCGGCGGGCGGCGACCTCGTCATCCGCGTGCCGGTGGGCACGCAGGTCATCGACGACGACGGCGACACTTTGCTGGCGGACTTCACCGCTCCGGGTCAGCGCATTGTGCTGCTGCGCGGCGGCGACGGCGGCAAGGGCAACGACCATTACAAATCGTCGACCAACCGCGCGCCGCGCCAGTTCCAGCCGGGGTTTCCGGGGGCCGAATGCTGGGTCTGGCTGCGCCTCAAGCTGATCGCCGATGCGGGATTGCTGGGGCAGCCGAACGCGGGCAAGTCGACCTTCCTCAACGCCGTCACCAACGCCGACGCCAAGGTCGGCGCGTATCCGTTCACGACATTGAAGCCCCAACTCGGCGTCGTCGGCTGGAAGGGGCGCGAGTTCGTCCTCGCCGACATTCCCGGGCTGATCGAGGGCGCGGCCGACGGGGTGGGTATCGGCGACCGCTTCTTGGGGCACATCGAGCGCTGCCGCATCCTGCTGCACCTGGTCGACGCGACCGCCGAGGACCCGGTCGACAATTACCGCGTCGTCCGCGACGAGCTGGAAGCCTATGGCAACGGTCTCGACGCCAAGGACGAGATCGTCGCGCTGTCGAAGGCCGATGCGGTCGATCCCAAGGTGCTGGCGAAGCTGGTCAAGAAGTTGGCGAAGGTCTCGGGGCGCGAGGTGCTGGCGTTGTCGGCGGCGACGCGCGTCGGCGTCGATGTCGCGCTCGACCGGCTGATCGAGGTCGTCGGCCGCGCCAGCGAGGCGGTGGAGGCGAAGGCGTGGACGCCGGTTTAGGGGGCCGCGCTAGCTTGACATTCCCGGCGTCATGCTGGCGAACGCCAGCATCCACGGTGCGGCAGGCGAAATGCCCATCCGCGCGCACCGCCTTGGATGCTGGCGTTCGCCAGCATGACGGTGTCAGAGTGGCGGCCCTTCGATGACCACCCGAACCGCCCCCTTCGCCCCCGCGCAGGCCGCTCGCCTCGTCGTCAAGATCGGCTCCTCCCTCCTCGTGCAGGACGGCGCGGTGCGGCGCGACTGGCTCGCCACCGTCCTCGCCGACATCGCCGCGCGCCGCGTGGCGGGCCAGCAGGTCGTCATCGTCTCGTCGGGCGCGATCGCCCTCGGCGCGCAGCGGCTAGGCCTGCCCAAAGGCGGGCGCGCCAGCCTCGACGACGCGCAGGCCGCCGCCGCGTGCGGGCAGATCGAGCTGGCGCGGACCTATGCCGAACTGCTCGGTGCGCACGGCATCGCGGCGGCGCAGATCCTGCTGACGCTCGGCGATCTCGAGGACCGGCGGCGCTATCTCAACGTCGCGGCGACGCTCGACCGGCTGCTCGGCCTCGGCGCGGTGCCGGTGCTCAACGAGAACGACAGCGTCGCGACGCAGGAAATCCGCTTCGGCGACAACGACCGCCTCGCGGCGCGCTCGGCACAGGCGGCGGGCGCGCAGGGCGTCATCCTGCTGTCGGACATCGACGGCCTCTACACCGCCAACCCGGCGCTCGACGCGACGGCCTCGCTAATCCCGAGCGTCGCGCGCCTCGCCGAGGTCGAGGGCATGGCCGACGCGCGCTCGGGGTCGGGGCTGGGCCAGGGGGGCATGGCGGCGAAGGTCGCGGCGGCGCGCATCGCGGTGCAGGCGGGCATAGCGCTGGCCATCGCCGACGGCCGCCCTGACCACCCGCTGGCGCGCTTCGACGCGACGGGCCACGGCACGGTCTTCGTCGCGGAAAGCGGCGCCCCCGCGCGGAAGGCGTGGCTCGCCGGCCGCCTCACCGTCGCGGGCCGCCTGACCGTCGACGCCGGCGCGGCGGCGGCGCTGCGGGGCGGCAAGAGCCTGCTCGCGGCAGGCATCGTCGCGGTCGAGGGACATTTCGCGCGCGGCGACGCCGTCGACATCGCGCTCGGCGAGCGCGTCATCGCGCGCGGCCTCGCCGCCTACGACGCCCCCGAAGCCCGCGCCATCGCGGGGGTGCGGAGCGACGCGCAGGCGGCGGTGCTGGGGTACGCGCCGAGGGCGGCGGTGGTGCATCGCGATCAGATGGTGATGGTTTGAGGGGCAAGATCATCAGAGCCTGCTTTGACTGATTGACGCGCGGTCGACTTTCAAGCGGTCCCGTCACGAAGCTGCCGTCCAGACACCTGCGCCAATCAACATTTCCGACAGGTCTTCGGGCCAGACCTGCTCCGTTGTGACTTCAAGCTCAGCTTGCTCCCACCAGCGATGCTCTGTCATCACCTCACGTTCGAGTTCGGTCCAATCCGCATCGGACACGGTATGTTCGCCGACCTGTATGACAAAGTACCGCTCGTCAGCTTCGATCATCTCACCAGAAGGTGATGCAAAGATTGCTGTACGTTGCGCCACTTGTCTGCCTGGATGCCTTACATTCAGGCCAACTTCCTCGTGCAACTCGCGGCGAGCGGCATCCTGGTAGGTCTCTCCGTCATCAACGCCCCCGCCGGGAGTTGCCCAAAATACTTGGCCAGCCAACGGGCCATTTTTATGCTCAAACCTGAAAAGCAGGACTTGCTGCGCCCCGTTGAGCACCAAAAGCCGGGATGAAGGACGCTGTCGCATTCGCTAAAGTAAGAGACAGTGAGGTCGGTTCGCAACGGCCGCTTGCAGGAGCCTCGACGGGCCCACTGATTGTCTGCCTGGGGTGTCATCCGACGCTTTTCGCGCGTGACGTTCTCGTCGGCCTCAAACTGTGACAGAACGCGCCGATGACGGTGGCTTGTCCCGATGAGATGATTGCGGCGCTGGCCGGGGCGGCGCGAGGCGCGGCGGCGGCGCTGGCGCTGACGTCGGCGCCCGCGAAGGCAGTGGCGATTGTTGGAGCGGCATCCGCCATCCGCGCGCGCACCGCCGCGATCCTCGCCGCCAACGCCGCCGACATGGCCGCTGCGTCCGCCCTCTCACCCGCGCTGCGCGACCGTCTCCTCCTCACCCCCGAGCGCGTCGAGGACATGGCAGCAGGCCTCGACACCGTCGCGGGGCTCCCCGATCCCGTCGGGCGCATCGTCGACGCGTGGGAGCGCCCCAACGGGCTGCGCTTCGAGCGCGTGCGCGTGCCGCTCGGCGTCGTCGGAATCATCTACGAGAGCCGCCCCGACGTCACCGCCGATGCGGGCGCACTGTGCCTGATGGCGGGCAATGCGTGCATCCTGCGCGGCGGCAGCGAGGCGCGGGCGTCGAACGCGGCAATCCATGCGGCGCTGGTCGAGGGCATCGTCGCGGCGGGCCTACCGGCGGACGCGATCCAGTTGATCGGCGACCCCGACCGCGCGCTCGTCGGCGCGATGCTGGCGGCGCACGGGCTCATCGACGTGATCATCCCGCGCGGCGGCAAGGGACTCGTCGCGCGCGTCCAGGCCGAGGCGCGGGTGCCGGTGCTGGCGCATCTCGACGGCATCAACCACGTCTATGTCGATGCCGCCGCCGACCCGGCCAAGGCGGTGAGCATCGCGGTCAATTCGAAGCTGCGCCGGACCGGCGTCTGCGGCGCGATGGAGACGTTGCTGATCGACCGCGCCTATCCGCAGCCGCAAGCGCTGGTCGCGGCGTTGCTCGATGCGGGCTGCGCGCTGCGCGGCGACAGCGCGGCGGCGGCACTCGACGCGCGGGTGACGCCCGCCTCGCCCGAGGACTTCGACACCGAATGGCTCGACGCGGTGGCGAGCGTCGCGGTCGTCGATGGCCTCGACGGCGCGCTGGCGCACATCGCGCGCCACGGCTCGCAGCACACCGACTGCATCGTCACCGAGGATGCCGCCGTCGCTGCGCGCTTCTTGGCCGAGGTCGACTCGGCAATCGTCCTCCACAACGCCTCGACGCAGTTCGCCGACGGCGGCGAGTTCGGGTTCGGGGCGGAAATCGGCATCGCCACGGGTCGTCTCCACGCGCGCGGCCCGGTGGCGCTGGAGGGGCTGACGACGTACAAGACGCGCGTGCATGGGACAGGACAGGTGCGACCATGACGGCAAGAGCCAAGCAGGACGACAGCGATTGGGAGTTCGAGGCGATCCCGACGCCGCCGTGGGTGCGGCCGCTGTCGCTGGAGGAGCAGATCGCGCTCCTGAAAGAAGCCGAGGATGAGTTCGAGCGTGGCGAGGGCATCCCGCATGAAGAAGCGATGCGACAGATCGATGCGATGATTGCCGGACTGCGGCGATAGGTGACGCAACCCGTCTGGATGCCGCGCGCGCTCGCCGATCTGGAGCGCATCGAGGCCTATCACCGTCAATTCAGCGACGAGACCGCCGCTCGCGTCGTTGAGGCGATTCGGACCTCGACATTGCGGTTGATCAATCACCCGCTGTCGGCACCCTATATCAAGGGTCTGAACGCGCGGAAGTTGACGGTTCTGCGCTATCCTTATCTGGTGTTTTACCGTGTCGGCGACGACAGGCTGCGTATCCTTCGTGTCCATCACATGGCCGAAAACTGGCTGCCCCGGTGAAGCGCATCGGCATCCTCGGCGGGTCGTTCAATCCGGCGCATGGCGGGCATCGGCGCGTCAGTCTCGCGGCGCTCGACCGGCTCGGGCTCGATCAGGTGTGGTGGCTGGTCAGTCCGCAGAATCCGCTCAAGACCCGCGAGGGCATGGCACCGCTCGCGGCGCGGCTGGCGTCGGCGCAGGCCGCCACCCTGCACCCCCGGCTGCGCGCGCTGGCGCTCGAGGACCAATTCGGCACGCGCTACGCCGTCGATACCGTCCGCCAGCTGCAGCGCCATTTTCCGGCGTACCGTTTCATCTGGTTGATGGGGGCCGATAATCTGGCCGAGCTGCACCGCTGGCATCGCTGGCGCGCGCTCGCCGCCGCCGTGCCGTTTGCCGTTTTCGCGCGTCCGGGCTATGAAGGGCAGGCGATGGTCGCGCCCGCAATGGCGTGGCTGCGGAAATGGCGACGGCTTCCGGGCCGGGCGCGCGACTGGACGAGGTGGACGCTGCCGGCGATCGTGCTGCTCGACATCCGGCTCGACGCCCGCTCGGCGACGGCGATCCGCGCGCGCGACCCCGACTGGGCCGCCCGCGCGTTGCCCGACCTGCCGAGAGACACGAGATGAGGACTTCGAATTGGCACTGACCCCAGCCATGCCCCCGCGCGTGGCCCCGCCTGCCCCCGACGATGCGGGGGTGACTGCCCTGCATCAGCTTATCCTGCAGACGCTCGACGACGATCAGGCGGTCGAGGTGCTGTCGATCCCGCTCGCGGGCAAGACCAGCATCGCCGACCATATGGTCGTCGCCAGCGGTCGCTCGTCGCGGCAGGTCGCGTCGATGGCGGGCAAGATCGCCGAGCGCGTCAAGGCCGAACTGCGCCGCGAGGTCCGCATCGAGGGGCTGCCGACCGCCGACTGGGTGCTGATCGACGCGCAGGACGTCATCGTCCATTTGTTCAAGCCCGAAGTCCGCAGCTTCTACAATCTCGAAAAAATGTGGGCCTTCGACGGCCCGAGCGGTTCGACCAGCGAGCGCCGCGCGCCGCCCAAGGCAACCGCCGTGGCTGCCACCGCGCCTGCGGCACCCTTCGACGAGACCCCCGAGGGGCGCGACGACAACGACGGCGACATCGCCGCCGACCCCGCCCCCGAGACCGACAACGCCTGAGGTGCGGTTGCACGTCATCGCGCGCGGACGGCTCGGGCGCGGCGCAGAGGCCGATCTCGTCGCGCGCTATGCCCGGCGGATGACGTGGCCGCTGGCCATGACCGAGCTGTCCGACCCCGCGCCGTTGCCCGACGCACCGCCGCAGTCGCGCACGATCGTCCTCGACGAGCGCGGCGCGGCGCTGGCGACGCGCGATTTCGCCGACGTGCTCGCCCGCTGGCGCGACGACGGCGTGCGCGAGGCGCGCTTCCTGATCGGCGGGGCGGACGGCCACGACGACGCCTTGCGCGCGCGCGCCGACCGGCTGCTGTCGTTTGGCCCCGCGACGTGGCCGCATTTGCTCGTCCGCGCCATGCTCGCCGAGCAGCTTTACCGCGCGACGAGCCTGCTGGCGGGTCACCCGTATCACCGCGACGGCTGAGGGCTTTCGCCTGCTCGCCGACGCGGCTAGCAGGGGGCATGGACCTCGCCCGCTTTCCCCGCCGCCGCTACACCCCCGTCGCGACGCCGCTCGAACCGCTGCCGCATTTGTCGCAGCGCGTGCATCGCGATTTGTGGATCAAGCGTGACGACCTGCTCGGGCTGGCGGGCGGCGGCAACAAGACGCGCAAGCTCGAATTTCTCGTTGCCGAGGCGCTGGCGCAAGGGGCCGACACGCTGATCACCGTCGGTGCGCCGCAGTCGAACCACTGCCGCCTGACCCTCGCCGCTGCCGTGCGCGAGGGCCTGCGCTGCCGCCTCGTCATCGAGGAGCGCGTCGCGGGCAGCTATGCGTCCGACGCGCGCGGCAATAATCTGCTGTTCGACCTGATGGGGGTCGACAAGCTGACCGTGGTGCCCGCCGGAACCGACCTTGCCGCCGCGATGCGCGCCGAGGCGGAGGCCGTCGTCGCCGACGGTCGCACGCCGTACGTCATTCCCGGTGGCGGCTCAACGCCGCTCGGCGCGCTCGGCTATGTCGCGTGCGCGCAGGAAATCCTCGCGCAAAGCTTCGAGCAGGGCGTCGCCTTCGACCGGATCGTCGTCGCCAGCGGCAGCGCGGGAACCCACGCCGGGCTGCTCGTCGGCCTGCACGCGGCGCGCTGGGACGGCGCGCTGACGGGCATCAACGTCCGCCGCCCGCGCGCCGAGCAGGAGGGCAACGTCCACGCGCTCGCGGTGGCGACGGCGGCGCTGCTGGGCATCGAACCCCCTGACGCCCAGGCCGTCACGGCCCTCGATGAGTGGGTGGGGCCGGGCTATTCGCTGCCGACGCCCGAAATGGCCGCCGCCGTGCGCCTGCTCGCCAGCAGCGAGGGCGTGCTGCTCGACCCCGTCTATACCGGCAAGGCGATGGCCGGGCTGCTTGGGCTGATCGCGCGCGGCGAGGTCGGCGAGGGCGAGCGCGTGCTGTTCGTCCACACCGGTGGGTCACCGGCGCTGCACGCCTATGCCGACGACCTGCGCTGATGCGACCCAAATGCCGCTGACGGTCGGCGTGCTCGGCGGCATGGGGCCGGCGGCGACGCTCGATTTCCTGACCAAGCTCCATGCCGCGACTCCCGCGACGCGCGACGAGGACCATCTCCGGGTCATCACCGACAGCGACCCGCGCATCCCCGGTCGCAACGCCGCGCTGAGCGGCGACGGCCCGTCGCCCGGCCCGGCGCTCGCGGCGATGGCGCGGCGGCTCGAAGTTGCAGGTGCCGAACTGCTGGCGATGCCGTGCAACGCCGCGCACGGCTGGGCGGGCGACATCGTGCGCGCCGTCGACATTCCGTTCGTCAGCCTGATCGACGCGGCGGCGGACGCGGTCGCGGCGTCGGGGGCGCGGTGCGCGGGCGTGCTCGCGGCGGCGGCGACGCTCCAGTCGGGCCTCTACCGCGACGCGCTCGGGAGGCGCGGGGTCGGCGTGCTGGAAGTCGAGGCGGGCGCGATCATGCCGCTGATCATGGCGATCAAGGGCGGCGACACTGGCGCGGCGGTCGGCACGGCGATGGCGGCGCTGGCGGCGGAGCTGATCGCGAAAGGTGCCGACGTCGTGCTGATGGCGTGCACCGAGGTGCCGCTGGTGTTGGCGCAGCCGCAGGTCGGCGTACCGCTGGTCGACGCGACGGCGGCGCTGGTTGCGGCGGTGCTGGCGCGGGCGCTCGGCTGAGCGCCCGCGCCAGACCTGCTGCCTTCAGACCGTCACGGCGACCCGCGCGCGGCGACGTGCGATGACGCCGGTCAGGCCGAAGCCCGCGAGCATCAGCGCCCAGCTGGCGGGCTCGGGCACCGCGCCGCCGACCAGCGTCGACACCGGGGTCTGGGTGATCGACACCTGTCCGGCGCTGGCGAAGGTCAGGCCGGTGACGAAGGCGGTGGTGTTGGTCGGATCGAGGTTCGCGCCGACGTTGATGCCGCGCAACGCGAAGCCGCCGATGCCGCCCGCGTAAGCGGCCAGCGAGGTAAAGTCGATCGTCTGGCCGCCGAGCACGCCCGAGAACAGCGCGGTGCTGAGATCGCTCAGCGCGAACACGTCATAGCCGTCGGCATCCCCCGCGATCGTCGGGAACAAGGCCTTCGAGATCAGCGGACTGCCCGCGCCGAGGACATAGTCATAGCCCGTGGCCACCAGCGGATCGATGAAGACCATCTGGTTGGGCGTCGGCGTGAAGACGAACTGGAAGCCGCCCTGCGGGGTCAGGTCGATCGGCAACAATGGGTTGCCCGCGCTCGATCCGTCGCCGAGCGTCGATCCGCCGACGAGGATGCCGTCGAAGGCGAGGCCCGAATCATAGGCGGTGTCGAGGTAGTTGGTGACGCCGAAATTGAGGCGGTAGCTGCCCGCTGTCGCGATGGTATAGGTCGACTTGATCCAGCCGGTATAGCCGCAGCCCGCGCTGTAGCAGCTGCCCGAACTGCCACCGATCGGAGACCACGCGGGACCGCCGGGGATAATCGGCACCGACGCCGGATTGAGGATGGCAGTGACGCCCGGCAGGTCCTGGCCCGGCACGATCGACCCCGACGGCTTGGTGCGTGCGGTGAAGATGTTGGCGACGAGGGTGCCGTCGCTAGTCTGCAACTGGCTGAAGGCATAATCGGCATAGCCCGCGCCGTCGGAGGTGATATAATTGAAGTAGAAGTCGACCTTGGCCCCGGCGGCGGCATAAAAGGCTTCGGACTCGAGCGACGAGCCGTTGGTGCCGCCATAGCCCGCGATCTGTCCCGCGCCGTTCTGGCCCTGGAAGGTCGAGACATATTGGTAGGTGCCGCCGTTCGGCGACAGCGTCACGACACCGTCGGCCCCAAGTGTGCCGCAGTTACCGGTGCAGGTTGCCGCCGTCGACGCGAACGGCACGGCAAGCAACATAGCGCCCGCAAGGGCGACAAAACGAACGTTCATGGGACTGGCCTTTCGAAGCTTTTGGCTGGATGACAACCGGCTGACCGGCAATCGGGACGCAACCCCACGCTCAACCCAGTCGAGGCCCTTCGACTTGGCGATAGCGCTTCCTATAGCGCGATTCGGCGAGTCGGAAAACCCCGCCGGAGCCTGACTCGGCGCGTCCGACGTTAATTTTTTGTGGCAACAGCGCGCGGCGTCGATTGCCGCGCGCCGATGCGCCTACGCCTTCGACGCCGCGATCCAGTCGTCGATCTTCTGTTCGAGCACTTTCATCGGCAGCGCGCCCGACATCAGCACCTGCGCGTGGAAGGCGCGCACGTCGAACTTGGAACCCAGCGCGGCCTCGGCCTTGGTCCGCAGCCGCCGGATGGTCAGTGCGCCGACCTTGTAGGCCAGCGCCTGACTGGGAATAGCGATGTAGCGCTCGACCTCGGCGGTGGCGTCGGTCTTGCCCATCGCCGAATTGGCCAGCATGTAGGCGATCGCCTGGTCGCGGCTCCAGCCCTTCGCATGCAACCCGGTGTCGACGACGAGGCGCATGGCGCGCAGCATCTCGTCGTCGAGATGGCCGTAATTCTGGTAGGGGTCGGTGTAGAAGCCGAGTTCGTAGCCGAGGCTCTCGGCATACAGCGCCCAGCCCTCGACATAGGCGGTATTGCCGCCAAAGCGCTGGAAGGCGGGCAACGAGGTCTTTTCCTGCGCCAGGCTGATCTGGAAGTGATGCCCGGGGATGGCCTCGTGGAGGAACAGGGTCTCGAAGCCCCAGGTGTGGCGCGACGGCAGGTCGTAGGCGTTGTAGTAGAACACGCCCGGCCGCGAGCCGTCGGGGGTGCCCTGCTGATACGACCCCGCCGCGTCGGTCTTTTCCTTGTACGGCGGCACCGGGCGGACCTCGAGCGGCGACTTGGGGATGGTATCGAAGTCCTTGCCGACGACGGCGAGCATGCGCTTGTCGATCGCCATGAACTCGTCGCGCACCGCGTCGCGGCTGGCGGGCGCGAACTTCGGGTCGGTCCGCATGTAGACGAAGAATTCGGCGAGCGTACCCTTGAAGCCGACCTGTGACTTCACCTTCTCCATCTCGCGGTGGATACGGTCGACTTCGCTGAGGCCCAGCTTGTGGATTTCCTCGGGGGTCATCGTTGTCGTCGTCGTCGTCTCGACCATGTAGCGGTAGAGCGCCGCGCCGCCGGGCATGTCGCCGAGGCCGACGGTAGTGCGCGATTTCGGAATATACTCGTCGCGGACGAAGTCGCGCAGGCGGACCTGCGCGGGGTTGAGCTTGTCCTTGATGAACGCCGCGTACGCTGCCGTCAGCCGGGGGCGGTCGGCGGCGGGGACAGCATCGGGGAACTTCGTCACCGGCTTGTAGAAGACGCTCGCCTCGACCGTCGGCGGGACCAGCGCGTCGAGCTGCGCGACGACGTTCTGCATGACGAGGCGGGGATTGGTGACACCGTCGGCCAAGCCCTCGCGCATCCGCCCGATGGCGCGGTCGAGCAGCACGACATAGCCGTCGAGGCGCTTGAGGTTGTTCTCATAGTCCGCCGTCGTGCGGAACGGCGCGGCCCCCTGGCCCGACGACAGGTCGGGCATGAACACATGGAAGCCGTTGAAATGATCGACCGGGCGCTCGATCGACGGCTTGAGCAGGGCGGGCGCAAAGCCGCGCAGGCCGATCTCGGTCTGGTACTTGAAGACATCGTACGAGATGCGGTCGTCGGCGTTGAGCGTCGCGCGGTCGATGCGCTTGAGCGCGGCGAGATCGGCCTCGGCGGCGGCCTTCTCGGCGGCAATATACGCGTTGGTGATGTAATCGCCGAACTGGTCGGCGTAGCGCGGGTCGCCGCGGAACAGCGCCTGGATCGGATTGCGCTTGATCTGCGCCTCGTCGCTCGCGGCGAACAGCGCCTTGAGCGCGGCGGACGGCGCGACATTCGGCGCAACGCTCGCCCTGGCGGCGGCGGGAGCCTTGGCGTGTGCCGCGAGCGGCAGTGCCGACGAGAGCAGCAGGGCGAGCAGTAGGCGCGAGGTCATCGGGGACTTCTCCGTCAGGGTTCAGGTGTATCGGTGGCGTAGGACAGTCGGCGGCGGCTGGCAAGCGGCGTTGCGCGGCGCTAGGCTATGCGAAAGTCCCGGGGGAGCGACACTTGCATCCGCAGACGCACGCCGCGCAGTCTCCCGACCGTCCCGCCGTCGTCATGGCGGGGTCGGGTGCGACGCTCAGCTACGCCGACCTCGACGCGGCGTCGAACCGCGTCGCGCACCTGCTCCGGGCGCACGGGCTGCGGCGCGGCGACACGCTCGTCATCTGGCTCGATAACTGCATCGAATATTTCCCGATTCTGTGGGCGGCGCAGCGTTCGGGGCTCGTCTTCGTTGCGATGTCGACGCGGCTGACGGCGGGCGAGGCGGCGTACATCGTCGGGGATTCGGGGGCCAAGGCGATCTTTGCGAGCGCGCGCTTCGCCGATCTCGCGGACGGCCTGCCCACCCTCGCCGCGCGTTTCGCCGTCGGCGGGCACATTCCCGGCTGGACCGATTTCGCGCCAGCGGTCGCGGCGCAGCCCGCCGGGCCGATTGCCGACCAGTCGCCGGGCCGCGACATGCTCTACAGCAGCGGCACGACGGGTCGCCCCAAAGGCGTGCGCGGCGCGCTGCCCGAAGGTCCGATCGACGCCCCCGATGCGCTGACGATGCTGCTCCAGCACCTCTACGCCTTTGCGCCAGGCATGGTCTATCTCGGTCCGGCACCACTCTACCACGCCGCCCCATTGCGCTATTCGATGACCGTCCACCGCTTCGGCGGCACCGTCGTCGTCATGGAAAAGTTCGATCCCGAAGCTTTCCTCGCGCTGATCGGCCGCCACGCCGTGACCCACACGCAGCTGGTCCCGACGATGTTCGTCAAGCTGCTCAAGCTGCCGCCCGAGGCCCGCGCGCGCGTCGACCTCGCGACGCTGACCCACGCCATCCACGCCGCCGCACCGTGCCCGGTCGCGGTCAAGCAGGCGATGCTGGACTGGTGGGGCGACATCGTCTTCGAATACTACAGCGCCACCGAGGGCGCGGGCTTCACCGCGATCGCGCCGCACGAGTGGCGCGCGCACCCGGGCTCGGTGGGGCGCGCGCTGCTCGGCGAAATCCGCGTGCTCGGCGACGACGACCGACTGCTCGCGCCGGGCGAGACGGGGCGCATCTATTTCGCCAACGGTCCCGCCTTCGCCTATCACGGCGACCCGGCCAAGACCGCGTCGGTGATCAACGCCCACGGCGCGACCTTCGGCGACATCGGGCATGTCGACGCCGACGGCTATCTCTACCTCACCGACCGCGCCAGCTTCATGATCATCTCGGGCGGGGTCAACGTCTATCCGCAGGAGACCGAGGACGCGCTGGTGATGCACGAGGCGGTCGCCGATGTGGCGGTGTTCGGCGTGCCCGACGCCGAGCTGGGCGAGGCGGTAAAGGCGGTCGTCGAACTGCGCCCCGGCATCGTCGGCGATGCCGCGCTCGCCGCCGACCTGATCGCCTTTGCGCGCGCCCGCCTCAGTCCGATCAAGTGCCCGAAGTCGGTCGATTTCATCGACACGCTGCCGCGCCACGACACCGGCAAGCTCTATAAACGCCTGCTCAAGGACCGCTATTGGGCAGCTGCGGGGGCTTGAGGGCGCGGACTTGCATCGCGCGGCACGGCTGATAGCGTCGGGACCGAGGAGCTTCGCATGGTGCGCCGTCATTGCCTTGCCGCACTTGCGATCGTCGTCGCGGGGCCGTGGCTCATCGCCGCCGCGCCCGACGGTGCAGCTCGCGAACCGTGCGCCGGGTCGCCGACCGAGGCGTCGATGGCGGCCTGCCACGCCCGCGAACGCGCCGCCGCCGACCGCGACCTCAACGCTGCATACCGCAAGCTGCAGGCAAATTACCGCCGCGACGAACCCGGCCTCGCCGCCGCGCTGGTCACCGCGCAGCGCCGCTGGATCGCCTTTCGCGACGCCGAATGCGTCGTCGCAACCTGGGATTCGCGCGGCGGCAGCGCGTTCGGGGTCTATGCCGACGCCTGCGCCACCCGCCTGACGCGGGCGCGCACCGCGACCTTTCGCGACATGCTCGCCGCCCCGTGAAAATGAAGCCGTTGCTTCAACCCGTAGCGTAGAGGATTCGACCGATGCCCGATGCCAAAGCCCCCGACCACGGCCTGCTGACGTGGGGCGCCGAGGGCACCGAGGGGGGCCGTTTCCACAGTCGCGTGCTGCAGTTTCCGCCCGGCGCGTCGGGGCTGACGCTCGGGCGTGGCTATGACTTCAAGGAGCGGTCGGCAGGCGATATCGAGGCCGACCTTGTTGCCGCCGGGGTCGATGCGGAAAACGCCAAGACGCTCGGCAAGGCCACCGGCCTGACCGGCGCGGCGCGGCAGAAATTCGTCAAGGACAACAAGCTCGAAAAGTTCGAGATCACCGAAGAAGCGCAGCTCGCGTTGTTCGAGAAGGTTTACGCCGAGCAAAAGGCCGAGGTCGTCCGCATCTGCGACAAGGCCGATACACAGGAGGCCTACGGAATCGTCGACTTCACGACGCTCGACGGCGCGATCTTCGACATCTTCATCGATCTCAAGTTCCGCGGCGACTATACCGGCCCGGCGCGCAAGAAAATCCAGGGCTTTGCCGCGACCAACGACTTAGAAGGCCTGTCGGCGGCGATCGGCGACGCGAAGAATTGGCCCGACGTCCCCGACGACCGTTTCAAGCGCCGCAAGGAATTTGCCGCCGATGCCGTCGCGACGCGCACGACCGCAGGAACCCTCGGCGCGCCGCACGCCGCGCGCTTTCCACCGCACGTCGAGAAGCCCAAGGGCAAGGGCAAGAAGGCCAAGGCAAAGCCGGGCCACCACAAGGCCAAGAACCACCTCGCGCACCTCGACGGCACGATCCTCGAAAACCACCGTCAGGTCGTCTTCCAGCAGGCGCACCTGCGCTACACGTCGTTCGCGACCGAAGGCGAGGTCGGGCTGTCGGCGAACCGCTTCGAGACGCGCCCGCTCTTCCGCATGGGGTGACGCGGCGCGCGCGGTCCCGTAAACGGGCGCCCATGACCGATCGCCTTGCCATCGCGCTCGCGCAGCTCAATTCGAGCGTCGGCGATCTGCGCGGCAACGGCGATGCCATGCTCGCGGCACGTGCGGGCGTGGTGGAAGCCGACCTCGTGGTGACGCCCGAGCTGTCGATCGTCGGCTACCCGCCCGAAGACCTCGTGCTCAAGCCCGCGCTCGTCGCGGCGTGCGCCGTGGAACTCGAGCGCCTCGCGGCGGCGACCGGCGACGGCGGCCCGGCGCTGCTCGTCGGCCTGCCGTGGGCCGACGACGGGCGGCGGTTCAATGCGATGGCCCTGCTCGACGGCGGCCGCGTCGCCGGGCTGACGAAGAAGCATCTGCTGCCCAACTACGGCACCTTCGACGAGAAGCGTGTCTTCGACGCCGGGCCGCTGCCGGGACCGCTGGTGTTCCGCGGGGTCCGCCTCGGCGTGCCGATCTGCGAGGATATCTGGTTCCCCGATGTCACCGAATGCCTCGCCGAGACGGGGGCCGAGCTGCTGCTCGTGCCCAACGGCAGCCCCTACGAGATCGGCAAGGACGACCGGCGGCTGAGCACCTGCGTCTCGCGCGTTACCGAGACGGGCCTGCCGCTCGCCTTCCTCAATCGCGTCGGCGGACAGGACGAGCTGGTCTTCGACGGCGCGAGCTTCGTCGTCGGCGCCGACCGCAAGCTGGCGTGGCAGTTGCCCGACTGGGACGAGACCGTCGTCACGACGCACTGGGAACGGCGGGGCGGCGGCTGGGCCTGCGCGCCGGGTGTTGTCGCGACGCTCGACGGCGACCTGGCCGAAATCTACCACGCGATGCTCGTCGGCCTGCGCGACTATGTGAACCGCAATCGCTTCCCGGGTATCGTGCTCGGCCTGTCGGGGGGTATCGACAGTGCGCTGTCGGCGGCGGTGGCGGTCGACGCGCTCGGTTCCGACCGCGTCTGGGGCGTGATGATGCCGTCGCCGTTCACCAGCGTCGACAGCCTCGAAGATGCCGCCGCGTGCGCGCGATTGCTCGGCTGCCGCTTCGATACCATGCCGATCCTGCCCGCGATGGCGGCCTTCGACGCGATGCTCGCGCCGCTTTTCGAAGGCCGTGCGCGCGATCTGGCGGAGGAGAATATCCAGTCGCGCATCCGTGGCCTCAGCCTGATGGCGCTGTCGAACAAGTTCGGCCCGATGCTGCTGACGACGGGCAACAAGAGCGAGATGTCGGTCGGCTATGCGACGATCTACGGCGACATGGCGGGGGGCTATTCGGTCCTCAAGGACCTCTACAAGACGACGGTGTTCCGGCTGTGCGAATGGCGCAACGCCAAATTCCCCCGCCTCGCGCTCGGCCCCGCCGGGCCGGTGATGCCGCAGCGGGTGATCGACAAGCCGCCGACCGCCGAACTGCGCGCGGGCCAGCGCGACGACGATTCGCTGCCGCCCTACGAGGTCCTCGACGCGGTGCTGATCGGCCTCGTCGAGGACGAGCTGTCGGCGAGCGACCTCGTCGCGCGCGGTTTCGACGCCGCTCTTGTCGGCAAGGTCGAGCGCCTGCTGTACGTCGCCGAATACAAGCGCCGCCAGGCCCCGCCGGGCGTGAAGATCGGTCGCCGCAACTTCGGCCGCGACCGGCGCTATCCGATCACCAATGCGTTCAGGACCGGCTGACCGGCCACGCTCGGTTCGTCGATATCCGTGCGAGGCAGCGCGAATAAGAGTTTACGGCGTCGTTAGTAAACGCGACAACGCGCCGTGGCCGCGCTCAGCGGCGCGCGACCGCGTCGCTGGCAAGGATTTTCCGCGTCGGTGCGCTTGTCAGGAGACCGGTCGCGAGACAGCCATGAGCGCCCCCCAAATGTTGGAATCGCAACCCGGCAGCGACTGGATCGTGGGTGGCGGCGCGATGGGGCAGTTGATCCGCGCGATGGATTGGTCGCCGACGCCGCTCGGCGCGATCGCGACCTGGCCGCAGAGTCTCCGCACGACGGTCAACCTCTGTCTCGCGTCGGACCTGCCGATCTGCATCATCTGGGGCCCCGAGCTGGTGCAGCTCTACAACGACGGCTACCGCGTCATCTGCGGCGAGAAGCATCCGCGCTCGATGGGGCAGAACTTCGCCGACTGCTGGCGCGAGGCGTGGCCGGTGATCGGCGCGGCGCACGACTCGGCGCTCGCCGGCAAGACCGCGTTCCTCGAGAACCAGCACATCTTCCTCGAACGCCACGGTTACACCGAAGAATGTTTCTTCACCTTCTCGTTCAGCCCGATACGCGACGAGACGGGGCGGCTCGCGGGCCTTTTCCACCCGGTGATCGAGACGACGCCGAAGATGCTCGGCGAACGCCGCACACGCACCCTGCGCGACCTTGCCAGCGGCGTCATGAACGCGCGGTCGGTCGCCGATGCCTTCACGCTTTCGGCGCGAACGCTCGGCGGCGACGCGCTCGACCTGCCTTTCCTGCTGATCTACCGGCGCGTCGATACCGAACCGATGGCAAGTCTCGTTGCTGCGACCGGGCTCGCGCCGGGTATGAGCGGTGCGCCGCTGACCGTGGACCTGACGGGGCCCGATGACGCGGCATGGCCGCTCGCCGAAGTCTTTCGAAGTGGCAAGCCCGTTCTTGCGACCGACGTTGCGGCGCGCTTCGGCAGCTTCACCGCCGGACCTTATGCCGAGCCCGTCGCTGCGGCGATGCTGTTGCCCATCCTGACGCCGGGCGCCGAGCGGCCGATGGCGGTCGTCGTCGCCGGGATCAGTCCGCGCCTCCGGTCGAACGAAATGTACCTCGGCTTCCATGACCTGCTCAGCGGCGCGATCACCACCGCCGTCGCCAATGCCGACGCCTATGAGGCGGAGCGCGGTCGCGCCGAGGCGTTCGCCCGCATCGACCGCGCCAAGACCGAATTCTTCAGCAACGTCAGCCACGAGTTCCGCACGCCATTGACCTTAGATGCTCGGGCCGCTCGAGGATGCGCTCGCAGGTGCCAACCTGCCCGCGCACGAGCGCGGGCTGATCGATGCCGCGCATCGCAATTCGCAGCGCCTGCTCAAGCTCGTCAATTCGCTGCTCGATTTCTCGCGCATCGAGGCGGGGCGGGCGCAGGCGTCCTATGAAGCGCTGGATCTCGCGGGGCTGACGACTGGGCTGGCCAGCAGCTTCCGGTCGGCGTGCGAACGCGCCGGGCTGACACTCGTCGTCGATTGCCCGCCGCTGCCCGAGCCCGTCCACGCCGACCGCGAGATGTGGGAGAAGATCGTCCTCAACCTCCTGTCCAACGCCTTTAAATTTACCTTCGAGGGCGAGATTTCGGTCGGTCTCCGGGCGCACGCGCGCCACGCTGAGCTCGTCGTGCGCGATACCGGTGTCGGCATTCCGGCGGTCGAACTGCCGCGCGTGTTCGAATGCTTCCACCGCGTCGAGAACCAGCGCGGGCGATCGTTCGAGGGAACGGGCATCGGGCTGTCGCTCGTGCAGGAACTCGTCAGGCTGCACGGCGGGTCGATCCGCGCCGAGAGCCAAGTCGGGCGCGGGTCGGCGTTCATCGTCGCGATTCCCTTCGGCACCGGGCATCTGTCGCCTGGTCTGATGGCCGCGACAGCGGTGTCGGCGACGGGCGTGCGCGCCCGCGCCTATGTCGACGAGGCGCTGCGATGGCTGCCCGACACAGGTGGTGACGGGGCGACGCCGCCGTTCGGGGATATCGACGCAGCGCTCGCGGCTCCGCCGAATGCCGGGCGGGCGAAGCTGCTGCTGGCGGACGATAATGCCGACATGCGCGACTATATCCAACAGTTGCTGGGTGCGCGGCACGAGGTGGTTGCCGTGTCCGACGGCGTCGCGGCGCTCGCGGCGGTGCGCGCCGAACGGCCCGATCTGGTCATCACCGACGTGATGATGCCCCGGCTCGACGGCCTCGGGCTGGCGCGCGCGATCCGCGCCGACGGGGACCTGAGCGATCTGCCGATCATCATGCTGTCGGCGCGCGCCGGCGAGGAAGCGAGCATCGAGGGGCGGTCGGCGGGGGCCGACGACTATCTGGTCAAGCCCTTCTCCGCGCGCGAGTTGATCGCGCGCGTCGATACCGCGCTGGCGATGGCGCGCCTGCGCCGCGAGAATGGCGAAGCGCTGCGCGCCCTCAACGCGACGCTCGAGCAGCGGGTCGCCGACCGCACCGCCGAACGCGACGAAGTCTGGCGCAACTCGCAGGACCTGATGGTCGTCGTGCGTTTCGACCTGACGATTGTCGCGGCAAACCCGGCGTGGACCCGCGTGCTGGGCTGGAGCGAGGCCGAACTGGTCGGCACGCTCGTCACCGACTGGCTTCACCCCGACGACATCGCCGCATCGCTGCAGGAAGCTGCGAGCCTCGCGGCGGGTCGCGCCACGCAGCGCTTCGAGAACCGCTATCGGCACAAGGCGGGCGGCTGGGTGTGGATTTCGTGGGCGGGTTCGCCCGACGGCGCTCGCATCTATGCGACCGGACGCGACGTGACCGAAGACAAGGCTCGCCAGGGCGAACTCGAAATGGCGCGTCAGGCGCTGCGTCAGGCGCAGAAAATGGAGGCGATCGGCCAGCTCACGGGCGGAGTCGCGCATGATTTCAACAATCTGCTGACCCCGATCATCGGCTCGCTCGACCTGCTGCGCCGCCGCGGTGTCGGCGGCGAGCGCGAGCAGCGCCTGATCGACGGCGCGATCCAGTCCGCCGACCGCGCCAAGACACTCATCCAGCGGCTCCTGTCGTTCGCGCGGCGGCAGCCGCTGCAGGCGATCGCGGTCGACGTGACCCTGCTGGTGCGCGGCATGGCCGACCTGATCGGCAGCACCACCGGCCCGCAGATCAAGATCGTCGTCGACGCGGGCGGCGACGTGACGCCCGCGCTGGCCGACCCGAACCAGCTCGAAATGGCGCTGCTCAACCTCGCGGTCAACGCGCGCGACGCGATGCCCGAGGGCGGCACGCTGCGGATCAGCGTCGGCGAGGATAAAGTCGACCAGCGTCATCCCGCCGGGTTGCAGCCGGGACGCTATGTGCGCCTGTCGGTCGCCGATACCGGTACCGGGATGGACGAGGCAACGCTCGCCCGTGCCGTCGAGCCGTTCTTCTCCACCAAGGGCGTCGGCAAGGGCACCGGCCTCGGGCTGTCGTCGGCGCACGGGCTGGCATCGCAGCTCGGCGGCGGCCTGACGATCCAGAGTCGGCCCGGGATCGGCACCAACATCGAGATGTGGCTGCCCGTCAGCAAGTTGCCTGCCGAAGCCGTCGGCGCGGTCGCGGAGGCCTCGCCCTCGGTGGTCGGGGTGGGGACCGCCTTGCTCGTCGACGACGAGGAACTTGTCCGGGTCAGTACGTCGGACATGCTGGTCGAACTGGGGTATCGCGTCGTCGAGGCCGCCTCGGCCGAGGCGGCGCTGCGCCTGGTGCGCGGCGGCCTGCAACCCGAACTGCTCGTCACCGACCATCTGATGCCGGGCATGAGCGGCACCGACCTCGCGCGTCTCCTGCGATCCGAACAGCCCGCGCTGCGCGTGCTCGTGGTTTCGGGCTATGCGGAGGGCGATGGTGTCGCCCCGGATCTGGCGCGGCTGACCAAGCCGTTCAGGGCGGATGAACTGGCCACCAGCCTCGCCGAGCTGCAGGGCAAGGCGTCGCTGCGACCCGTAAAGCGGCGCGACGTCTCCATGGCTCCACAAAGCCTCGCCAGCAGGTCATAGTCGCCAATGTTTCGCTCGACCGGCACGAGCCGGTTTCAGGCTTGGAGTAATTTAGTTAGTTTACAGCCATCCCTATTATAATTAAATGCCCACTCGCCACCCCGGTCACTTGGAGCCTTTGAACGCATGTCCGACCTGTCCGCCGGTGCGCCGCAGCCGTTCGACCAGCACGACGCGGCGGCGACGCATGCCGACTGGGCTGCGGCGCGCGCGGCAGTGCTTGCCGATCCGGGGGCGTTTCACGGAGAGATCGCGGGGCGGGCCATTCACTGGTTCGTCGCCGACGCGGGTGCCGACGGTGCGTGGCTGACGCGCGGCAAGAGTGGCTGGAGCGGCTACGACGCAGCGACCGGCGCGGCAGTCGTGCCCGACCTCGCGCCCGACTTTGCGCCGTGGACGCGCGCCTTCGACGACAGCGAGCCGCCGCATTATCACTGGTTCACCGGCGGCCTGACCAATGCCGCGTTCAACGAGGTCGACCGCCACGTGCTCGGCGGTCACGGCGCGGAAGCCGCGCTGATCTTCGAGGGCGACCGTTGGGACATGGCGGCGAACGGCGGGCGCGGCGGGCCGGTCGAGACCTTTCCGGTGTCGCGCAGGCTGCTGCTGCTGGAGAGCGCCAAATGCGCGCTGGCGCTGAACGCTTTAGGCTTGAAGCAAGGCGACCGCATCGCGCTCAACCTGCCGTCGATCGTGCCGCAAATCTATTGGACCGAGGGGGCGAAGCGCGCGGGGATCGTCTATACGCCGGTCTTCGGCGGGTTCTCCGACAAGACGCTGAGCGACCGCATCCACGACGCCGGGGCGCGCGTCGTCGTCACCGCCGACGGCGGCTATCGGAACGCGCAGGTCATCCCGTTCAAGACAGCCTACACCGACCCGGCGCTCGACAACTACATCCCCGTCGAGGTCGCGCTGCGCATCGTCGCCGAGCGGCTGGCGGACCCAGAACTGGCGCTGCCCAAGGCCGATGCCGCGACGATCAATGATGCGGTCAAGGCGGCGCTCAAGGGCGAGGTCACCGTCGAACGCAGCGACGTGATGCGCGGCGTCGGACGCGCGCTGGCGAGCCTGGGGCAGGACGGCCGCCTCGCCGCCGCCGACGCCGCCCGCGTGCGCGTCGCGGTCGCCACCGGCCTCGTCGCGTCGCCGCCGCGTGTCGAGGCGGTGGTCGTCGTGCGCCACACCGCGACCCCCGATCTCGTCTGGCGCGACCGCGACCGCTGGAGCCACGCGCTGACCGATGCCGCGTCGGCGATTTTGCTCGAAGCGGCGCGCGCGGCGGGGTTCGCGGTGGCGAGCGAGGCGGAACTGCTCGCGCTTCCCGACGCCGACTTCGTCCGCGCCGTCTGGGCGAGCAGCAAGCCGCTCCCCGTCGACGCCGATTTCCCGCTGTTCATCATCTACACCAGCGGCTCGACGGGCAAGCCCAAGGGCGTCGTCCACGTCCACGGCGGCTATGTCGCGGGGATCGCACATACGATGGGCGCGGCGTTCGGGGCGAAGCCCGGCGACGTGCTCTACGTCGTCGCCGATCCGGGCTGGATTACCGGGCAGAGCTATCTGATCTCGGCGTCGCTGACGACGCGCGTCACCACGCTGATCACCGAAGGCGCGCCGGTGTTCCCGCACGCCGGACGCTTTGCCGCGAGCATCGAGCGCCACAAGGTGACGATCTTCAAGGCGGGGTCGACCTTCCTCAAGTCGGTGATGAGCGACCCCGCCAATCTGCGCGACCTGCGCGCGTGGGACATGTCTAGCCTGCGCGTCGGCACCTTCTGCGCCGAACCCGTGTCGCCGTCGGTGCAGGCCTTCGCGATGGCCGAGCTGACACCGAACTACATCAACAGCTACTGGGCGACCGAGCATGGCGGCATCGCCTTCACCCAACCGTGGGGCGACGAGTTCCCGCTGCGCCCCGACGCGCACACGCGCGCGCTGCCGTGGGTGCTGGGCGAGGTCCGCGTCGCCACCGACGAGGCCGTCGAGCACACCGCGTGGCGCTTGGCCGAACCTGGCGAGAAGGGCGAAATCGTCGTCGCCGCGCCCTATCCCTATCTCGCGCGCACCGTCTGGGGCGACGCGGCGAACTTTGGGCAGCCGGGCTGGCGCGGCGACGCCGACCGCTGGGCGAGCGCTTATTGGACACGCTGGGCCGACAGCTGGGCCTACACGCAGGGCGATTTCGCCGTCCAGCACGACGACGGGTCGTTCTCCCTCCACGGCCGCTCGGACGATGTCATCAACGTCTCGGGGCACCGCATGGGGACCGAGGAGATCGAGGGCGCGATCCTGCGCGACAAGGCGCTCGACCCCAATTCGCCCGTCGGCAACGTCCTCGTCGTCGGTGCGCCCGATGCGACCAAGGGGCTGACCCCGCTGGCGTTCGTCGTCCCCGTGCCGGGGCGCAAGCTGACGCAGGACGACCGCCGCCGCCTGACCGAGCTGGTGCGCAGCGAGAAGGGCGCGACCGCCGTGCCCGCCGATTATCTCGAAGTCGCGGCCTTCCCCGAGACGCGGTCGGGCAAGTACGTCCGCCGCATGGTGCGCGCGCTCGTCGAGGGCGGCGACATCGGCGACACCTCGACGCTCAAGAACCCCGAGAGCCTCGACGCGCTGCGCGAAGTCGTGACGACGTGGCAGCGGCGGCAGCACCTCGGCGAGACGCAGCGGCTGTTCGAGCGCTACCGCTATTTCCGCATCCAGTACAACACGGTAGCACCCGGCAAGAAGGTCGCGACGGTCACCGTCACCAACCCGCCGGTCAACGCGCTCAACGAACGGGCATTGGACGAGCTGAACATCGTCGTCGATCATTTGTCGCACCGTGACGACGTGGTGGCGGTAGTGTTCACCGGCGAGGGCACCGCAAGCTTTGTCGCGGGGGCCGACATCCGGCAATTTCTCGACGAAATCCACGACGAGGACGAGGCGCGCGTCCTGCCCAACAACGCCCAGCTGGCGTTCAACAAGATCGAGGCGATGGCCAAGCCGTGCATCGCGGCGATCCAGGGTGTCGCGCTCGGCGGTGGCATGGAGTTCGCGCTGGCGTGCCACTACCGGATTGCGGAGCCGCACGCGCGCTTCGGGCAGCCGGAGATACGGCTGCGGCTGATTCCTGGGTACGGGGGGACGCAGCGGCTGCCGCGGTTGCTGGCGCAGCGCGGCGGGCAGGCAGGTCTGACGACGGCGCTCGAAATGATCCTCGGCGGGCGGAGCATCGGTGCCGAAGACGCCCTCGGCATCGGCCTGATCGACGCGGTGGCGGACGGTTCGACCGACGCGTTGAGCCGCGCGCAGGCGCTGGTCCGCGCGTTCGTGCACGCGGCCCCCCTCCGGCGCTCCGCGCCACCTCCCCCTGAAGAGGGGGAGGAACAAAACGGCGCTCCTCCCCCTATTCAGGGGGAGGTGGCGGCGCAGCCGACGGAGGGGGCGCTGGCGCGGGCGTTCGCGGCGCGCCGGATGGCAGGCTCGCCACCTGCGGCGACCGACCTCGATGCCGCGCTCGGCGACGCGTTCATCGAGCAAATTCTCAACCAACTCGATTGGGCCGGACGCGGCGAGGCGGGCGCGCGGGCCATCGACGCGATCCGCATCGGCTGGACTCAGGGCATCGCCGCCGGACTCGCGCGCGAGGCGGACCACTTCGCCGCCGCCGTCGTCGATCCGCAGGGCGGCAAGACGGGCATCCGCCAATTCATCGACAAGACCAGCCCGCCGCTGCCGGTAAGGCGCGACGCCAACTATATTCGTCATTCCGGCGAAGGCCGGAACCCAGTTGCACCACAGGCGGATTCTGACGAGTTTGGGGCGCAACTGGGTTCCGGCCTTCGCCGGAATGACGATGAGGAAGGTTCGGACACACTGCCCGTCGGCGCGCCGTTCTACCCCGGCATCACGCCGCTGCCCGAGCGCCAGCACGCCTTCGGCATCGCGCGCAGCCCCGACACCGGCGAACCCGGCTTCGGTCCGCCCGCGACGCACGAGAAGGAGATGATCGTCCCCGTCGACCGGCCCGAAGCCAACGACGCGCTCGTCTACATGCTGACTTCCGAGGTCAATTTTAATGACATCTGGGCCCTGACCGGCATCCCGGTGTCGCCGTTCGACGGGCACGAGAACGACTATCAGACCACCGGCTCGGGCGGCGTCGGGCTGATCGCGGCGCTGGGGTCGGAGGCGCGCGCCGAGGGGCGGTTGAAGGTGGGCGATCTGGTCGCGGTGTATTCGGGGACCAACGACCTTCTCAGCCCCACCGTGGGGCGCGACCCGATGTTCGCCGACTTTGCGATCCAGGGCTATGAGACGCCGACCGGCAGCCACGCGCAGTTCCTCGTCACGCAGGCGCCGCAGCTCCACCACGTTCCCGCCGACCTGACGCTCGAAGCGGCGGGGTCGTACATCCTCAACCTCGGCACCGTTGTGCGCGCGCTGTTCACGACGCTGGAGATCGAACCCGGCAAGCGCCTGTTCGTCGAGGGCGCGGCGACGGGCACCGGGCACGACGCGATGAAGACCAGCGTCCGCACCGGGCTGCTGGTGACGGGCCTCGTCTCGTCCCCCGCGCGCGTCGCGGCGGTGAAGGCCGAAGGCGCGGTCGGCGCGCTCGACCGCACCGACGCGCGCTTTGCGGGCGCATTCACCGCGATGCCCGAGGACCCGGCGCGCTGGGCCGAATGGGTCGCGCACGGAGAGCCGCTGCTCGACGCGTATCGTGCGCTCAACGACGGGCAGCTTGCGGATTACGCTGTCAGCCACGCGGGCGAGACGGCATTCCCGCGCTCGTTCCAGCTCCTCGCCGAGGGCGGCGTGCTAGCGTTCTACGGCGCGTCGTCGGGCTATCACTTCACCTTCGCGGGGAAGGCGGGGACGAGCGACGCGACGACGATGCTGCGGCGTGCCAAGCTGCGCGGCGGCGAGGCGGTGCTGCTGTTCTACGGTCCGCGCAGCCGCGATCTGCTCGACGAAGCGGGTCTCGAGATGATCGAGGCGGCACGGGCGGCGAAGGCGCGGACCGTCGTCGCGACGACCACCGACGGCCAGCGCGAGTTCCTCCAGTCGCTCGGCTTCGAGGATGCGGTGGCGGGGATCGTCAGCCTCGAGGACCTCGCGCGGCGGCAGGGCGACCAATTCGCGTGGCCCGACGCGATGCCGCGCCTCACCCCGGCGCGCGACGACATCGAGACCTTCCGCGCGCAGGTCCGCGACTATCAGGAGAAGACGCTCAAGCCCTTCGGCGCGGCGGTCGGCAAGTTGCTGCGCTCGCCCGATAATCCGCGCGGTTCGCCCGACCTGATCATCGAGCGCGCGGGGCAGGATACGCTCGGGGTGTCGACCGCGCTGGTCAAGCCGTTTACCGGGCGGGTGGTTTATGCCGAGGACATGGGCGGGCGGCGCTACAGCTTCTACGCGCCGCAGGTGTGGACGCGCCAGCGCCGCATCCTGATGCCGACCGCCGAGATTCGCGGCACGCATCTGTGCAATGCGTACGAGGTGACGCGGATGAACGACATGATCGCGGCGGGGCTGCTCGACGTGACGCCGCCGACGGTGGTGCCGTGGGAGGGCCTTCCCGAGGCGCACCAGTTGATGTGGGAAAACCGCCATTCGGGGGCGACGTACGTCGTCAACCACGCGCTGCCCGCGCTGGGGTTGCGGGGGAAGGACGCGCTCCTCGAGGCTTGGGCGGCGGAGGGCGGGGCGTGAGTTCGCGGCTAGGCCCCCTCCGTCGGCTTCGCCGCCACCTCCCCCTGAAGAGGGGGAGGATCGCTGGTGGCAGCTCCTCCCCCTTCTCCAGGGGGAGGTGGCGCGTAGCGCCGGAGGGGGCTTTCCCACGCGCCAATCACTCGGGAGACGCACGATGAGCACCGACCGCCTGACCGGCAAGATCGCCCTCGTCACCGGCGCGGCGGGCAATCTCGGCGGCGAGATCGTGCGGCGCTACCTGAGCGAAGGCGCGACGGTCGTCCTGACCGGACGCGAACGCGTGCGCGTCGATGCCGCGCGGGATGCGGCATTGACCGCCGCTGGCGCACCGCCCGAGCGCGCGATGAGCGTCGTCCTCGACGGCGGCGACCCCGCGTCGGTGCGCGCCGCCATCGCCGAGGTCGTCGCGGCACACGGCCATATCGACATCCTCGTCAACAACGCCGGGTCGGCGGGGCCGAAGCAACCCATCGAGAAACTGCCGCTGACCACGGGCGAACTCGCCGACGGCGACTCGGAGACCGTCGGCGCGGCGGCGCAGAGCTTGCTTGGCGTCGCATGGAACCTCGTCCGCGCCGCCGCCCCGGCGCTGAGCGTCGGCGCGTCGGTGATCAACGTCTCGACGATTTTCAGCCGCACCGAATATTACGCGCGCGCCGCGTACACAGTGCCCAAGGCGGCGCTCAACGCGCTGTCGCGGACGCTGGCGTGCGAACTCGGGCCGCGCGGCGTCCGAGTCAACACGCTGTTCCCCGGCCCGATCGAATCGGCGCGCATCCGCACCGTCTTCGCGGCGATGGACAAGCTCCAGGGCAAGGCCGCGGGCGCGACCGCCGACCAGTTCACCGGGATCATGGCGCTGAGCAAGGATGCCGCGCCCGACGCCAAGCCGCTGCCGACGCCCGCCGATATTGCCGCGACGTGCGTTTTCCTCGGTAGCGACGAGTCGGCGGCGTTTTCGGGGCACGACTTCGAAGTGACGCACGGCATGGCGGTGCCGAAGGAGTCGCGCTCGACCTATTTGTCGCGCCCGACGATGCGCTCGATCGACGGCGCAGGGCTGGGGGTCGTCGTCATCGCCGGGGCCGACCTCGACGCGGCGGTCGAGCTGGCGAAGGTGCAGGCGCAGTGCGGCGCGGCGGTGCTGCTCGGCGTCGCGGGCGCGGCGGTCGCCGACGCGGCGGCGCGGGTCGAAGGCGCGCAGGTCGCCGTCGTCGCCTTCGACCGCAATGACGCGGCTGGCATGGAGGCCGCGCTCGCCGCCTTCACCGCGAGCCACTGCGAGATCACCGGGGCCATCGTCCTGCCCGCGCATGCGGCAGGGACGCTGGGCGGACCGCTTTCCGAGGCATCCGATGCCGACGTGACGGCGTTCATCGACAGCGAGCTGACCGGCGCCGTCGGGGTCGCGCGGACGCTCAGCCGCTACTGGAAGCTACACGACAGCCTCGTCCACGACCCACGCTTCGTCTTCATGACCAATGGCGGCAGCGATGCAGACGACGCTTGGGGCGGGATGCTTGGCGCGGGCATCGAGGAGCTGATCCGCGTCTGGCGCGACGAGAGCGCGGTCGATGTCGCGGCGGGCAAGCGGCGGCAGGCCGAATGGGGCAACCAGATCGTCCGGCTCGGCAATGCCGAGGCCGAGAATCTGCGCTTCGCGGCAGGGCAGGCGGCGCGCATCCTGCTGAAAGAGCGCCGCATCCAACCGATCAACCTGCATCTGCCCGAATCGATCGGCGAGTCGACCGGCGCGCGGGTCGCGATGGTCGGCTTCGCCGAGAACATCACCGGGCTGCACCTCGGCAAGGTCGCGCTGATCACCGGCGGCTCGGCGGGCATCGGCGGACAGGTGGCGCGACTGCTCGCGCTGGCGGGGGCGAAAGTGATGCTCGTCGCGCGCCGCGAAAGCGAGTTGCAGGCGACGCGCGCGCGCATCGTCGGCGAACTTGAGGATGTCGGGTTCTCGGGCGTCGAGCGCCGCGTCCGGACGATCTCGAACATCGACGTCAGCGACCACGCCAGCCTCGGCCGCTGCGTCGACGAAACCGTCAAGGCGTTCGGGCGCATCGATTACCTGATCAACAATGCCGGGATTTCGGGGGCCGAGGAGATGGTCGTCGACATGGGCCTCGACGCATGGCGGCGGACGCTCGATGCAAACCTGATCTCGAACTATGTGTTGGCGAGCCACGTCGTGCCGCTGATGAAGGCGCAGGGCTCGGGCTATATCCTCAATGTTTCGAGCTACTTCGGCGGCGAGAAATATCTGGCCGTCGCTTATCCCAACCGCGCCGACTATGCCGTGTCGAAATCGGGTCAGCGCGCCATGGTCGAATCGATGGCGCGGTTCCTGGGTCCGGAAATCCAGATCAATGCGATCGCGCCGGGACCCGTCGACGGCGACCGGCTCGGCGGCACCGGGGGCAAGCCTGGGCTGTTCGAGCGGCGTGGACGGCTGATCCTCGAGAACAAGCGGCTCAATGCGGTACACAGCGCCTGCATCCGCGCGATGCGGCGCGGGGTGCGCGTCGAGGTCGTACTAGGGCGGCTGTCACGCAACGATTCGGTCAAGATCGCGCACGACACCGACAACCCGCGCGAACTGCGCGACTTGGCACTCGCCTGCGCGCAGGAGGGCGACGATACGTGCGCATGGGACCGCTTCCTGCTGACGCGCGCCATCGCGGCGCGGTTGGTGCAGCGGCTGCGGCTCGGCGGTTATCTGCGCGACTCGGGTCCGTGGAAGGACCGCCCCGATACCGAGGAGGCGAACGGCGGCTGGCTGCTGCGCGTGCCGCCCGACGACCGGCCGTGGCTGCCCGCCGCGAAGATCGCAAGCGAGGCGGCGAAGGTCGGCGGCGGCGTCACCGCGCTGCTCAATCTCGGCCGGATGCCGACCGAGGGCGAGGTGGCGCAGGCGACGGTGTTCTTCTTGGCCGACCGCGCGGTCAGCGGCGAGACCTTCATGCCGTCGGGCGGCCTCAGCCTCGAACGCTCGACCACCGAGCGCGAGCTGTTCGGCAGCCCCAAGCAGGAGCGCCTCGACCGGATGCAGGGCAAGACGGTGTGGCTGGTGGGCGAGCATCTCGTCGATTACCTCGCCGCTGCGGCGGAAGCCTTCGTGGACTGCCATGTCGCGCGCATCGTGCTGATGACCGCGACAGGAAGCGGTGCGGCGGCACTGGTCGCGGCGCTGGAGGATGCCCCGGCGAGCGTCGAAATGCTCGTTGCAGGCGACGATATCGAAGCGGCGATGGACCGCGCGCTGGCGCTGTGGGGACCGCCGACGACGATCGTCTCGACGCCGTTCGCGCCGCTGCCGGACCGGCTGTTCGGCGACGATCCGCTCCCGGCGTCGGCGTTCGGCCAGCTCGTCGAGGATAATCTCACGCACCACTTCCGCGTCAGCCGCAAGGCGTCGCTCTACGACCAGTGCCAGCTCGTGCTGGTGTCGCCCGACGTGGCGATGGGGACGACGGGCCCGGCATTCGCGCTTGCTAACTTCGTCAAGACCGCGCTCCACGCCTTCACCGCGACGCTCGCGGTCGAAAACGAGCGGCTCGTCCACGACGTGCCGGTCAACCAGATCAACCTGACCCGTCGCGTCCGGTCGGAAGAGCCGCGCGACCTCGACGAGCATCTTGAGGAGGTCAAGCGCTTCGCCCGCGCCGTACTGCTGGCCGGCGCGCCGCTCCCCGACGCCGAGGACTCGCGCTACCGCGCGCGGATTTACCGCGGGATGTCGATGACGGTGTGAGGCGCGGTCCCGACCTTGCCGCCGCCGCTCGTCGGTCTCGCATTCCGGATTCCGGATTTCGGATTGGCACCGTAACAAGATTGCGATAATTTCGGTCCCGCTTACGGTGGCAACACGCCTGTCACCCTGAGCTTTGGAAACTGGCACCGAAAGGCGCGCGATGTCCTTGAAAAGTACCGGCCTCAAGCTGCAAGCCGAATACGCCGACAAGCGCAAACGGGCCCTCAACAAGCGCGATGAGGGAAAAATCGACAAAGTTATCAGCGTGATAACCGAGCTGGCCAAGCGCGGCAACGTGTCGCTCGAGGCTCTCGCCAAGCGGAGCGGGAGCGGCAAGGAGGGGTGGGAGATCGCCTATGACGTCATCATCCGCCGCTTGCAGGCGTCGCAGCTGACGATCAACCTGTCGGCGGAGGGTTGGTTCAGCGGCGAGAACACTTATAAAACCTATGCCACGACGTATCAGAAAAACGTGACGGACGTCGGCGGTGCCAAAGTGCTGAAGACTCAATACAAGCCAGACGGGACCGTAAGCGAAGAAGCCAACTTCAGGCTCTTTGCCGATCAAAAGGTAACTCTGCCAGCCGAATGGGAAAACGCCAATCGGTTGAAACATCCGCAGCGGCGCAAGCTGTTCAAAGCGATGTCGACGGGTAGCAATGACTGGCGCACGATCGACAGGGTCGATATCGGTAACAACAAGGAGGGCTATCAGATCGACAACCGGGCGTTCAATCCGTATGCCAAACAGATCTTTGCGGCGCTCAACTACGGCAAGCGCGCAAGCGGCTCATCGATCAACTATGGCCATAGCTACATCGTGCTCAATCCCGAGTTGAAAAATAAGGCGATCTATTTTCCAGGCGACACGTTCAGCGTCAGTGCTGCTCCGAATGCGGTCGACAGGCAGTGCAGTTTCGAGACGCTTGGCGCAATTCTGGCATATTGCGACTCCGGCATGGCGCAGGATATCTGGACGGGGTGCTATTTGGGCCAAACCTGCGCGGATACGGCCGATGCCGGCGCACTGCTCGAAGCGCATATCTTCCAGGAGGTGCAGATGAACAAGCACGTCGAATCGCTTTACCTGTCGCGGCGGACCAAGGATGGCGAACTTTCGGCGGTCGAGTGGGAGGTCTGCCTGAACAATGCCCGCAAGTGGGCGCGCGAGAATAACGTCCGCTTTCAGCAATAGTCGGCGAAGCAAGCCCGCGACGCGCGGCGTGCATCGCCATGCGGTCGAACGCTTCGCCCGCGCCGTCCTGCTGGCGGGCGCGCCGCTTCCCGACGCCGAGGACTCGCGCTACCGCGCGCGCATCTATTGCCGCATGTCGATGACGGTATCGGGGATTGCCGAAAATCCAGCGTCATCCCCGCGCAGGCGGGGACCCGGCTCCCTTCGCAAAAACTTCGGCGCAGCTGACAACATTACCGCTGAAGAGGCTAGATCTCCGCCTGCGCGGGGATGACGAGACGACCGTGTCGATCCCGACTGATCGCCCTCAAACGGAGAGTTCGCCCTCGTCCTCGCCGTCCCAAAAATGGATGCGCGATGCGTGAACCTTGATCAGCACGAGGCCCGGCGTGTCGACGCCTTGCGCGAACCAGCGGTCGATGTCCTTGGTCCAATGCTCGGCGAACACCGCCTTGTCGCGGATCAGTTCGGCGCGACCCTCGACGGCGACCATCAGGCCGGGCTTGCCGAGCAGGCTGGTGTTGCCCTGGAACGACAGCGCAACCTTGGGATTGCCCTCGATATCGCGGACGGTGCGCGTGTCGCCGTCGCTGAAGTAGAACGAGTCGCCGTCGTAGTCGACTTCGGCATTGTTGCTCATCGGGCGTCCGGCGATCTCGCCACCCTCGCTGTGGGTCAGCAGCATGGCGAAGTCGATGTCGCGCATCGCGTGCGCGAGTTCGGGCAGGGTCTTGGTCATTGTCGGTCTCCGGTCGTTGCGGCGGGATAACGCGCCGGAGTCGATTCAGCCGCATGGCGCGCCGCCTTGGCGAAGAGTGTCGGCAGTCCCGCCTCGCCGAGGCTGGCGGTGGGCCACCACTCGCCCCCGACGGTGACGCGCCTGGGCAGCGTCGCCACCGCGACCG
>CAXTSL010000019.1:33792-36333 GCA_964246975.1 uncultured Sphingomonadaceae bacterium
GACCGCCAGTCGCAGTTCGAAATGCGTGAAGGCGTGGCGGACCTCGCCGGGCAAGACCCGCCAGTCGGCGGCGGCCGGCACCGCGCCCGTCCAGTCGGGCACCTCGGGCCGCCAGTCGGTCGAGGGGAGCGCCAGCATGCCGCCGAGCAGCCCCCTTGGCGGGCGGCGGACGAGGAGGACCGCTCCCTGCGCTTCGAGGCGGAAGGCGGTGCCATAGCGGATCGGGCGGGCGACCGTGGGTGGCCGCACGGGGAAGCGCGCCGGGTCGCCGCGCGCGTGCCCCGCACACCACACGCGCACCGGGCACGCGCCGCAGTTTGGGTTGCGCGGCGTGCAGATCGTCGCGCCGAGGTCCATCACCGCCTGGGCATAGTCGCCGCAGCGCGCCGCCGGGGTCAGCGTTGCGGCGTGCGCGCGCAGCTCGGGCCGCGCGGCGGGAAGGGGCGTTGCGACCGCGAACAGCCGCGCCATGACGCGCTCGACGTTGCCGTCGACGACCACCGCGCGTTGCCCGAAGGCGATGCTGGCGATGGCGGCGGCGGTGTACGCGCCGACGCCGGGGAGCGCGCGGAGTTCGGCTTCGGTCGCGGGAAACTGTCCGCCCGACGCCGCGACGGCCCGCGCGCACGCCAGCAGGTTGCGCGCGCGGGCATAATAGCCGAGCCCCGCCCACGCCTGCATCACCGCGCCGTCGTCGGCGGCGGCAAGCTCGCGCACCGTCGGCCAGCGCGCCGTGAACGCGGCGAAATAAGCGACGACCGCCGCGACCGTGGTTTGCTGGAGCATGACCTCCGACAGCCAGACGCGATAGGGGTCGGGCGGCGGCGTTCCCGGCGGGCTGCGCCACGGCAGGACGCGGGCATTGGCATTGTACCAGCGCAGCAGCGCCGCCGCGAAAGCGTCGTCGGGCGCGCGCGTCGGCGGTCGCCCGAGGGGTAATGAATCGACGCGCACCGCGCCGCTATGGCATGGAGCGCGCGTGACCGAAACGCCCCGCCTTCCCGAGCGCAGCCGCCGCAGCCGCGCGGTCAGCGACCTGCTGCCCAGGGTCGGCGACGCCGCGTTCCGCCGCTATGGTTTCATGCAGTCGGCGATCGTCGCGCGCTGGAGCGAGATCGTCGGCGAGGCCTATGCCCGCCACTCGATGCCCGAGGAAATCCGCTTCCCGGTCGGCAAGCGCAGCGGCGGCACGCTCAAGATCTTGGTGACCGGCGCGTTCGCACCGATGCTGCGCCACGTCGAGCCGCAGGTGATCGAGCGCGCCAACCGCTTCTTCGGCTATGCGGCGGTGGCCAGGCTCGCGCTGCGCCATGGCGACCTGCCGATACCCCGCGCCGCGCGCCCGGTGCCGGTGCCGGTCGAGCTGCCGCCCGCGACCCAATCGACGTTGCGCGACATCGCCGACCCCGACCTACGCGCCAGCCTCGAATCGCTCGCGCAGTCGCTCGCGTCGACGCGCGGCGCGCCGGTGATTCGGTGACTGCCCTCTTCCCCCTCCCCTCCCCGCGCAGCGGAGAGAGGGGAGGGGCGTGGGGTGTCTCCGGGCGAGACGCAGCCTTCGGGGCGAGGCACCCCACCCCAACCCTTTCCTCTCTCGGTTCGCAAGGGCTCACCGGGAGGGGAGGGGGTATTCTCGTGCTCGGCATCGAATCGAGCTGCGACGAAACCGCCGTCGCGCTGGTGCGTAGCGACCGGACGATCGTCGCGCAGGCGGTCGCCAGCCAGGATGCCGCGCACCGGCCGTTCGGCGGCGTCGTCCCCGAACTCGCCGCGCGTGCGCACAGCGAGCGGCTGGCCCCGATGATTGCCGCCGTGCTGGCCAACGGCGGCGTCGCGCTCGGCGATGTCGACGCCATCGCCGCGACCGCCGGGCCGGGGCTGATCGGCGGCGTCATGGTCGGGCTGGTGACGGGCAAGGCACTGAGCTTTGCCGCGCACAAGCCGCTGATCGCGGTCAATCACCTCGAGGGCCACGCGCTCAGCCCGCGCCTGATCGACTCGACCCTCGCGTTCCCCTACCTGCTGCTGCTCGTCTCGGGCGGGCATTGCCAGCTGCTCGCGGTCGAGGGGGTCGGCGCGTACCGCCGGCTCGCGACGACGATCGACGATGCGGTCGGCGAAGCGTTCGACAAGGTCGCCAAGATCCTCGGCCTGGGCTTTCCCGGCGGCCCGGCGGTCGAGCACGCGGCGCTGGCGGGCGACCCGCGTGCCGTGCCGCTGCCGCGCCCGCTCGTCGGCTCGGGCGAGCCGCACTTTTCCTTCGCGGGCCTCAAGAGCGCGGTGCTGCGCGCGCACGCGACAGGGATGCACAGCGCCGCCGATCTTGCGGCGTCGTTCCAGGCGGCGGCGGTCGACTGCCTCGTCGACCGGAGCAGTCTGGCGCTCGCGGCAATGCCCGAGGCGACCGCCTTCGTCGTCGCGGGTGGCGTCGCGTCGAATACTGCCGTGCGTGCCGCGCTGGGGAATCTCGCGACGCGCCACGACACGAAATTCGTGGCACCACCGCCGTGGCTCTGCACCGACAATGCCGCTATGATCGCG
>CAXTSL010000020.1:0-12219 GCA_964246975.1 uncultured Sphingomonadaceae bacterium
CTGGCGCGTCGCCTCGCGGCTGGCTTCGGCGCGAGCGAACTCGCCGGACTCGACGAGCGGCGGCTGGCGTGGCGACCGTGGGCGACGCTGCCCGAATAGTCAGTAGGCGCGCAGCGCCAGCCAGCGGTCGCGCTTGTCGGCCAGCGGCATCGTTGCGTGCGCGCCGCTGCTCGACGGCAGCGTCAGCAGCGCCAGATCGCCGAAATCGATGCGCGCGCGGCGCGCGACCAGCATCGCCGTCTGCCCGTTGAACGCCACGGCGCGCAGGCCGGGCAGCGTCGCGCGCAAACCGGCCAGGTCGTTGGCGGTCGCGTCGCGGATCGCCGCATCGAGGCTGCCCGGGCGGCGGCCCGAGGCGATGACATCCCACAGGCCGATGCCCGCGTGCGCCAGCGCGACGAGGCGCTCGGCGTACGGCAGCGCGCGCAGGTCGCGCTCGACGACCGCCCCGACCAGTTCCCAGAAGCGGTTGCCGGGATGCGCATAATATTCGCGCGCCGCGAGGCTGCGGTCGCCCGGCAGGCTGCCGAGAATGAGGACGCGCGTCGCGGGACCCGCGATGGCGCCGAAGGAGCGTTTGAGAGGATGCATTGGTCCGGTCTCTTACCGCGTCATTCCGGCGAAGGCCGGAACCCAGTTGTCTTACAAGCGGATGGTCCGCCCCTGACAAAGCTGGGTTCCGGCCTTCGCCGGAATGACGAAAAAAAGTCCGAGGCCGTCACCCCGCCGTCAGCACCCCATGCCGCTTCTTGCCCGCCGAAATCCGCGCCCCCGGCCCCGCAACGGCAGCCTCGCCCACAACGTCGCCATCGACGCGCGCGCCGCCGCCCGTCACCAGCCGCCGCGCCTCGCCCTTCGACGCCGCAAAGCCCAGCCCGACGAGCGCGTCGAGGATCGACACCGGCCCCGCGACGGCAAAACCCGGCAGGTCGTCGCCCGCGCCGCCGTCGGCAAAGGTCGCCGCCGCCGTTGCCGCCGCCGCCGCCGCCGCCTCGGGCCCCCGGCACAGCGCCGTCGCGGCATTCGCCAGCGCCACCTTGGCGGCGTTGATCCCCGCCCCCTCCAGCGCCTCGAGCCGCGCGACCTCATCCAGCGGCAGGTCGGTGAACAGTTTGAGGAAGCGCCCGACATCGGCGTCGTGGGTGTTGCGCCAGAACTGCCAGTAATCCCACGCCGGCAGCGAGTCCTCGTGGAGCCACACCGCGCCGTTCGCGGTCTTGCCCATCTTGGCCCCGTCGGCGGTGGTGATCAGCGGCGTCGTCAGCCCGAACGCCGCCTTGCCGTCGACGCGGCGGATCAGGTCGGTGCCGTTGACGATGTTGCCCCATTGATCCGACCCGCCCATCTGCAGCGAACAGCCATGCCGTCGCGACAGTTCGAGGAAGTCGTACGCCTGCAGGATCATGTAATTGAACTCGAGGAAGCTCAGCGGCTGCTCGCGGTCGAGGCGCAGCCGGACCGAATCGAAGGTCAGCATCCGGTTGACCGAGAAATGCCGCCCGATGTCGCGCAGGAAGGGGATGTACGCCAGTTCGTCGAGCCACTCGGCATTGTCGACCGTGATCGCCGCGTTGGGGCCTTCGAACGACAGGAAACGCTCGAAGATGCGCCGGATGCTCGCCTTGTTGGCACCGATGCGCGCGTCGTCGAGCAGTTGCCGCCCCTCGTCCTTGCCCGACGGATCGCCGACCCTGGTGGTGCCGCCGCCCATCAGCACGATCGGCCGGTGGCCGGTCTGCTGGAGGTGGCGCAGCATCATGATCGAGACGAGATTGCCGACGTGCAGCGACGGCGCGGTGCAATCATAGCCGACATACGCCGTGACGACGCCCGCCGCCGCCGCCGCGTCGAGTGCACTCGCGTCGGTCACCTGATGGATGAAACCGCGTTCGTCGAGAACGCGCACGAAATCGGAAGCATGGGTCATGGCGGCGGTGTGCCTAGCATGGCGCGCAACGCGGCGTCATCCCGCGCCGTCCGAGCAGCCGGACCTCGGGCCACGGACACCCTGTCGTCGCCAAGGCGTCGCGCCCGGCCGCTTGCGGAGCCGACGCCCCACGCCCGTCGAGCAGCGTTCCGAAGACCTTAAAGCGTCGCTGGTGCCCCGAACGTGACGAAACTGGGCACCGTGATCGTCGGCAAATTCCCGTGCCACACCGCCAAGTGGCTCACGGTCAGGGCATCGCTGCTTGAAGGCTGCAATTCTGACGAGCGCCATTGAGCGGCATGAATCAATACCGAGATCAGGGCGTCTACCCAATTTTCTTGCAAGAGTTTGAGTGGGGGCGAACCAGTGGCTTGCTGCACCGTGTCTTGATGGGCGGAACCATGGCGTGCCAAGCTGCTTCACCTGCTCGGCTATGACGCACCTCGTGCGATCTGTTAGTGCGCGAGAATGCGCAGCCCTTATTCAGCCGGTCGGCTCATCGACACCGCCGAACTCCCGCCGGTTCGGAAGTCGAACGAGCGTGGCGACGAAAGCCGCCGGCAGCTGATCAAGGCTGCCACCGCTTTGTTTGCGGAGCGGGGGTATGAAGGCACCTCGATCGCCGATGTGGCGACCCGCGCAGGAAGCGCCAAGGCGAGCGTCCTGTATCATTTCAAGGACAAGGAGACGCTGTGGATCGGCGTTGTCGAGGCGCTGTGGGCCGAAGTCGACGAATTCTACGTGGTCAACCGGCTCTCGACGTCGCGATCGGCGCTGGAGCGGCTGGTGCATGTCATCGGCCTGTTCGTCGAGGCGGCGCTGACCTGGCCCGCCTATGTCCGGATACCGTTCATCGAGGGCGCGACGCCGTCGTGGCGCAGCGCGTGGCTGGTGGATCATCACTTCTCCAACCACGTCCGCTTCACCGATTCGATCCTGCGGACGCTCCAGAGCGAGGGGCGCCTTCGGCCCGGCGACATCGCCCACTACCAGGCGATATTGTCGAGCAGTGTCAACGTGCTGGTCGCCCAGCAGGCGATCTGGGACCGGACCTATCGCCGGCCACTGCATGAGGCCGAGAGCCTGCGGCAGCTGACGCGCATGATCCTCGACCTGCTCATCGTACCAACCTGACCGAACGGTCGAATCTTCTCGACAACGAGTCTTCGACCTGCCAGCTTCGCCACCGTTCGACGGAGATCTGACATTGGGGAGGGCAGGCACATGATCGGGGTTTCACGCATCGCAGTGGCGGCAAGTCTGGTGATCGCGGCATCGCCGCTTGCCGCGCAGACGGTCCCGGCATCCAACGACGACTCGCCCGGCGAGATCATCGTCACCGCGCAGAAGCGCGCCGAGCGGCTGCGCGACGTGCCGCTGGCGGTCAGCGCCGTCTCCGGCGAGGCGCTGCTGTCGCAGCAGATTACCACCGCGACCGACCTGCGGCTGATCTCCCCCAGCCTCAACTTCACCCCGTCGGCGAACGCGCGCGGCGAGGGCTTCGCGATCCGCGGCGTCGGCACCGCGATCTTCTCCGACACCGTCGAGCAGAGCGTCGGCGTGGTGGTCGACGGCGTCGTGATCGGCCGCTCGGGACAGGCGACGGGCGACCTGCTCGATCTCGAGCGCGTCGAGATCCTGCGCGGCCCCCAGGGCATGTTGTTCGGCAAGAACGCCAGCGCCGGGCTGATCTCGATCACCACGCGGCGGCCGCGGCTGAACGCAACGACAATCGAAGCCACCGCCTCGTATGCGACGCTGAACGAGGTCAAGGTGTCGGCGGTCGGCAATGTCCCGCTGGGGTCGATCGCGGCGCTGCGGATCGCGGCCGGCAGCCAGACCGCCGATGGCACGATCTACAATCGTCAGCTCGACACCGACGTCAACAACCGCAACGAACAGAATGTCCGCGCCAAGCTGTTGATCGAGCCGGCGAGCAACCTGTCGATCATGATCTCGGCCGACGGGCAGCGACGCCGCTCGCGGTGCTGCGCCTTCACCGGCCGATCCGCCCCGCTCTCGACGCCTTTCGGCGCGCAGAATGCCGCGGTCGGCATCGTCCCGTCGATCGGCAACCGCGAGATTGCGGCGGGCGCCCCGTTCTTTCAGAACGTCGATGCCTGGGGTACGTCGGGGCAGCTCGATTATGATTTCGGCTTTGCAACGCTGACGTCGATCACCGCCTATCGGCGCTGGAAGAACAGCGACAACAACGATCCCGACCTGCTGCCCGCCAACATCCTCGATCTGAATTCCGGCGTGTCGCGGCTGCGCCAGTTCTCGCAGGAGGTGCGCCTGACGTCGCCGGCAGGGCCGGTCGAATGGGTCGCGGGCCTGTTCTATTACGACCAGACCAACAAGACGCGGAGCAACCAGACCGGGACGCTGGGCGCGGTGGCGCTACCCGCGCTGCTCGGCACGACGCTCGCCACCGATACATCCAACCTCAGCAAGGCGATCTTCGGCCAGATCAGCGTGCGCCCGACCGAAGGGCTGAAGCTGATCGCCGGCGCCCGCTATACCGACGAGAAGGTCGACCTCCTGCTCGTGCAGGCGCAGGCACCGGGAACGATCGCGACGATCCCGGGCCGGTTCACGGGAACGATCAACGGCAGCACCGGGGAGACCAACGTCTCGTATCGCCTGACCGCGCAGGTCGACGTGAACCCTTCGATGATGGTCTATGCGACGCATGCCCGCGGCTTCAAGGGGCCGGGGATCAACACGCTGGGAGTCACCACCTCGGTCACCGAAGTGGTGCGCCCGGAGATTCCGACCACCTATGAAATCGGCTCGCGCGGCGCGTGGCTCAACAATCGCGTGACCTTCGCGGTCGCCGCCTACAGGACCGACTACAAGAATTTTCAGGCGCAGGTCTTCGACCAAGGCGTCAATCCGGGGCGTTTTCGGGTGACCAACGCCGGCAAGCTCAAGACACAGGGCATCGAGCTCGAGCTTGGCGTTCGCCCCGTCACCGGCCTGTCGCTGTCGCTCAACGGCAGCTACCTCGACGCCACCTACGCCGACTTCCAGAACATCGCGTGCTACACCGGCCAGCCGATCCTGCCGTTCGGTACGGTCCGCGCGTCGGACCGGCAGTGCATCCGGGT
The DNA here is from genome assembly GCA_964246975.1 of uncultured Sphingomonadaceae bacterium. Classification (GTDB taxonomy): domain Bacteria; phylum Pseudomonadota; class Alphaproteobacteria; order Sphingomonadales; family Sphingomonadaceae; genus Glacieibacterium. Next base: position 5,038 of record CAXTSL010000020.1, read on the forward strand.
CAGTGCCGCCGCGGGCGCGACCGCCGTCACCAACGGCACCGGCAACCGCCTGACCAATGCCCCGCAGCTGACCGCGTCGCTGTTCGGCCGCTACGAACAGCCTGTCGGCGATCTCAACGCTTTCATCCAGGGCAGCTATCAGTTCCGCGACAAGGTCAGCTTCTCGGCAGCCGGCGACCCCAATCTGGTGCAGGAGGGTTTCGGCCTGCTCAACGGCAGCATCGGCATCGACAGCAGCGACGGACGCTGGAATGCGAGCGTGTTCGTCAAGAACCTCTTCGACAAGTTTTACGCGACCAACGTCATCAGCCAGCCGGTGCTCAACGCGACCGGCGTCTATTCGCAGTTCTACACTCCCGACGCGCGGCGCTTGATCGGCGTCTCGGTCGGCTTCAAGTTCGGTGGCTGAGTGCCGATCATGCGCGAAGGGCGGTGCACGTAAGTGGTGACGACCGGGACCAGCCGCCGCGATCTGATGCGCCTCGTCGCTGCGGCGGCCGCGGGTGCCTCGCTTGGGGGAGCGGCGACCGCGCGGCGGCCGCCGAACGTCGTGCTGATCGTCGCCGACGATCTTGGGTGGGGCGATCTCGGCTGCTACGGATCGCCCTTCATCCGCACGCCCAACATCGACGCGCTGGCGCGCGGCGGCGTGCGGATGACCGACTTCTACGCATCGGCCAACGTCTGCACGCCGTCGCGCGCGGGAATGCTGACCGGGCGCTATCCGATCCGCACCGGCCTCGCGCACGAGGTAGTGACGGTCAAGGACAGCAAGGGCCTGCCGCCGGGCGAGGTCACCATCGCCGAGATGTTGAAGCCGCGTTACGCGACGATGCTGGCGGGCAAGTGGCACCTCGGCCATGTCGCGCCGTCGTGGCCGCCGATGGTGCACGGCTTCGACGCCTTCGCCGGCATCCCCTATTCGAACGACATGCGGCCGCTGAACTTCTATCGCAGCCGCCCGGACGGATCGCTGTCGCAGGAACCCGCTGTGCAGGAGACGCTGACCGCGCAGGTCTTCGACGCGGGTATCGCCTTCGTCCGCGAGGCGCGCGACCGCCCGTTTTTCCTGATGCTGACGCCGAGCGCGCCGCACGTGCCGCTGAAGCCCGCACCGGCCTACGCCGGGCGGTCGGACGGCGGGACCTACGGCGACGTCGTCGAGGAACTCGACGCCGCGGTCGGGCGGCTGATGCAGGCTTTGAAGGCGTCCGGGCACGACCGCGACACGCTCGTCCTGTTCACCAGCGACAATGGCCCGTGGTTCGAGGGGTCGGCGGGTCCGCACCAAGGTCGCAAGGGCGGGGCCGGCTGGGACGGCGGTTACCTGGTGCCGATGATCGCGCACTGGCCCGGCACGCTGCGCCCGCGCACCAGCGACGCGATCGGCATGAACATCGACCTGCTGCCGACGATCGCCGCGATGACCGGCACCGCGCTGCCGCCGGGCGTGACGATCGACGGGCGCGACCTGTCGCCGGTCTGGCGCAGCGGCGGCCCAACCCCGCACGACGCGCTGATCCTGTTCAACAACGAGCGCGTCGCCGCAGTGCGGACGCAGCAGTGGAAATATGTCGGGCGCAGCTATTACCGCGCGTACAACCTGCCGCTCGCCGCACTCGGCCTGCCGCTGCTGTTCGACATCGAGCGCGACCCCGGCGAGACGATCAACCTCGGCGCGCGGCATCCCGACGTCGCGGCCGACATGGCGCGCCGCTTCGCCGCCGCGCGCGACGCGTTCGAGCCGCTGGGCAAGTCGCAGGTGCCCGATACCATTCCAAGCGCGAGCTGATCCATGACCCTTGCCGAACGCGTCGACACCATCATCGCCGCAGCGACCCTCGCCGAGAAGGTCGGGATGATGTCGGGCAAGGGCTTCTTCACGGCCTATGCGGCCGACGGCGGCGTCTGGGGGGCGCGGCCGTATCGCGCCGGGTCTGGGATCGAGCGGCTGGGCATCGAGCCGCTGTATTTCACCGACGGCCCGCGCGGCGTCGCGCGCGGCCAGTCGACGTGCTTCCCCTGCACCATGGCGCGCGGCGCGAGCTTCGACACCGACCTGGAGGCGCGGATCGGCGAGGCGATGGGCATCGAAATCCGCGCGCAGGGCTGCACTTTGTCGGGCGCGGTGTGCATCAACCTGCTGCGTCACCCGGCGTGGGGCCGCGCGCAGGAAACCTATGGCGAGGACCCGTATCACCTCGGCGCGATGGGGACCGCGCTGGGGCTCGGCATCCAGAGCCACGGCGTCATCGCGACGGTCAAGCATTTCGCGCTCAACTCAATGGAGAATGCGCGCTTCACCGTCGACGTGCGGATCGACGAGCGCGCGCTGCACGAGGTGTACCTGCCGCATTTCCGCGCCTGCCTCGACGCCGGCGTGGCGAGCGTGATGAGCGCCTATAACAAGGTCAACGGCGAGTATTGCGGGCAGCACCGCGACCTGCTGACCGGCATTTTGCGCGGCGAGTGGGGCTTCCAGGGCTTCGTCCATTCGGACTGGGTGATGGGGGTCTATGCGACCTACGGTGCCGCTGCGGGCCTCGACATCGAGAACCCCGAGCCGCTGCGCTGGGGCGAGAAGCTGGTCAAGGCGGTCGAGGACGGCAGCATCGCGCCCGAGGTGATCGACACCGCCTGCCGCCGTATCCTGACGACGCAACTCGACTTTGCAGGCCGCGAACTGCCGCTCGCCGATTATCCGATGAGCCTCGTCGCCAGCGATGCGCACCGGGCGCTGGCGCTCGAGGCAGCGGAGAAATCGGCGGTGCTGCTCGAGAATGACGGCACGCTGCCGTTCGACCGCAGCGCCGTGCGGCGGCTGGCGGTGCTCGGCCGGCTCGCAGGCCTCGCCAATACCGGCGACAACGGGTCGAGCCGGGTGCGCGCACCGGAAGTGGTCACCGCGATCGCCGGACTGCGCGCCATGCTCGGCGACGACGCGGTCGCGACGGGCGACGAGGACGATCTCGACGCCGCGGGAGCGGCGGCGCGTTCGGCGGACGCGGTCGTCGTCGTCGTCGGCTACACCGCCGAGGAGGAGGGCGAATATATCCCCGGCGACCTGGCGCTCGGCCAGGCAGGGTCGGAGGCGAGCCTGCCGCCCGAGATCGTCGCGGCGCGCAAGAACGCGCCGCCGCGGCCCAAGGCGATCGGCGGCGACCGGCTCGACCTCGGCCTGCCTGGGGCCCAGGTCGCGCTGATCGAGGCGGCGGCGGCGAGCGGCAAACCCGTCGTCGTTGTCATCGTCGCCGGGTCGGCGGTGCTGGTCGAGGCATGGCGGACCCGCGCGGGCGCCATCCTGCAGACCTTCTACAGCGGCATGCACGGCGGCACCGCGCTGGCGCGCCTGTTGTTCGGCGACGTTTCGCCGTCGGGGCGGCTGCCGTTCACCGTGGCGCGCGACGCCGCCGACTACCCGTTCTTCGACCGCGACGCGGCGGCGATCAGCTACGACCTGTGGCACGGCTATGCGCGCTTCGAGCGCGAGGGGCTGACCCCGCGCTATGCCTTCGGGCACGGCCTGTCCTACACCGGCTTCGCGTGCCGGGCACTGATCGCGCGCGTCGCTGATGGCCGCATCGCCGTCAGCGTCGCCGTGCAGAACACCGGCGACCGGGCGAGCGAGACGCCGGTGCTGGTCTTCGTATCGCCGCCGGGCAAGGCGGCCGAACGCTGGCCGCGCGCGCTCAAGGCCTTCGCCCGCGTCGCACTTGCACCCGGCGAGACGCGCATCGTGCGGCTGTCGATCCGCGTCGCCGACCTGGCGTGGCGCGATCCCGCCATCCATGGCTGGCGCGTCGAGCCCGGCGACCATGTGCTGACCGTCGAGACGGGTTCGGGCCAGCAGGCGACGGCGGCGGTGGTTCTGTGAACCCGGCGCCGCTGCCGCTGTCGCAGAAGCTCGGCTACGGCTTCGGCGACTTCGGCTTCAACCTGTTCTTCACGACCGCCAGCCTTTACCTGCTGTTCTACTACACCGACGTATTGGGCCTGTCGCCGGCGACCGCCGGCTGGGTGTTCGCGGTGGCGCTGGGGTGGGACGCGCTGTTCGATCCGGTGATGGGCTATATCGCCAACCGCACGCGGACGCGCTGGGGCCGCTACCGGCCGTATCTGCTGTTCGGCGGGCTGCCGCTGGCGGCGAGCTGGGCGCTGATGTTCCTGCCGGTCGATTTCGAGGGCGGCGCGCTCGTGCTGTTCGCAGCGTCGACGCATATCGTCTTCCGCACGATGTACGCGGTCGTCGGCATGCCGTTCCTCGCGCTGTCGGCGACGATGACGCGCGACGCCAACGAGCGCGGCACGCTGGCCAGCATCCGCATGGTCGCGGCGACGATGTGCGGGCTGCTCTCGGCCTTCCTGACGCTGAAGTTCGTCGCGGCGTTCGGCGGGGGTAGCCGAGGCTTCTTCGCGACCGCCGTGCTCTATGGCGGCATCGCGACGCTGGTCTTTCTCGTCGTGTTCGCGACGACGCGCGAGGCGGTCGAGACCGGGGAGGCCGAGGCGCAGACGCCGGGCGACATGATCACGATGCTGCGCGGCAACCGGCCGTTCTGGATCGTCTGCGCGGCGATGCTCGTCGGCATCTTCGGCGGCACCCTGCTGTCGAAGATGCTGCCCTACTACGTGAAATACGCGCTCGACCGCGAGGCGCTGATCGGCCCGGCGCTTGGCACGATGGCGGCGGCGGTGGCCGTCTCGATGCCGCTGTGGACATTCGTCATGCGGCGCACGTCGAAGCGGACGATGTGGGTGTCGGGGGCGTCGTGCGGGCTGCTCGGCTATGGGCTGCTGTGGCTCGGCAGCGGCGGCAGCGAACTGACGCCGTTCTTCGTGGGGCTGGCGATCATCGGCTTCGGCACCGGGGCCACCTATCTCGGCTTCTGGTCGATGATGCCCGACACGGTCGAATACGGCGAGTGGCGGTCGGGCATCAGGTCGGAAGGCGCGGTCTTCGGCTTCGTCTCGCTGATCCAGAAGGCCGGGTTCGGCATCGCCGCCGCGCTGCTCGGCGAGCTGCTTGCCGTCATCGGCTACCGCGCCAACGCCGCGCAGACGCGCGAGACGCTGGCGGCGATGCGGCTGATCATGATCCCGGGCGCCGCGACGCTGGGGCTCGTCGCGATATCGATCATCGCCTTCTACCCGATCGACGCGCGGATGCACCTGAAGCTGCGCCGCGTGATCGGCCGGCGGACGCGCCGCGCATGATCGCGCTATTGATCGCGGCGTCTCGCGCGACCGCCCCGCAGGCGCCTGGCGCGGAGCATGTCGCGACGGGCGCGGTCGAGCGCGTGCCCCTGCACCCTAACGCGCGGGGCATGGCAGGCATCGCCGATGTCCTCGTCACAGCCCTGCAAAAGGAGCGACCATGATCAGCGAAGCGCAGCGTGCCGCCTGGGAGCGCGACGGCTTCTTCATTATCCGCGGCTTCGCTGCCGCGCATGTCGGCGAGGCGATGGCGGAGGAGACGATCGCCGCGATCCGCGCCGATCCGCCCTCGGCGCATCCGGGCGAGCCCTCCTACGCCACGGCGCGCGACCTGATCGTGCAGCCCGAGGCCAAGCCCGTCGAGACCGCAATCGCGCCCGAGGATCATGTCGCCAAGCTGTTCAACCCGCACCTGTCGGGTGCCGCACGCGATTTCGCGCTCGATCCCGCCTGCGGCGCGATCGTCAGCGACCTGATCGGCCCCGATGTCGACGTCTTCCAGTCGATGTTCATTTTCAAGAACGCCGGGGCATGGGGTCAGCCGTGGCATCAGGACAGCTATTACTTCCGCTTCGACAAGGGGCCGCAGGTCGGCCTGTGGCTGGCGATCTCGGCGGCGACGACGCAGAACGGCTGCCTGTCGGTCATCCCGGGCTCACACCGCGAGGACGTGCAGCCGCACCGCCCCGACCGCCGGCCCGGCGCGAACCAGGGCTATACCGAGATCGACGGCATCGACGAGCAGCGCGCCGTACCGGTCGAGATGGCCCCCGGCGACCTGCTCGTCTTCCACAGCCACCTGATGCACAAGTCGGTCGACAACCAGTCGACCGACCGACGCATGGCGATGGTCTATCACTACGGCCGCGGCGGCACCCGCAACCTCGCCCCGCCCGATGTCCTCGCGATTCAGGAGCGCGTGACCCGCTGGGTGCCGGTGAAGAGGAATGGCCAGCCAGCATGACCGTCGTCGATGTCCCCGTGTCGGCGGCCGGGCGGGAGGGTGTGGCCAAGGCGCGCGCGCTGCTCGGGACACGGCAGGACCCCGCCGCGCCGATCGCGGCGCGCCGCCAGTCGCTGGCCGCCTTCGCGCAAGCCGCCGGGGAGCCCGAGGGCGTCACGATCGTGGAGGACAACATCGCCGATGTCCGCGTAGACCGGATCGCCGCGCCGGCTGCGCGCGGCCGCCTGCTCTACATCCACGGCGGCGCGTTCGTCCTCGGCAGCATCCGCACCCACCGCTCGCTTGCTGCGGCGTTCGCGCAGGCCAGCGGCATGGCGGTGTACGCGGTCGAGTACCGCCTCGCGCCCGAACACCCCTATCCGGCCGCGCTCGACGATATCCTGAGCGTCTGGCGCGCCATCGCCGGCACCGCCGAGCCTGTGGCGTGGCTGGGCGACTCGGCGGGTGCCGGCCTGGCGCTTGCGGCGATCATTGCCGCGCGGGACGAGGGTCTGGCGCTGCCTGCGGCGCTCGTGCTGCTCAGCCCCTGGGTCGACCTGACGTGCGCGGGCGACAGCCACGCCACGAAGGCCGCCGACGAGATCATGCTGACCACCGAGGGATTGGCGCTCGACGCCGACCGCTATTGCGGTTCGCTGCCCGCCGCCGACCCGCGCGTGTCCCCGCTGTTCGCCGACCTGTCGGGTCTGCCGCGCACGCTGATCCAGGTCGGCGACGACGAGATTCTGCGCGACGATGCGACCCGCCTTTACGAACGAATGACGGCGGCGGGCGGCACGGTGACGCTCGAGACATGGGAGGCGATGGTCCATGCGTGGCACGCGTTCCGCGCCATGCTGCCCGAAGCGGGCGACGCGATCCGCCGCGCCGGCGCGTTCGCGAAGGCCGTCGCGGGGTCGTAGGCAAGGTGCGGTCAGCCCGCCGCGCAAGCCGGGTTGCGGGCCTTTGGCAGCGCGACGAAGGTGACGCTCGTGGCCGGCAGTGTGACCGCGTCACCCGCGAGG
>CAXTSL010000020.1:12229-35358 GCA_964246975.1 uncultured Sphingomonadaceae bacterium
CGAGGCGCTTGCCCGCGAGCGCCGGCAGTCGGCCACCCTGTAGCACCAGCGTCCGGCCGTTGAGCGCCACCCCATCGCTGCCCGCGGCGGTCATCACATAGGCATCGGCGCGCGACCCAAGCCGCAGACCGGTCGCCGGTCCGGTATTGATCGCCGCCAGCGCGACGCCGCCCGCGCGGCCCCGCAGGCAGTGCGCGTAGAGGCGGAGCGGCCCGGCGGCAGGCGCGTCGAGCACCGTCGTGCCCATCAGCCGCCGCCAGAGCAGTGCCGCCCAATAGCTCGGCCTCGGGTCGAGTGTCGTCTCGTCGATCAGCGCATAGTCGCTCGCGGCGAGCGTGTTGTGCATCACGACCTGCACACCCTGGCGCGCCAGCAGGCCGAGCTGATCGACATAGCGTGGCGTGTCGGCGAAGTTGCTCGACCAGCGGTCGCCGCCGCACGCCGCCTGCCCGGTCTCGGTCAGCCACAGCGGCGCACCGACCGCGAAGCGATCCCGCAAGCCCCGGTAGAACTGGAAGGTGCGCAGGCTCTGGTCGAACAGCGCCGGCGTCGCCGCCTGTTCGAGGCTGGTCGACAGCGGCGTGCCCCGGCCGCAGCGTTCCGACATCGCGGCATAATGGTGATAGGTGAGGACATCGGGTTTGGTCGCTGACGCCGCCAGCATATCGGCGGACGGCATCAGCTTTAGCTTGGCGGCTGCCGCCAATGCGTCGAGCGTCCCACCTTCTCCGACCGAACCCGGCCCGAGCAGCAGCGCACCCGGTGCCGCACGGCGGAACGCGGCGGCGAAGCGGTCCCAGTCGCGCGCATAGGCAGCCGCGTCATAGCCGTCGGGCGCGCCGGTCAGATTGACGAGGTTGGGCTCGTTCAGGAATTCGGCCCCGGCGATCGTGCCGCCGTTGGCGCGCGTGAAGGCGACGAGCGCCGCCATCTGGTCGGGCTGCCAGACGCCGACCGCGTCGCGCGCGCCGGGACTGCCCGCGACCGACAGGACGAGCGGCGCGTCGACGGTGCGCGAGAAGGCCACGACCCGTTGCCACTGGTCGCGCGTCAGCACCGCGCTGAACCCCGTGGGCGGTGCCTTGGCAGTGCTGCGATCCGCGAACCAGGTCGTGTTCGCCCAGGTGCCGCTGACGCGCAGATAGGCCGGGCCGAGGGCACGCGCGAGCATCCGCAGCTTGGAACTGGCGAGGTCGATCGGCGGGCGATAGCGATAGCGGTCCGCCTCGTTGGCCGGGGGCCCGAACTTGTACGGTTTCCAGAAGCGCCCGCCGGTCACCTCGACCATCTCGACGTTGTAGGACTGGAAGCGTTCGGAGACCTGCCCGACCCTCGGCAGGTTGCCCGCCTCGATTGTCTGGGCGGCGAGCCCGCCGGGGACGGCCGCGAGCGACAGGGCGAGCAGGCGCAGCTTGCGGATCATGGTTGCTCCTCGATGGTCAGTTCGAGCCGGTCACGCGCAGCGGACGGCCCGGCATCAGCTGGACCTCGCGCGGCGTCAATCCCGGCCCCTCGACACGGACGGTAACACGGCGCGTCGCAATCAGCGTCGCCTCGGCGAGCTGGCCCCCGGCGAGGCGGGCCGAGACGTCGATCCCGCCCGATGCCCGCAGCCGCTCGAAGCGCGCGCCGGGGCTTGCCGCCGCCGGGAACAGCCGCAGCCAGCCGTCGCCGCTCTGCAGCAGCATGTCCTGCACCGCGGCACTCGCGGCATTGCCGCCCTCCAGCGTGAACAGGCTGAACGGAAAGTCGGTGATGCCCTTGCCCGAGCGATCGCCGTTGGTGTGGAACCCGTTGCGGCCGGAGAAACCGAGTTCGAAGAGGCGCAAGGCACGCAGCGCATCCGCGCCGCGCCCGGCGAGCGCGTAGAGCGCCGCCAGCCAGGCGAAGCTGTAGCCCATCCACATCCTGGTCCCGAACAGCTCGAGTCGCGCCAGCGATGCGTCGAGTGATTTCGCCGCCGCCGGGTCGGTCGCCGGGTCGAGCAGGCGCAGCGGGTAAAAGGCCAGCAGGTGCGAGAAATGGCGGTGGCTGGCACTGAGCGACTGCCCCGGCGCGACCGACAGGCCGCCATCGTCATCGCGCGCGAAGTCGGGAAGGCGGCCGAGCATCGTCCGGTAGCGGCGCGCCTCGTCGGCGCGGCCGGCGGCGTCGGCCATGCACGCCGCGGTCGTGAAGGCATAGCGGACCAGCGCAAGGTCGAAGTTCGTCCACTCGGCGAAGAAGGATGCGAGCTTGTTGTCGTTGATCTCGGGCGAGATCGACATCGGCAGGAACACGCCCGTTCGGCCCGGCCGCTCGCGCAGCATGGCGGTCAGGAAGGTCGTGACCTCCCTGGCGAACGGATAGGCGCGGTCGCGCAGATAGGCGGCGTCGCCGAAAAGGCGCCAGTGCAGGTCGAAATGCTGCAGCAGCCACGCCGAGACCGTGGGGGAGTAGCTATACGCCGCCCAGCCCCCCAGCGGCCGGTTGAGCAGGTCGGCAGTGCCGGGATAGTTGAGCCCCTCGACGCCGAAGAAGGCACGCGTATAGCGCCGCGCCTCCTCACGCGTCGCCCAGAGCCAATCGACGAAGTTCGCCGACTGGTCGGGCCGGTTGCCCGTATAGACGGGCCAATAGGTCATCTGGGTGTTGAGGTCGTGGTGGTAGTCGCCCTTCCACGCGGGCAGGCGGCCATTGTCCCAGGTCCACGGCGACTGGAGCGGCACGGGGGGCTTGCCGGCGCGCATCGCCGCGCCCTGGTGATAGCTGGTGCGGCGCCAGCGACCGTTGAGCCCGGCATCGCCTGCGTCGAGCGCGACGCGCTGCCAATAGCTGCGCCACCAGTCCTCGTGGCGGCGGCGCGCGGCGGAAATGTCGGCGCGCCCGAGACGGGCGGCGGCGGCTGCACCGGCCTCGGCGGCGCTGCGACCGGGCTCGATCGTCCAGACGAGCGGGCCCGAACCGGCGCGCGCGGCGAGCACGGCGAAGGCGGCACCCTGGCGCGCGGCGGCATAGCCGGTGCGGCCGGGGCTCGCGAGATCGGTCCGCGCATAGCCGAGGTCGGCCGCCCCGCCGTAATCGAGCGGCGACGGCTTGGCGGGCGTCACCGGGGGCTGTCCGTAAGGCGGCGGATCGACGCGCGCGGCGTCGAGCACGCGCGCCGCGCCGGGGCCGCTGGCCTCGATCACGCCCAGATCGTCGCCCGCCATGACGCGCACGGTCAGGATCGTGCCGTCGATGAGCGTCACCATCGCGGCTGCGCGCGCGAGATCGAGCGCGCTGCCGCGCACCTCGGCGGCCTTGATGCCGGTCCGGATGCGCCCGGCGGGCAGCTTGCCGGCACCGGGCTTGTGGAACGGCTTCTCGAACAATCGCGCGATCTCGGTGGTGTTGCCCGCGTCGCGCAGCGCGACGAGGTTGGCGTAGGTGAAGCCCGGCTCCGCGAACTCGGGGATGGGGCGTACGTCCCACAGATCGACGCGGTCGAGCGAGATCGTGACCTCGCCGTCCATCAGCCAGACCATCGCCCCGAGCTGGCCGTTCGCCACCGGCAGCCCGTCGGTCCAGTCGGTGCCGAGGTCGGGCCAGGCGAGCGTCGTAGGCGAAGGCTCGCCTGTCGCTGCGGCCGCTGCAGCGAGGCGCGCGGGCGACAGCAGGCCGAGGCCGGCGAGCGCGGCGCTGCCGGCGAGGACGTCACGTCGTTGCATGGGGCAGGCCTTTCCGGGTCGGGACCGTGCTGCGCCAGGCGAAGCGGGCGACGACGGCAAAGCAGACGAGTGGGACGACCATCCCCGCCTGCAGCCCGCCCGCACGATCGGCGAGCAGCCCCATAAGCGGCGGCAGGATCGCGCCGCCGACGATCGACATGATCAGCATCGAGCTCGCCGCCTTGGTCGCGGGCCCGAGACCCGCGATGCCGAGCGCGAAGATCGTCGGGAACATGATCGACATGAACAGGCTAGTGAGCCAGATCGCCGCCACCGGCACGACGCCGCTGCCGGTCGCGGCCACCGCGCACAGGACGAGGTTGGCCGCCGCCGCGATCCCCAGCGCGCGGGCCGCCGGCATCCGGCGCAACACCCAGGCCCCGCCGAACCGACCGAGCATCAACAGGGCGATGCTGCTCGACAGCAAGAAGGCGATCCGCTGTTCGCCCGCCGACGGCATCATCTCCTTGGTGAAGTCGATGAAATAGCTCCAGATGCAGACCTGCGCCGCGACGTAGAAGAATTGCGCCGCAACCGCCTCGCGCACCTGCCGTAGCGCGAGTGCTGCGCGCGCGCCGACCCGGTCGTCGGCGGATTCCACGACATCGGGCAGGCGGGTCGCCGCGACCGCGACGGCCAGCAGCGCGACGAACGCGGCCAGGCCGAGGTAGGGCAGTTGCACCGCCTGCGCCTCGATGACCTGAAGCGTCGTGCGCTGGGCGGGGTCCAGCGCGGCACCCGCGTGGAGTTCCCGCCCCGACAGGATGAACAGTCCGCCGAGCAGCGGACCGGTCACCGCGCCGACGCCGTTGAACGCCTGCGCGAGGTTCAGCCGCGCGGACGCGGTCTCGCCGGGGCCGAGCAGCGTGACATAGGGGTTGGCGGCAGTCTCCAGGCAGGCGAGGCCCAGCGCGATGACCAGCAGCGCGCCGAGGAACGCCGGGAATAGCCGCGCCTCCGCCGCCGGCCAGAACAGCAGCGCGCCTGCGGCATAGAGGCCGAGCCCGGTCAGGATCCCGGCTTTGTAGCCGTGGCGCCGCATCAGCGCGGCGGCCGGCAGTGCCGCGACGAAATAGCCGAAGTAGAAGGCCGACTGGACCAGTCCGGCCTCGGCCCGGCTGAGGTCGAGCGCCTTGCGGAAGTGGCGGACCAGCACGTCGTTGAGGCTGTTCGCGAGCGCCCAAGAGAAGAACAGGCCGGCGACGACGGCGAACGCGAGCCACTGGCCGCGACCGACCAGCGGTGCGCGCCCGCCCTGCATCTCAGAATCCCGCCTCGATGGTCACCCCGATGGTCCGGAACGCACTCGTCTGGTAGCTCTGGTCGTAGTTGAGGGTCGGCGACAGCGGGTCGCGGAAGATCAGCGTCGGCACGCGCTTGTCGGTCAGGTTCTTGGCGAAGACCGCAACGCTGAACCGGCCATCCTCGGTGCGCACGCCGAGCCGGGCGTCGAACAGTGTGAAGCCGCCGATCACCAGGTTGGGGTCGGGCGACGCCGACGTCGTGACGTGCGACCGGTAGGTCAGGTTGCCGTTGGCAAACCCCAGCAGGCTGTTCGACAGCGGCACTTCATAGGCTGCACCGGCGGTGACCTTCCAGCGCGGCGACAGCGCCAGCTGGTTACCCTTGACGTTGATCGCCTGCGAGGTGCCGACCAGCGTGCAGCCCGTCAGATAGGGTGCATTGCACGGCACGACGAAGTTGCCGTAGCGCGCGCTGTTGAACAGCACGCCGCCGGTCAGCGACAGGCCCTGCGCCGGACGGGCGTAGACGTTGAGCTGCGCGCCGTTGAAGGTCAGCTTGCTCGCGTTGGTGAAGACGAACTGCGTCAGCCCGTTGGCGGTCGCGGCGGTCTGCGCCTGAAAGTCGTTGACGACGTTGTGATAGACCGAGAAATCGACGTTGACTGCGCGGTCGAACAGCGACGCCTTGACCCCGCCTTCGAGATTGTGCGGGAACTCCGGCCTGACGACTGCGGGCGCGACGCCGCCGGCCAGCGGGTTGTTGAGCGCCGCCCCCTTGTAGCCGCGCGTATAGGTGACGAAGAACGTGGCTTCGGGCGCGGGACGGTACTGGGCGCCGACGCGGTACGAGAAATCATTCGTGTCGACCTGCGTGACGGCAGTTCCCGGCGTGTTGCCGAAACCGGAGAAGCGGCGGCCCTTGGTCGGGTCGGTATAGGAGACGAACGTACCGTTGTTCTCGTCGTGCGTGTAGCGGCCGCCCGCGATCAGGCTGAACTCCTCGCTGAGCTTCAGCGTCGCCTGGCCGAAGACCGCCTGGCTGAGCTGGCGGACGAAACTCGTGCTCGATGCCGTCGCGACGAAGGGCAGCGCGCCGAGCGTGCCGCTCTGGTCGACCTGCGAACGGTAACGATAGTCGTAGAAGAACACGCCCGCGACATATTCGAGCGTCTGGCCCGACGTTGAGGCGATGCGCAGCTCCTCGCTGTACTGGCTGATGCGGTCGCCGGCGAAGTTCTCGTTCAGCGCGTTGATCGGGCGCGTGTCGGAGTCGGTGTCGGAGTCGCGTTCGTAGCGGCGGTAACCGAAGATGTTGGTGATGGTGTGCCCGCCGCCGATGTCCGCCTCGAGCTGGAAGGAGCCCCCAGCGCTCAGGATCCGGCGTGGGTTGGCGCCGTCGAGGCAGACGTCGGTGTTGGTCGGCGAGGGCGTCACGCCGCACGCCGCGAGCAGCGTGGCGATGCTCGTCGCGCCGCCGGGGGCGGCACTGCGCGACACCCAGACATTGTTACCGCCGCGTTCCCGCTCGTAGTCGCCGAGCAGGTTGATGCGCAGCGCGGGCGTCGCCTCCCACAGGAAGCGCGCGCGGCCGCCCGTCGTCTTGCGTGCGTCGACGCCGGTGCTGTTGAACCTGTTGAACAGTGTCGCGTCCCGCTCTTCGTGCGCGCCTGACACCCGCAACGCGGCATTCTTGCCCAGCGAGACGTTCGCGACAAGATTGGCGACGACGAAGCCGTCCTCGCCCAGCGACAGCCGCCCGCGCACCGAGTTCGCCGTCGGATCGGGCGCGATGGTGACGATGTTGACCACGCCGGCGCTGGCGTTGCGGCCGAACAGCGTGCCCTGCGGCCCACCGAGCACCTCGGCGCGGGCGATGTCGAACAGGCTGCTCGTCGGCGGCGTCAGCTGGCCCTGGACGACGCCGTCGATGACCAGCAGCACGTTGTTCTCGGCGGTGCGCGAGAAGGTCTGGGTGCCGCTGCCGCGGATCGAATAGCCCGCCGACGGCTGGCCGACATAGTTGAGCTCGGGCGAGGCGTTCTGAAGCTCGGTGATGTTGGTGATGGTCTGGCGGGCCAGCTGGGCGCCGCTGACCACCGTGATCGTCACCGGCACGTCCTGCAGCCGCTCCTCGCGCTTCTGCGCGGTGACGATGATCTCGTCGGGCTGCGCCGTGTCGTCGGCTTTCGCGGTCTCGGCCGCTGTCTTGTCGGCCGGGGCCGTCGTTTGCGCCCGCGCCGCGACCGGCAGCATGGCGGTGCCGCACGCCGTTGCCAGCAGTGCCAAGCGGATATTGCTCTTGACCATCCCACTCCCCTTTTTCCTGCCGGTGACGCCCGCTTCGGCGGACTGCCCCGGTCGTGGTTGTCACCCGTTCAGCGCCACGGGCTCCGGCGTTCGTCGGTTGTCGGCGTGCGTCGCCCAGACCGACCCGTGCGGATAGGCATGGGCGCGGATTGACGCGGCCAGCATCTCGCCGCCAAAGCCGGGGCGTGCCGGCAGGCGGTAGCGGCCGCCCGGGGCCGCCGCCGGCTCGACGAAATGTTCGTGCAGGTGCGACGTGTATTCGGCCATCCGCTCATCGAGCGAGCCGGACACGCAGAGGTAGTCGATCGCCGAGACGTGCGGCGCATACTGGCACAGCCCGACGCCGCCGGCGTGCGGGCAGACGGGCTTGCCGTAGCGGGCGGCGAGCAGCAGCACGGCGAGCGCCTCGTTGAGCCCACCGAGGCGGCAATTGTCGAACTGCACGACGTCGATCGCGTCGGCGCGCAGCAACTGCTTGAAGACGACGCGGTTCGGCACATGCTCGCCCGTCGCGACGCGCACCGGCGCGACGCCGCGGCGCACGTCGGCGTGGCCGAGCACGTCGTCGGGGTGGACGGGCTCCTCGATCCACCACGGGGCGAAGCGCGCCAGGTCGCGGACGCGGTCGATCGCCTCGCCCGTCTCCCAGACCTGGTTGGCATCGATCATCAGGCGCCGGTTCGGGCCGATCTCCTCGCGCACGATGGCGCAGCGGCGCAGGTCCTCGCGGGCGTCGCCGCCGACCTTGATCTTGAGCGCCTGCCACCCTTCCGCCACCGCCGCGCGGCACAGCATCCTGATCTTGGCATCGTCATAGCCGAGCCACCCGGCGGAGGTGGTATAGGCGGGGTAGCCGCCCGCCAGCAGCGCCGCCGCGCGCGCCTCCTGCCCCTCGACCGCGCGCTTGCGGATCTCGAGCGCCTGCGCAGGCGTCAGCACGTCGGCGAGGCCGCGCAGGTCGAGCAGCGACACGAAGCGCTCAGGGGGCAGTCCCGCCACCAGCTGCCAGACCGGCAAGCCCTCGCGCTTCGACCAAAGGTCCCAGACCGCGTTGAGAATCGCGGCCGCCGCCAGATGGACGACGCCCTTTTCGGGGCCCACCCAGCGCAGCTGGCAATCGCCGGTCAGGCGGCGGCAGAAGCCTCCCATGTCGGCGACGACATCGTCGAGCGACCAGCCGCCGAGCCGGGGCAGCAGCGCTTCGATCGCTGCACAGCACAGCTCGTTGCCGCGGCCGATGGTGAAGGTGAAACCGTGGCCGCTCAGCGCGCCGCTGCGCAGCACGACATAGGCTGCGGAATAGTCGGGCTGCGGGTTCATCGCGTCGGACCCGTCCAGCGTGCGGCTGGTCGGGAATCGTATGTCCAGCACCTCCGCCCCGGAAAACACGTCCTTGTTCGCTCCATGAACTGTTGTTTCGTATATGAGCATGGTTTCACTGCGCGTGCAAGCCGCTAGGCTGTGTCCCACCACTCCGCTGGAAGAGATGCATGTCCGACGACGCAAGGATCGACTACCAGGCCCCCGCGCTCGAAAAGGGCCTCGACATTCTCGAGCTGCTCGCCGAGCGGACCGATGCACTGAGCCCCCCCGAGATCTCCAAGGCGCTGCACCGGTCGCGCAACGAGATCTATCGCATGCTCGTGGTGCTGGCCCGGCGCGGCTATCTGGTGCGCGACAGCGACGACCGTTACCGGGTCAGCAGCCGCCTGTTCGAACTCGGCATGCGCACGCCGCCGCTGCGCAACCTGCACGACGCGGCGCTGCCGCTGATGCACATGCTTGCCGAGCGCCTGCACCAGTCGTGCCATCTGGTGGTCGCGAGCGGTGACGAGATGATCGTCGTCGCCCGTGTGGAAAGCCCGGCGAACCTGGGGTTCGCGGTGCGCGTCGGCTATCGTCGGCCGCTCGTCCAGTCGACATCGGGACGGATCCTGCTGACCTTTCGCCCCGAGGCGCAGCGTGTCGCCTGGCTCGACGCGCAGCACCTCGGGGTGGCGGAACGCGAGGCGTTCCTCGCCGACTGCGCGCAGGCGCGGGAGGACGGCTTTTTCGCGGGGGCCAGCGCCTTGGTCGATGCCGTCACCGACGTCGGCGCCCCGGTCTTCGCCGGCGAGGAGTCGGCCATCGCCAGCCTGACCATGCCGTTCGTCTCGGGCCGCTCGGCGCGCACCAGCCTCAACACGGCGATCGCGACGCTGCGCGAAACCGCTGACCTGATCACCGCGCGGCTGACGCACGGCTGACTTGCGCCCCAAAGCCGCTTGGTTCACATTTGAGCGAATGGTTCATGATGCGAGCTTCAAGGTGCCGATCTCTCGTGTCCGTCTCGGCGCGGCACCGCTCGGCAACCTGTTCACTGCGGTCACCGACGAGGAAGCGGCGGCCACGCTGGAAGCGGCGGTTGCGCTCGGGATCGGTGCGATCGACACGGCACCCCTCTATGGAGCCGGCTTGAGCGAACGCAGGGTCGGGGAGGTGCTCGCCCGCCACCCCAACCTCGCCGTGTCCACCAAGGTCGGCCGCCGGCTCTTGCCGCCGGGCGCTGCAGGCGTCCGCAATCCGGCCTTCGCCGTAGCGGACCCTCTACCCTACGCGTTCGACTATTCCCGCGCCGGCGTGCGCGCCAGCTTCGCGGGAAGCTGCGAGCGGCTCGGGTGCGACCGGGTCGAGACGCTTCTGCTCCACGACATCGGTGCGCAAACGCACGGTGCCGCTGCGCCCGCGATCCTCGAACAGGCGCTTGGCGAGGCATTCCCTGCGATGACCGCACTCAAGAAAGCAGGCGCCTGCGCGCGGATCGGCCTGGGGGTGAACGAGGTCGCAGCGGTGGACGCCGTGCTCGACCGCGCGACCATCGACGTCGTGCTGATCGCCGGGCGCTATACGCTGCTCGACCAGTCCGCCCTGGCGCTGCTCGACCGCTGCCGGCGGCAGCGCGTGGCGGTGCTCGCGGCGGGTGTGTTCAACTCCGGCCTGCTCGCGGGCGGCACGCAATACGATTATGCCGTCGCCGCGCCCGGCGTGGTTGCGGCGCGCGACCGCATGGCGGCGATCTGCCGGGCGCACGACGTGCCGCTTCCCGCCACCGCGCTCGCCTTCACCCTCGCACACCCGGCGGTCAGCGAGATCGTGCTCGGCCTGCGCAGCACCCGTGAAGTGGCGGCGCTCGCCGGCTGGCTGGCGCACCCGGTCCCGCCTGCCCTGTGGACGGCGTTGCGAGATGCGGGCGTGATACGCCCGGATGCGCCAACGCCATGCTGATCGACGCGCACGCGCACCTTTGGACACTGGCGCGCGGCGATTATGCGTGGCTGACGCCCGACCTCGCCGACCTCTACCGGGACTTCTCGATCGACGACTACCGGTCGGCCGCGACCGGCGTCGACGGCGTGGTGCTCGTCCAGGCAGCGGCGACGCAGGCGGAGACCGATTATCTGCTGGCGATCGCCGCAACCGACCCGCTCGTGCTGGGCGTCGTCGGCTGGCTGGAGTTCGCGCACCCCGCAGCTGCAGCCTGGCTCGACGCGCGCACCGGCGCGCGCGGGTTGGTCGGGGTCAGGCCGATGCTGCACGACCTCGCCGACCCGCACTGGCTCGAGCAGCCCGAGCAGGACGCCGTGCTGACGCTGCTCGCGGCGCGCGGGATCGCGCTCGACCTGCTGATCCGCCCCGTCCATTTGCCCATCGTCGCGCGCATCGCCGCGCGGCACCCGACGTTGCGCCTGATCGTCGATCATCTCGCCAAGCCCGCGGTCGCAGCGCGCGGCTGGCAACCCTGGGCCGACGATCTGGCGCTTGCCGCAGCACGGCCCAACGTCTGGTGCAAGCTTTCGGGACTGGTCACCGAGGCCGGCCCCGGCGCCGACGTGGAAGCGCTGCTCCCCTACGCCGCGCACGCCGCGCGCCTGTTCGGCGACCGGCGGCTGATCTGGGGCAGTGACTGGCCGGTGTGCACGCAGCGCATGACGTTCGCGGCGTGGCTTGAGATGGCGCGGGAGATTGCCGACCGGCTCGAGCTCGACCGCGACCGGGTGTTCGCGGCCAACGCGGCAGCAGCTTATCGGTTTGGGAGGTAAATGTGAAACGGCTCGAAGGTCATCGCGCACTCGTGACGGCTGCAGCGGCAGGCATCGGCCGGGCCTGCGCGCTCGCCTTCGCCGGGGCCGGGGCGACGGTCGTCGCCACCGACATCGACGAGGCCGGTCTCGCGACGCTCGGCGGCGAGGCGCCTGAAATCGAGACCGCGCGGCTAGATGTCACCGACCAGCGCGCCATCGACGCCTTCGGGGGCGACGGCTTCTCCGTGCTGCTCAATGCCGCTGGCTGGGTGCCGGGGGGCAGCGCGCTCGACTGCACGCCCGACGAGCTGCAGCGCGCGCTGGAGATCAACCTTGTGGCGATGCACCGCGTCATCCGCCGTGTCCTGCCGTCGATGATCGCCGCGCGCCGGGGGTCGATCGTCAACATCGCTTCGGTCGCGTCGAGCATCACCGGCGTGCCGAACCGCTTCGCCTATGGCGCGAGCAAGGCGGGGGTGATCGGGCTGACCAAGTCGGTCGCCGCCGACTTCGTGCGCGACGGTGTCCGCTGCAACGCGGTCTGTCCCGGCACCATCGACACGCCCTCGCTCGTCGGGCGGATGGTCGCGACCGGGGACCCCGCTGCAGCGCGCGCCGCCTTCGTCGCGCGCCAGCCGATGGGGCGGCTGGGCACGGCGCAGGAGGTCGCCGCGCTGGCGCTCTATCTCGCCAGCGACGAGGCTGCGTTCACGACCGGCGCGATCCACGTTATCGACGGCGGGTGGACGACATGAGGACGGTCCGATGAAATTGCTGAGAGTCGGCGAGCCCGGGCACGAGCGCCCCGCCATGCTCGATGCCGCAGGGGGCTTGCGCGACCTGTCGGGTGTCATCGGCGACCTCGCGGGCGCGGCGCTCGATCCCGATCGGCTGGCGGTGCTTGCCGCGCTCGATCCGGCGGCGCTGCCGGCGTTCGACGTTGGCTTGCGAATCGGCCCGTGTATCGGCCGGGTCGGCAAGTTCCTCTGCGTCGGCCTCAACTATGCCGATCACGCGGCGGAGGCGGGGGCGGCGCTGCCGGTCGAGCCGATCGTGTTCGACAAGGCGACGTCGGCAGTCGCCGGGCCACACTACGAACTGCCGCTGCCCCGCAGATCGGTGAAGACCGACTGGGGGATGAAGCCGCCGACCTTCCTGAAGATCGGCGACACGATGGGGCTGGGCATCGCCGGGCTCGGCGAGCAGCGTCAGCGCGTCGTCGCGTCGCGCTGAGCCGCCGCGCGTGCGTCTCGCCGACTGCGTCTCCCATGCCAATTATCGACGGCTCGCGCGGCGGCGCCTGCCGCGCGTGCTGTTCGATTATCTCGACGGGGGCTCGTGGAACGAGGTGACGCTGCGCGCCAATGTCGACGCGCTCGCGGCGGCACGCCTCGACCAGCGGGTCGGGCGCGACATGGGCGCCGTCGACCTGTCCACCACCCTGTTCGGGCAGAAGCTGGGCATGCCGGTCGCGTTGGCACCGATCGGCTTCGCGGGCATGTACGCGCGGCGCGGCGAAGTGCAGGCGGCACGCGCCGCCCGCGACGCCGGGGTACCGTTCACCCTGTCGACGGTCGGCATCTGCCCGGCAGATGAACTCGCGCAGGCCGGCCTGCCCTTCTGGTATCAGCTCTACATCGTCCGCGACCGGGGCTTCGTCGATGCGATGGTCGACCGTGTCGCGGCGCTGGGCTGCGGGACGCTCGTCGTGACGATGGACCTGACGACGCCGGGCGCGCGCTACCGCGACCAGCGCAGCGGCATGGCGGCGCGGCTCGGCTGGGCGGGGCAGGTGCGGCGCTGGGCCGACGGTGCCGCCCATCCACGCTGGCTGTACGACGTCCATCTGCGGGGCCGTCCGCACAGTTTCGGCAACCTGGCGGGCGTGACCGGTCCGGCCGCGGGTTTTCCCGAAAGCTGGGCGTGGATCAGCGCGAATTTCGATCCCGGCGTGACCTGGGCCGACATCGCGACGCTGCGGCGTCGCTGGCACGGCACCCTCATCGTCAAGGGCGTACTTCACCCCGACGATGCGCGCGCCGCGTTCGACAGCGGGGCGGATGGTATCGTCGTCTCCAACCACGGCGGCCGGCAGCTCGACGGCGCGCCCGCCAGCCTGTCGGTGCTTCCCCATGTGCGAGAGGCGGTCGGCGACGAGGCGATCGTGCTGATGGACGGCGGCATCCGCTCGGGCCTCGACGTGCTCAAGGCGGTGCGCGCCGGGGCCGACGCGTGCCTGATCGGCCGCGCCTGGGTCGCCGCGCTGGCAGCGGGCGGCCAACCCGGGGTGACACGGATGCTGCGCCAGATGCGCGAAGAACTGCATGCCGGCGTCGTGCTCAGCGGCGGCTTGCGCGTTTAGGAAAGACGTCGATCTTGTCCCCGCATATCTTGCATGCAGGAGACGCGTGGTGCCTGAACGTGACGTCATCTCGGATCGTCTCGCCCGACGACATCGTGCTGCGTGCTGTCGAGGACCGCGTTCTCGAGCCTGGTCGGCTGCAGGCGTTGCTGTCGGGCATCCTCGAAGTATCGGATGGTGCAGATGCGCGGCGTAGGGCCGATCTCGACCAAGCGCGCAAGGCGCGCACCCGATGCGAAAATGCGACCGGTCGTCTGGTCAAGATCATCGAAGAAGGACTGATGTCCGCCTAGGACCCCCGAGTTCGCCAGGCGCATTTCCGACCGTCGGGCCCAGAATGCCCGTCTCGACGCGACGATCTCCGCACTCGAGCGACAGATGATTCGCAGCGCGAACGCATCACGCCCGAGCTCGTCGAGAAGTTCGGCGCTGCCGCACAGCTTCGCGGCACCGACCCGAATTTGCGAAAGCCGATGTCCAGTTGATCGTCGATCGGGTCGAGGTCGACGCCTCCGAGATTCGGATAACAGCGTCAAAAGCAGCGCTCGAATACGCCGTTCTCGACCAGAAGGTCACCGCCGGGCGAGTGCCCAGTTTTGACCGAGAGTGGTGCCCAGGAAAGGACTCGAACCTTCACATCGTTACCAATACCAGCACCTGAAGCTGGCGCGTCTACCAATTCCGCCACCTGGGCAGGTTGCGAGGTGCGGCGGTTAGGCAGGTTGGCGGCGGTTGTCAACTTGGGGGGGGTGCGCCACAAGGCGGCGCGCGGGCGGGCGACGCAGGAAGGGACGACATGAACGGGCTTGCGGACGGGCTGTGCACGATCGTCGGCGGCTCGGGGTTCGTCGGGCGCTATGTCGTGCAGGCGCTGGCCGCCACGGGCGCGCGGCTGCGCGTCGTGACGCGCAATCCCGACGGCGCGTCGTTCCTCAAGCCGCTGGGCGGCCTCGGGCAGATCCAGATCGTGCGTGGCGATGTCCGCGATACGGCATCGCTGCGCCGCGCCTTCGACGGCGCGACCGCCGGGGTCAATCTCGTCGGCATTCTCGCCGAGAGCGGCGGCCAGCGTTTCGATGCCGTGCAGGCCAGGGGCGCGGGGCATGTCGCACAGGCGGCGGCGGCGGTGGGTGTCGCGGCGTTCGTGCAGGTCTCGGCGATCGGTGCCGAGGCGCGCGCCAAGGCGGCCTATGGGCGCACCAAGGCGGCGGGCGAGGCGGCGGTGCTGAGCGCGCTGCCGCACGCGACGATCCTGCGCCCGTCGATCATCTTCGGGCGCGAGGACCAGTTCTTCAACCGCTTCGCCGGTCTTGCCGCGACGCTGCCGGTGATGCCCGTGGTGGCGGGCCGCACGCGCTTCCAGCCGGTCTATGTGCTCGATGTCGCCCACGCCATCGTCGCGGCGCTCGGCGATCCGGCGCAATACGGCGGCACGACGTTTGCGCTCGGCGGCCCCGACGTGCGGAGCTTCCGCGAAATCCTCGCGTGGATCGTCGCCGAGGTGCGGCCGGGCAAGCGCCTGGTCGACGTGCCCGACGGGCTCGCGGCGCTGATGGCGCGGGCGGGCGACTTCGTTCCCGGCGCGCCGATGACCTCGGGCCAATGGCAGATGCTGCAGTCGGACAATGTCGTGCCGCCGGGTGCGCCGGGGCTCGCCGAACTGGGCATCGCGGCGACGCCGACGGCGGGCATCGTGCCGGCCTATCTCGAACGCTACAAGACCGGCGGGCGCTTCCACCGCGACCCGCTCGTCGCCTGATATCTGTCCGGAATTCCAGTGGACCACAGCCTGCTCGACATCGTCATCCTCGGCATCGTCGAGGGGCTGACCGAATTTCTGCCCGTGTCGTCGACGGGGCACCTGATCCTCGCGGGCGAACTGCTCGGCTTTCACGGCAGCGACGACGCGACCTTCAACATCGCCATCCAGACCGGCGCGATCCTCGCGGTGCTCGTCGCCTATTGGCGACGCTTCACCCTCGTGCTCGGCGGGCTGTTCCGCCGCGATGCCGGGGCCTGGGCGTTCGTGCGCAATGTCGTCCTCGGCTTCGTCCCCGCCGGGATCGCCGGCGTGCTGCTGATCAAGGCGGTCGAGGCGCTGCTCGAGAGCCCGCTGACCGTCGCCATCGCGCTGATCGCCGGTGGCGTCGCGATCCTGGTCATCGAGCGGGCCGCCAAGCGCGTTACGGCGACGTCGGTCGAGACCATGGCACCGCGCACGGCGCTCGGCGTCGGGGTTATCCAGTGCCTCGCGATGATCCCCGGCGTCTCGCGCTCGGGCGCGACAATCATGGGCGGACTGCTGCTTGGCCTCGACCGCAAGACCGCCGCCGAATTCAGCTTTTTCCTCGCGGTGCCGACGTTGGCAGGGGCGACCGTGCTGCTGCTGTGGAAGCATCGCGACACGCTGTCGGCAGGCGATCTCAGTGCGATCACGATCGGGTTTGGGGTATCCTTCGTCGTCGCGCTGGCGGTGGTCAAAGGGTTCGTCGCGATCGTCGGGCGCTTCGGGTTTGGACCGTTCGCCTGGTATCGAATTATCGCGGGGACGGTCGCGCTGGTTTGGCTCGTCAGCCGATAGTACCGTGGTTGTACCTTTATTGGACTGCGCGGCTTGGCATCGTCGCAACATATGCATTGACGGCTGATATTAGGTAGTAATGCTGACCTATCGGTGATTTACTGCGTGACAAGCCTCGCGTCGGCAGCTATTGCACCGTCGGAAGGGAGTCGCGATGGCCGACGCCACCATGCTGCGTTTTACCGATCGTACGCAGGCCTATCCGGCGAAGCGCGCGGCGGACGTGCGTGCACGCGACTTCGCCGAAATCGCCGGACCCTATCTGATCGCGCGTGCCGAGGAGCAGGCGGGGCGCTGTTCGCAATGCGGCGTGCCCTATTGTCAGGTGCATTGCCCGCTCCACAACAACATTCCCGACTGGCTCAAGCTGACCGCCGAGGGGCGGCTCGAGGAAGCGTACGAGGTGTCGAACGCGACCTCGTCGATGCCCGAGATCTGCGGGCGGATCTGTCCGCAGGACCGGCTGTGCGAGGGCAATTGCGTCATCGAGAAGGATTTCGGTTCGGTCACCATCGGCGCGGTCGAGAAGTTCATCACCGATACTGCTTGGGACAATGGCTGGGTCAGGCCGCTCGTCGCGGTCGCCGACCGGCGCGCGCAGTCGGTGGGCATCGTCGGGGCCGGGCCGGCGGGACTGACGGCGGCCGAGATGTTGCGGGTCAAGGGCTATGACGTCCACGTCTACGACCGCCACGACCGCGCGGGCGGGCTGCTGACCTACGGTATCCCGGGGTTCAAGCTGGAGAAGCACATCGTCGCGCGGCGCGTCGCGCGGCTGGCGGCGGGGGGTATCGTTTTCCATGCCGACTTCGAGGTCGGGCGCGACGCCAGCCTCGACGACCTGCGCGCGCGCCACGATGCGGTGCTGATCGCCACCGGGGTCTACAAGCCGCGCGACATCGCGGTGCCGGGCATCGACGCGCCGGGGGTGGTGGCGGCGCTCGACTATCTGACGCGCAGCAACCGCCGCAACTACGGCGACGCGGTTGCCGATGCCGCCGCCTATGACGCCGGCGGCAAGCACGTCGTCGTCATCGGCGGCGGCGATACTGCGATGGACTGCGTCCGGACCGCCGTGCGCCAGGGCGCGGCGTCGGTAAAGTGCCTCTATCGCCGCGATCGCACCAACATGCCGGGGTCGCAGCGCGAGGTCGCGCACGCCGAGGAAGAGGGCGTCGAGTTCGTCTGGCTGTCGGCCCCCGCCGCCGTACTCGGCGAGCCAGTGGCCGCCGTGCTCGCCGACCGCATGCGGCTGGGGACTGCCGGACCCGACGGACGCCGCGCCCCCGAACCCGAGGATGGCGGACGCTTCCGCCTCGACGCCGATCTCGTCATCAAGGCGCTGGGCTTCGACCCCGAGGATCTGCCGCTGGCGTTCGGCACGCCGGGGCTGGGCGTCAACCGCTGGGGCACGCTGCGCGTCGACCACAAGACGATGGCGACGAGCCTCGACGGGGTGTTCGCTTGCGGAGACATCGTCCGCGGCGCGAGCCTTGTGGTGTGGGCGATCCGCGACGGACGCGACGTGGCGGCGGCGATGCACGCGTATCTTGGCGCAAAGGCCGGGGCGATGAAGGTCGCCGCGTAATGCGCCTGACCGAGCATGAGGTCGCCGCGATCAAGGCGGCGGCGCGCGAAGCCTTCGGCGAGACGGCGGTGGTGCGACTGTTCGGGAGTCGTGTCGACGACAGCCTGCGCGGCGGCGACATCGACCTCCATTTCGAGGTCGACGACGGCCAGCAGGACTATCGCCATGCGGGCACCTTCAAGTGGAATCTGTTCGGACGGATCGACGAGCAAAAGGTCGATCTAATTTTCCATGTCCGCGGTCGCGAACTGCGACCCATCGACGAAATCGCGTTCGCCGAAGGCATCCGGCTGTGACGCGCGGCGATGGCGAGCGGTTGCGGTCGGCGCTGCGCAAGCTGGCCGGGGTCGAAACGCGGTTGCGTCGTTCGCTGACCGAAGACGCTGCGGCGATCGATCGCTACGCTGCAACCTACATCGCCGGTGAAGCGACGGCCGACGATGAACGCGCAGCCGATGCCTTTCTCCAGCGCTTCGAGCAGATGTTCGAAATGCTGCTGCGCCGGGTATTTCCTGCAACGCTCAGGCTTGTCGATGTCGCCGACGACGGCGAAGGCTTGCTGAATACGCTGAATCGCCTCGAAGGCCTCGGCTATCTTCCCGACGCAAAGGAGTGGCTGTTGCGAAGGGAACTGCGCGATCGGCTGATTCACGAATACCCGGATGATCCGGCGGCGCGCGCTGCGGATTTGCAGGCTGCCATCGCGGGCGGTCGCGCGATTCTCACCGAACTAAACCATTTTCGCGGTCGGCTCGCGACGGTTCCAGGCGATTGGGTTCCACGATGACCGCCTCCCCCGCCGAGTGCGTACGAATCGACGAGGTCGGCATGTACCATCCCGACATCGAGTCGGATGTTTGCGGCGTCGGGTTCGCCGCGGCGACCGAAAAGACATCGAGCCTCGACATCGCGAGGCCGTCATGCGCCTGACCGACCATGAGATCGCCGCGATCAAGGCGGCGGCGCGCGAAGCCTTCGGCGAGACGGCGGTGGTGCGGCTGTTCGGGAGTCGTGTCGACGACAGCCTGCGCGGTGCGGATATCGATCTGCATATCGAAGCAGACCCGCTTACCGACGAATGGCAGGCGCGCGGCGACTTCAACGACCGCCTGTTCGAAAAGATCGAACCGCAGAAGGTCGATGTCATCATCCATGAACGCGGTACGACACCGCGCGGCTTTCAGCGTATCGGCTACCGTGACGGGATCGCGCTGTGACGCCCGAAGCCGAAATTCTGAAGGATTTGCTGGAGCAGGCCGACCGCTCGGCGGCAGGCCTCGGCGAGACCGTGCGGCTGCTTGGGGCCTTCCCCGACAATCGTTCGGATTTCGAGGCGATGTCCCCGCTCCAGCGTCTTATCTCGACCGGCATGCTCAAGCAGGTCGAGCAGCTCGAAGGATCGCTGCACGGCGCGTTCCGTGTCATGCTTCGCATTCTCGGAATTTCACTCAAGGGGTTGTATCCGCTCGATATCGGCAACCGGATGGCGGAACTCGGTATCGTCGAGAACGGCGAAGACTGGCTTGCCGCCGTCAAACTGCGCAACGAACTCGCGCACGAATATGCCGACACTGCCTCTGCACGTTTTACGCGGACGGCGCAGGCGTTCGCGATGGTACCGCTGCTGCGCAATGCGCTCGCGCGACTGCAAAGCGTGGTGGCCGAAAGGGGCTGGCTCGACGACAGGAACTTCCCATGACGGTTCCTGAAGCCGAACGCGCGCGCATCGCCGAGGTCGGCATGTACCGCCCCGACATGGAGTCGGATGCTTGCGGCGTCGGCCTCGTCGCGGCGACCGACGGCACGGCGTCGTGCTCGGTGCACCTTGAGGTGTCGCCATGCGCCTGACCCCCCACGAAGTCGCGGCAATCAAGGCGGCGGCGCACGATGCATTCGGCGAGACAGCTGTGGTGCGATTGTTCGGAAGCCGGGTCGATGATGCGCGCGACGGCGGGGATGTCGATCTGCATGTCGAGGCCGATGCCGCGCGCGACATCTGGCGGCGGCGACTGGATTTCCTGTTGAGCCTGCATCGGTGGCTCGACCATGAAAAGATCGACGTCGTGCTGTCGCAGCGCGGCAGCCCGCCGCGCGGTTTCGAGCGGATCGCTTACCGCGACGGAGTTGTCCTGTGATGACGCCGGAACAGGAAGCATTGGCGGATAGTCTGGCGCGATGCCGCAAACTCGTTGCTGCGGTCCGGGAAGATCTCGTGGTGTTCGCTCAAATCCTCCCGGTCGACGAGGATTTTGACGCCGAAGAGCCTGGCGGCGAAGTCCGCAGATTGCTTAAGGCCTTCGTCAAAAGCTTCGAGCAGTTGCAGGATCATCTGTCCCGGAAACTGTTCCGCGCGGTCGTCATGGTTCAAGCAATGCACCAGCTGCACGGACTTGGTGGCGCTGCTTTGTCGCGGGCAATCGTCGACAATGCTGCGACGCTCGTTGGCTTCGATGCCCGTCGATGGCTGGAGTTCACGACCGTCCGCAACAATCTGGCGCACGAGTACACGATGAACTTCGACCAGGTCGCACCCGTCCTGAATCGGGCCTGGCAATTCATGCCCGAGATGATCGAAGTGGCCGACCTGGTCGATCGGCATATCGCCGCCAATGACCTGTTGAGGCCAGCTGCATGACCGCCTCCCCCGCCGAACGCGCGCGCATCGCCGAGGTCGGCATGTACCGGCCCGACATGGAATCGGATGCCTGCGGCGTCGGGCTCGTCGCGGCGACCGACGGCACGGCGAGCCGCCGCGTTGTCACCCTCGCCATCGACGCGCTGAAGGCGGTGTGGCATCGCGGCGCGGTCGATGCCGACGGCAAGACCGGCGATGGCGCGGGGCTGCACGTCGAGATCCCGGTGCCGTTCTTCCACGAGCATATCGAGCTGGCGGGGCACCAGCCCAAGGCGGCGCTGACGGCGGTGGGGATGATCTTCCTGCCGCGCACCGACCTCGCGGCGCAGGAGGCGTGCCGGACGATCGTCGAGAGCGAGATCATCGACTTCGGCTATACGATCTATGGCTGGCGGCAGGTGCCCGTCGACATCTCGGTGATCGGCGCCAAGGCGATGCAGTCGCGCCCCGAGATCGAGCAGATCATGATTGCCGGCCCCGAAGGATCGGACGACAAGGACGCCTTCGAGAAGGACCTCTATCTCATCCGCCGCCGCATCGAGAAGGAAGTCATCGCGGCGCAATTGCAGGGCTTCTACATCTGCTCGCTGTCGTGCCGCTCGATCATCTACAAGGGCCTGTTCCTCGCCGAGGAACTGTCGGTGTTCTACCCCGATCTCGCCGACGCGCGCTTCGAATCGCGCTTCGCGATCTATCACCAACGCTATTCGACCAACACCTTTCCGCAGTGGTGGCTGGCGCAGCCGTTCCGCTGCCTCGCGCACAACGGCGAGATCAACACCGTGCGCGGCAACAAGAACTGGATGAAGAGCCACGAAATCCGCATGGCGGCGGCGGCGTTCGGCGAGCATTCGGAGGATATCAAGCCGCTGATCCCGGCGGGTGCCAGCGACACCGCCGCCTTGGACGCGGTGTTCGAGGCGATGGTGCGCTCGGGCCGCGACGCGCCGACCGCCAAACTCATCCTGATCCCCGAGGCGTGGGCCAAGGACGACACGCTGCCCGAAGCGCACCGCGCGATGTACGCCTTTTTCGCGTCGATCATGGAGGCCTGGGACGGGCCCGCCGCGCTGGCGATGACCGACGGGCGTTGGTGCGTCGCGGGGATGGACCGCAATGCGCTACGCCCGATGCGCTTCGCGCTGACCAGCGACGGGCTGCTCGTGACCGGCTCAGAGGCGGGCATGGTCGTGCTGCCCGAGGCGACGATCGTCCACAAGGGGCGGCTGGGACCGGGGCAGATGATCGCGGTCGACCTCGACGGCGAGGGGGCGGACGGTGCCGGACCGCGCTTCTACACCGACCGCGAGATCAAGGACCGCATCGCCGCCGATCACGACTATCCCGCGCTGGTCGAGGATTTCACGACGTTTGCGTCGATCCCGGGCCACGACGGACCGCAACCGCCTGCGTCCTATGCGCGCGACGAACTGCGCCGCCGCCAGATCGCCGCCGGGCTGACGATGGAGGACATGGAACTGCTCCTCGCCCCGATGGTCGACGACGCCAAGGAGGCGGTCGGCAGCATGGGCGACGACACGCCGCTCGCGGTCATCTCCGACAATGCGCGGATGCTCAGCCATTTCTTCCGGCAGAACTTCAGCCAGGTCACCAACCCGCCCATCGACAGCCTGCGCGAGACGCGCGTGATGAGCCTTAAGACGCGCTTCTCGAACCTCGGCAACATCCTCGACCCCGACGCGCGCCAGGAAGGCGTCATGGTGTTCGATTCGCCTATCGTCACCAATCTCGGCTGGGCGTTGATGCTCAAGACCTTCGCGACGCAGGCGGCGGTGATCGACTGCACCTTCGACGTCGCCAGCGGCCCGGCGGGGTTGCGCGCCGCGATCGAGCGTGTCCGCGCCGAGGCCGAGACCGCCGTGCGCTCGGGCAAGAGTCAGTTGTTCCTGACCGACGAGGCCCAGTCGGCGAGCCGCGCGGGGATCACGATGATTCTCGCCGCCGCCGGTGTGCACACCCACCTCGTCCGCAAGGGCCTGCGGACCTTCGCCAGCATCAACGTGCGCTCGGCGGAATGCCTCGACACGCATTATTTCGCGGTGCTGATCGGCGTCGGCGCGACGACGGTGAACGCGTACCTCGCGCAGGAGGCGATCCTCGACCGCCACGCGCGCGGGCTGTTCAAGGGGCGCACCCCCGACGACTGCGTCGCGCGCTACAAGAAGGCCATCGAGGACGGGCTGCTCAAGATCATGGCGAAGATGGGTATCGCCGTCGTCTCGTCGTATCGCGGCGGGTATAATTTCGAAGCCGTCGGCCTGTCCCGCGCACTCGTCGCCGACTTCTTCCCCGGCATGCCCGCGAAGATTTCGGGCGAGGGCTTCGCGTCGATCCACCTCAACGCCCGGTTGCGCCACGAGCGCGCGTGGGACGAGGCGGCGAGCGCACTGCCGATCGGCGGGCTGTACCGCTACCGCGCCGGCAGCGAGGGAGCCGCCGTGCTCGAGTTCCGGCACGTGATCGGGCCCCTGACCGACCCGGCCGCGCCGCCCTGGGCGCGGTCGATCGGCCCGTACCTGTTCGGCGCGACCGCGTCCTACGCCGTCGGCTGCTACTCGCTGACCCGCAACTTCCACATCCCGACTTACCTGGTTCTGGGCGTGATCGTGGCCTATGTTAGCCTGGCCCAGCCGGACCCCGG
>CAXTSL010000021.1:0-1354 GCA_964246975.1 uncultured Sphingomonadaceae bacterium
GGCGGCGCAGGTCGTCCTCGAAGCCGCCGCCGCCGAACGGGCTGCGCGCGCCCTTGAACAGCTCGGAGAACAGGTCGCCCGCGTCGCCGCCGCCGAACTCGAAGCCTTGCGACGGGCCGCCGCCGGGCCGCGCGCCCCACGGCCCCTGCGCGCCGCCGCCCGGAAAGCCGCCGCTGCCGAACGGATGCTTGGGCTGACCGTCGGCGTCGATCTCGCCACGGTCGAACTTCGCGCGCTGGTCGGGATCGCTGAGCAAATTGTTCGCCGCGCTCGCCTCCTTGAAGCGTTCGAGCTTGGCGGCGTTGCCCGCGTTGCGGTCGGGATGATTGTCCTTGGCGATCCGGCGATACGCCTTCTTGATCTCGGCCTCGCTCGCCCCGCGCGCGACGCCGAGGACGGTGTAGGGGTCCTTCATCGAGCGCCCTCGATCACGTCATCGGCGCGCGGTGCCTCGCCGCCCCGACGCGACATCGCAATGCGCGCCGCAGCAAGGTCTGCGCGGGCAATTCGCTCTTCGAAGAAGTCGACGGTCCGAAGCGTCGCCAACTTCTCTGCGACTGCCAGCACGATAAACTGATTCAGCGTCGTCCGGTCGTCGCGGGCCACACGCTCGACCTCGCGCTTCAGCGAGGTCGGTAACCGCAACGCGTAGTTGCTGGTAATCGTCATTGGTCCAACCTTTCCAAAACCTCTTTCGGCAACAGGATTTCAATTCCGAAACGCTTGGCGCCAACGACAAAGTCTCGGCGGTTAAAAGTTACGATAGGCACGCACCCGGCATTCACCGCTGCCTCCAGCAGTATCTCGTCGTCGGCATCCCTGAGCTGCGGTCGCCAACGGTAGCTCATATTTACTCGCTCCACCAATGTAGCGAGCACGTCGATGATGTTAAGCACCGTCGCCTCGCTGAACCCACTCGCCGTAACGTGGCTGGGCCGCGTCGCAACGGCCTCATATTCCAGCATGATGGCTACCGATGCGACCATTTGCAGCTTGCCGTCGAGTACTCGCCGCACCAGTTCCGCCGACGCGCCGCTCTGGCTGCGAATGGCGGCGACAATCACATCGGTATCCAAAATACAGCGCACGTCATCACAATACGATATCGAATGCGATATGCAAGGTTTGACCGCTAGGCGAAACGTTGCTGGCGACGCCGACGCCACCCATATCCCCATCATGAGCGTCGCCTTCACCAAGGAATCGGATGCGGAGGCGGTCGCGGCGGATCTGCCCGACCGCCCGATCTCCGCGCACCCCAATTTCGTCACTCCCGCCGGGCTGGCGGCGCTCGATGCCGCACTGTCGGCGGCGCGCGTGGCGTATGAGGCGGCGCAGGCGGGCAGCGGGATTG
>CAXTSL010000021.1:1364-11187 GCA_964246975.1 uncultured Sphingomonadaceae bacterium
GCGCGCGCCACGCGCGATCTGCGCTATTGGTCGGCGCGGCGGGCAAGCGCCCAGCCGATCGCGCCGCAGACCGGCCTGCGCGTCGTCTTCGGCAGCCGCGTCACGGTCGAGGGTGCCGACGGCGATACCCGCCAGTGGACCATCGTCGGCGAGGACGAGGCCGACCCGGCGATGGGTAGCGTCTCCTACGTCTCACCGCTGGCGCGCGCGCTGATCGGCAAGTCGGTCGGCGATACCGGCCGGTTCGCGGGCGGCGAGGTCGAGATCGTCGCGATCGCATAGACCAAGGCGCGCGCGGCGGCTAATCTGCCGCGTGCAGCAGGGGCAGCCGATGACCGATGCGATGCCAGCGATGCCCAAGCACCGGCGCTGGCGGCGCATCGCGCTTGTCGTCGGCGCGGTCCTCGTGGTCGTGCTCGGGCTGCTGGCGTTCAAGCTCGCGCCGCTGCTGTCGGACGGCAAGCAGTACGCCGCCGTCGTTTCGGTCGAACGCCGCGCCGATTTCCGCGACCCCGTGCTGATCCGCGCGGCCTGGGCGCTGCCCGTCGCGGCGCGCTACCGCATCGTTCCGTACGAATATCAGGACAACCCCAGCTATTGCGGGCCGACGAGCGTCGCCGACCTGCTGCATTCGACCGGGCAGCGCATCGACCAGCACCAGGCCATCGCGGGCACGCCGTTCGAGCCGTGGTCGGGTATCCTCCTCGGCGGGCTGACGCTCGACGAGGAGGCGGCGCTGCTGCGCCTGCGCACCCGCGCGCCGGTGGACATGGTGCGCGGCGTCGGCCTCGCCGACTTCCGCCGCGACATGGCGCGCGCCAACGATTCCGCGACGCGCATCGTCGTCAATTTCCATCGCGGCCCGTTGTTCGCGCGTGGACACGGCCATTTCTCGCCGGTGCTGGGGTATCTCGCCGACCGCGACCTCGTCTTCGTCGGCGACGTCAATGCCAGCTACCGCCCTTATCTCGTGCCCACCGAGCGGCTGTGGCAGGCGGCGAACACTGTCGACAGCGCGACGGGCAATCTGCGCGGCCTGCTCATCGTCGCATTGCCCGCGAAAAGCGCGGCGTAAGGTTTCGCGCGCGGTCCAACGTCGCTAGGACGACCGCCATGCACATTGATCCCTTCGCGTGGTTCGCCGAATGGTACGCGGAAGCGCGCGCCTCCGAGCCGTCCGACGCAAACGCCTTCGCGCTCGCCACCGCGACGCCCGACGCGCGGCCCTCGGTGCGGATCGTCCTGCTCAAGCACTGGGATGCGCGGGGCTTCGTCTTCTACACCAACCTCGACAGCCGCAAGGGTAACGAACTCGCGGCCAACCCGGCGTGCCACATGGACTTCCACTGGAAGTCACTGGCGCGCCAGGTCCGCGTCGACGGCAGCGCCCAAGCCGTCCCCGACGCCGAAGCCGATGCCTATTTCGCCGGACGCCCGCGCGCCTCGCAGCTCGGCGCATGGGCGTCGGACCAATCGCGCCCGATGCCTGCGTGGGAAGCCTTCGAGGATCGGTTGGCAGCGGTCACCGCGCGCTTCGCGGAGCGCGATGTGCCGCGCCCGCCGCGCTGGTCGGGCTGGCGCATCGTGCCGACGACGATCGAGTTCTGGCAGGACCGTCCGAGCCGGTTGCACGAGCGCACGCTGTTCGTGCGCGACGGGGACAGGTGGACGAGCGGATTGCTGTACCCGTGACCCCCCGCGCCACCCTCACCCGCCGCGCCGCGCTGGCGTCGGTCGCCGTCGCGCTAACGCTGCTCGGCCTCAAGGCGTGGGGCGCGTGGGCGACCTCGTCGATGGCGATGCTTGGCAGCCTCGCTGATACCGCGCTCGATCTCGCGGCGTCGCTGATGACCTTGTTCGCGGTCGGCCTCGCGGCGCAGCCCGCGGACGACGACCACCGTTTCGGGCACGGCAAGGCCGAAGCCATCGCGGCGCTGCTCCAGACGCTGCTGATCCTCGCCTCGGGCATCGGCATCGGTATTCGCAGCATCCAGCAACTCGGCATCCACGACCTGCCGACCCGCGCCGATGTCGGCATCGGCGTGTCGCTGGCGGGCGTCGCGCTGACGCTCGCGCTGGTCGCCTATCAGCGCCGCGTCGTGCGCGCGACGGGGTCGATCGCCATCGGCACCGATCAGCTCCACTATCAGTCCGACCTGCTGCTCAACGCGGCGGTGATCGTCGCGCTGGTGCTCGACATCAACCTCGGCGTGCACGGCGCCGACGCGGTGTTCGGCATCGGCATCGCGTTGTGGCTGGCGTGGGGCGCGCTGACCTCGGCGCGCGATGCCGTCGATATGCTGATGGACCGCGAATGGCCCGAGGCAAAGCGCCAGAAGCTCCTCGCCGCGATCGCGGGTCACCCGCGCGTCGAGGGCATCCACGAGCTGCGCACGCGGTCGAGCGGCGTCACCGACTTCATCCAGTTCCACATCTGGCTCGCCCCCGACATGACCGTCGCCGCCGCGCACGCCATCGTCGACGAGATCGAGGCCAAGGTCGCCGCCGCTTTCCCGGGGGCCGAAATCCTCATCCACGTCGACCCCGCCGGTCACTATGACGCGGGCCACGCTCCAACCGAAAAGGCCGCCTGAGATGCGCTTGCCCTTCCACCAGATCGACGCCTTCGCGCGGACAGCGTTCACCGGCAACCCCGCTGCGGTGATGCCGCTCGATGCATGGCTCGACGACGCGACGCTGCAAGCCATCGCCGCCGAGCACAACATCGCCGAGACGGCGTTCATCGTGCCGCGCGCCGACGGCGTGGCGGACTACGACCTGCGCTGGTTCACCCCGACGATCGAGGTCGAGCTGTGCGGCCATGCGACGCTCGCGAGCGGGCATTTCGTGCTGGGTCAGGATGTCGCGAAGGACCGCGTCAGCTTCGCCACCAACGTCTCGGGCGTCCTCGAAGTGGCGCGCGACGGGGCGGGCTATGCCGTCTCGCTTCCCGCCCTGCCCTGCACGCCCGCGCCGCTCGACCCTAGGGTCGATGCCGCGCTGGGGGCGACCGCCGAGGCACTGCTCCGCCACCCCAAGGGCTATCTGATCGCGGTCTTCGCCGACGCCGCGACGGTGCGCGCCCTCACGCCAGACCTGCGCGCCGTCGCCCGCCTGCCCGAGATGACCGTCATCGCCACAGCACCGGGCGACGGCGACACCGACGTCGTCAGCCGGGTCTTCGTCCCCGCCGGCGGTATCGACGAGGATCCGGTAACCGGCTCCGCCCACG
Organism: uncultured Sphingomonadaceae bacterium; assembly: GCA_964246975.1. Taxonomy (GTDB): domain Bacteria; phylum Pseudomonadota; class Alphaproteobacteria; order Sphingomonadales; family Sphingomonadaceae; genus Glacieibacterium. The sequence continues at coordinate 4,597 of CAXTSL010000021.1, forward strand.
CGTGCCTGACGCCGTACTGGGCGGGGCGGCTGGGACGCGACACCTTCACCGCGTATCAGGCCAGCCCGCGCGGCGGCCATGTCGCGTGCCGCCTGGCTGGCGACCGTACCGTGCTGGGCGGCGGGTGCGTCACGGTGATCGAAGGGGTGGTGCTGCTATGACGGTGGACAGACCGACTATTTGTAGCTATACGAACCGTTGATGCTGTTCGAGTGGGACGAAGCGAAGCGGCAGGAGACGCTGGTCCGACGAGGTCTGGATTTCGCGGATGCGACACGGGTCTTCGCGGGTCGCGTCCTTAATGTCGTCGATGACAGGCGGGACTATCGCGAAACACGCACCCAGAGCTACGGTCTGCTGGACGATAACGTGATGATGATCGTGTGGACGTGGCGGGGCGACCGACAACGCATTATTTCAATGAGGCAAGCCAATGACCGCGAACGACGCGCTTATCGACAACTCCTGGGATCCTGACACGGTCCCCGAATTCGATGACGAGACCCTTGCCCATGTCTTCAAACACGGTCAAATTTCGCATAATGGCGTCGTCGTCCGCGAAGCCACCGGCACGCTGACGCGCGTGTTCGGCCGTCCCAAGTCGCCCGACCCCAAGCAGCTCGTCAGCATCCGCCTCGACCGCATTGTCCTCGAACGCCTGCGCGCCAGCGGGGCGGGGTGGCAGACGCGGGTCAACGAGATTTTGCGCAAGGCGGTGGACGCCTGACCTGCCTATCGAATGATTGCATCGCCCGCGTTTCCGTGCGTATCTGCGCTCCGCACTTCGACAAGGCCACCGCCAATGAACGCCCCGACGCCGCCGTCCGCCTTCATTCCCGCCGACCTGCCCGAGCCGAGCTTCGCCGAACTGGCGCACATTCCCGGCATGAACCCGGCACGCGTCCCGATGCTGCGGACGCTCAAATTTCTAAAGGATCCGCTGGGTTTCAGTCAGGCCTCGGTCGACGCCTATGGCCGCGTCTTTCGGCGCCAGGATTTCGGCGGCTGGGGGGTCTCGATGATCGGCCCCGAGGCGAACGAGCTGGTGATGTTCGACAAGGACAAGATCTTCTCGTCGGCGCTCGGCTGGAATCCCGTCCTCGACCAGGTCTTCCCGCGCGGCCTGATGCTGATGGATTTCGAGGAGCATCGCGTCCACCGCAAGGCGCTCGGCGTGGCGTTCAAGCCCGAGCCGATGAGGCATTATCTCGGCACGCTCAACACCGGCATCGCGCGCGGCATCGCCGACTGGAAAGCCAAGGGCGAGTTCAAATTCTATACCGCGATCAAGGCCTTGACGCTCGACCTCGCCGCCGCGTCGTTCCTCGGCGTCGAATGGGGGCCCGAAGCGCACAAGATCAACCGCGCCTTCGTCGACATGGTGCTGGCGGCGACCGGTGTCGTCCGCAAGCCGTTGCCGTTCACTGCGATGCGGCGCGGGGTCAAGGGCCGCGCGTATATGTGCGCCTTCTTCGGCAAGGAAATCCCCAAGCGGCGGGGTGCCGTCGGCGACGACATCTTCACACAGATCTGCAACGCACGTGACGAGGACGGCAAGCTGTTGACCGATCAGGAGATCATCGACCACATGAACTTCCTGATGATGGCGGCGCACGACACGCTGACCTCGTCGCTGACCTCGACGGTCTATTATCTTGGGCTTCACCCCGAGTGGCAGGACAAGCTCCACGCTGAAATCAAGGCCGTGCAGTCCGAAACCGGCGGGACGCTGACCTATGAGACGCTCGGCAAGCTCGAACTCACCGAGATGGTCTTCAAGGAGGCGCTGCGGCTGATCCCGCCGGTGCCGTCGATGCCGCGCCGGGCGCTGCGCGGCTTCACCTTCATGAACCACGCGGTCCCGGCGGGCGCGCATGTCGGCATCAACACCATGGTCAGCCACCGCCTGCCCGACATCTGGCCCGAACCCGACAAGTTCGACCCGCTGCGCTTCACGCCGGAGAATTCGAAGGGCCGTCACAAATACGCCTGGGTGCCGTTCGGCGGCGGCGCGCACATGTGTCTCGGCTTGCATTTCGCCTATATGCAGGCGAAAGCCTTCCTGTTCGCGCTGCTCGCCGATCACCGGATCGTGCTGGCGGACGGATACACGGGGGATTTCAGCATGTTTCCGATTCCCAAGCCCAAGGACGGGCTGCCGCTGCGCATCGTCGCGCGGGTAGCCGGGGCGTGAACGCGCGCGCGATGGCCTACGCCGATCCGACGCGGCCACGACGCTGGCGCCTGATCGTCGCGCTGTTGCTGCTCATCCTGCCGGGACTGTGGTTTGCGGTGCGCGTGCCCGATGTTCCGGCCCCGCAGGCGCGCGCCAAGTACCACAACGATGCGTCGTCGTTCTTCACCGCCGAGCCCGGTCTCAGCATCCATTTCCGTGACGAGGGGCCGCGCGGCGCGCTGCCGGTGCTGCTGCTGCACGGCTCGAACGCCTCGCTGCAGACGTGGGAGCCATGGGTCGCGCGACTCAAGGGCCGCTACCGCGTCATCACCTACGATCTCCCCGGCCACGGCCTGACCGGACCGTACCCCAACCGCGATTACTCGCCCGAGCGCGCCGAGCGCATCGTCCTCGACCTCGCCAAGGCGCGCGGGCTGACGCGCTTCGTCATCGGCGGCAATTCGATGGGGGGCGGCATCGCCGCCCGCTTCGCCGCCAAGCATCCCGACCGCATCGCCGGACTGATCCTCGTCGATGCCTCTGGCATGCCGTTCCGCGACAAGGGCGGCGAGCCGCTGAGCTGGCGCATCGCGCGCACCCCGTTGATCCGCAACATCGCCGAGCAGGTCACGCCGCGCGCGATGGTCGCGTCGACGCTGCGCCAGAGCTTCGGCGACCCGTCCAAGGTCACCGACGCGATGATCGACCGGTATTGGGAACTGCTGCGCTATCCGGGCAACCGCGAGGCGACGATCGACCGCTTCTCGACGAAATATGCGCCCCTCGATGCAGAGCAGCTGCACCGCTTCACCGCGCCGGTGGCGATCGTCTGGGGGGACACCGACCGGATCATCCCGCCGGCGTCGGCCGCGTGGTTCAAGCGCATCATGCCGCAGGCGAGCCTGACCATCCTCGACGGGGTCGGCCATGTGCCGATGGAGGAGGCCCCCGACGCGGCGCTGGCCCCGGTGCTGACGATGCTTGCAGGGATTTCCGCTCAGGGGGTCCCGCCACCCCTGACCGCCGCGAGATAGCCGAGCATCCGCGTCGCGGTCGCGTCGCTGAGTGAAATCAGCGCGCGGCGCGCGTCGTCGGGGTCGGTATTGCGCTCGAACAGGCCGAGGTCGCCGAGATTGCGGATCCAGCGCAGCGCCGTCGTCGTGGGCACCGCGGCGGCGATGCACAGGCTCGACACCGAGACGTAGCGACGTTCGAGCCGCGCGGCGGTCAGGTCGAGCAGCATGTCCCACGCGGGATCCGAAAACAGCGCCGCCGGAAAGAACCGCTCACGCTCGCGGCGCTGCTTGATCAGCGCGCGGACATAGGGCGCGCCGATGTCGTCGGTGCCGCGCATCGCGACCTTGGCTTCGTGCGCGAGGTCGTTGAGGGCGCGCGCGATCCGCTCGACCTCCGAACCGAGCGCATTGAGGCGCGCCGAATCGCGGTCGGAGAAATCGCCGACCCCGGCGACAGTCGCTGTCGGCAATGCCGCCAGCACGGCGGCGTGAAGGTCGGTCTTGCCGATCGTGGCCGGGAGGTAGTCGCCGACATTGGCAGCGAGCGTGATCGCGTCGAGCCAGCGATCGTCGTCGAGCAGGAACAGCGCACGCGGCGCGCCGGGCCGCTGCAGCTCATCCAGCAGCGCGGCATCGGCGAGCGCGAGGTCGACGGCGACCACCGCCACCCCCCATTCGTCGGCGAGCCGCGCGCGCAGTGCCGACGCGCTGTGAACCGTTGCGGTCCGCAATCCCTCGCGCGCGAACGATGGCAAGTCGGCTACACCGCCTGCCGGGACCGCGAAGACGACCAAATCGTCAGTCGCCATTTAATGATTTCCTAAACTTGGAGCCGTTTGCGTCGCTTCGGCAGGCAATAACCCAGCGCATTGCGTTTAACAAAACCGTTTCGGATGCATTCCGGTTGTATCTGTGGATAAGCTGTTCATGGTTAATGTCGGCGGCGTGGAGGGCGCGGTCGGAAAGCGTGGGCATCGTGCCCGTGCGGGGTGCGGGGGCGATATGCCAAGCTCGGACGACAAGCTCGCCGAACTGATCGGGGTGAGCCCGACGATCGCCTGCATCCGGGCGCTGGTCGACCGCGTCGCGGGCAGCGCCGCGACGGTGCTCGTCACCGGCCCGTCGGGCAGCGGCAAGGATGTCGTCGCCCGCCTGCTCCATCAGCGCGGCAGCCGCGCCGCCCGCCCGTTCGTCGCGGTCAACTGCGGCGCGATCCCCTCCGAACTGATCGAAAGCGAGCTTTTCGGCCACGAGGCGGGGGCGTTCACCGGCGCGGCCAAGGCGCGGCGCGGGCGCTTCGAACTCGCCGACGGCGGCACGCTGTTCCTCGACGAGATCGGTGACATGCCCGCCGCGTTGCAGGTCAAGCTACTCCGCGTTCTCGAAACGCGCGTCGTCGAGCGCGTCGGCGGCATGATCGGCACGGGCGTCGACGTTCGCGTCGTCGCGGCGACCAACGTCGGCATGGGCGAGGCGGTCGCGGCCGGACGCTTCCGCGAGGACCTTTATTATCGCCTCGCCGTGGTCGAGATCGCCATGCCGCCGCTGGCTGGACGCCGCGAGGATATTCCGCTGTTGCTCGAGCATTTCGCCCGCACCGCCGCACCGCCCGGGCGGCGCATCGCCTTCACCCCGGCGGCGATCGCGGTGCTGCAGGCACTGCCGTGGCGCGGCAACATTCGCGAACTCCGCAACGTCGTCGAACGCGGCACCGCGCTGCATGCGGGCGAGACGATCGACGAGACCGCGGCGCGTCGGTTGACCGGCAGCGCGGGCCGCAGCCTCGACGCGTGGATCGCCGCGCCGATCGCCGCCGCGCCTACGCCCCGCCCCCGCGTCGCGCCGCACCCCTTCGCCAGCGACGGGCCGGTCGATCTCAAGCAGGTCCTCGACGACGTCGAACAATCCTATATCGAGCGGGCGTTGCGTTCGACGGCGGGCGGCGTGGCGGAGAGCGCGCGGCTGCTCGGGCTGCGCCGCACGACGCTGATCGAAAAGATGCGGCGGCTGAATATCCTGCGCGTGCCCGCTTGCTGAGGCGCGGTCAGGCGGCCGCCGCCCACGCCCGCCCCAGCGTCGCGACACGCGCCGACGCGATGCCGAGCAGCTCGGCACGTCCCTCGGCATTGCCCGCGACGACGAGCGCGCGCAGTTCGCCGTAGAGCGTCGCCAGCGTCCGCGCCACCGCCCCCGCACCGAAGTCGAGGCTGGCCTCCAGCGCGTCGAGGATCGCCAGCGCCTTGGTCACCGCGCGGATGCGGAGATGGGCGTGGCCCGTGCCGACCGCGCGCGCCGCGCCGTCGAGCGCGACGCGCAAGCCGTCGAACAGCATCGCGACGAGCTGATGCGGCGAGGCGGCGGCGACCCGCGCGCCGAGATCCAGATCGCGGTATTGCGCGGCGGCGCGCGCGGCGGGCTGCAGCGGGGTTTCGGCAGGCGCGACGGCGAACATCTTCGGTCTCCTCAGGTATCGCTGCGGTTCCATGCCTTGATCTGCTGGTCGAGGAAGCTGCCCGTCGACTTGATGCCGGCGACGGCGGTGTCCATCGCGGCATACTGGCGCTGCAATTGCATCCGCAGCGCCGTCATGCGGTTGTCGAGCGCGGTCCGCGTCGTCGCGACCGCGCTGCGCTCACGCGCCTGCGCGGTGCTCGCGCCCGCCCCCAGCGTCGCCTGTGCCAGCGTCAGCGCCCCGCCGCGCGCGGTCAGGCCGCTGAGCAGCGCCTCGGTGCCGTCGGGGTCGGCAGCGGCGGCGCGCGCCAGCCTCGCGCTGTCGAGGGTCAGGCTGCCGTCGCGCGCGGTGCCGACGCCGAGCCGCGCCAGCGCGCCGCCGTTCGCCGCCGTCAACCCCGCGAGCTGGCGCACCAAGGTCCGCATCGTGGTGTCGCCCGCCAGCGCGCCGCCCGCGCTGCCGTCCGCCCCCGCCCCCTTGACCAACGCTGCAGTGACGCCGTGCAGCGCGTTGAGCGCATCGACGAAGTCGGTCACCGCCTGCCCCAATCCGCCCGCGTCGCGCGACGCGGCGATCGTCACGGCCACGCCCGGCGCGGCCTTCGCGAGGTCGAGGCGGACGCCGGAGATCAGGTCGGCGATGCTGTTGGTCGGGCGTGTGACTGCGATGCCGTCGACGGTCAGCGCGGCGTCGCGCGCGCTCGCCGACGCGGTCAGCGTTGCAGCGCCGGGACGAAAGACGAAACGGTCGAGCCCGGCATCGCCAGCCGCGGTCAGGATGAACGCCGACGCCGCGCCGGTCGGCCCCTTGAGCACCAGCCGCGCGCCCTGCCCGTCGTCGACGAGGCTGGCGCGGACGTGCGGCTGCGCGGCGTTGATCGCCTTGGCGAGGCCGGTCAGGCTGTCCTCACCGGGGCCGATGACGATATCGAGCCCCGCCGCGCTGCC
>CAXTSL010000021.1:11197-17147 GCA_964246975.1 uncultured Sphingomonadaceae bacterium
AGGCGAAGTCGCCCTGCCCGTCGGGGGTCATGCGCCCCAGCGTCAGCGTCAGCGTCCCCTGCCCGACCGTCGCAGCAGCATTCGCCAGCGCGCTCGACACCAACGCCTGCCCGCCCGCGAGCGCGTGCACCTCGACGCTCGTCGGCTGCAGCGTCCGCGTCGCGCCGGCGGTGGCGCGCGCCGTCACCACCGACGGGTCGCTGCTCGCCGGCAACGGGCCGAGCGCGCCGCCGCGCGTCCGGTTCGCCAGCGCCGACGCCAGCGCATCGAGCGCCGACCTGACCTGTGCCGTGCCCGAGATGCGCGCCTCGACGCGCGTGCTGCGGACCTTGAGCGCGTCGTCGCCGCCCTGGCGCTCGGCGGCGACCAGCGCGTCGATCAGCACGGCGGTATCGACCCCCGAACCGACACCGAGCGAATTGGCGATGCTCGTCATGCCAGGGTTAACGCGCGGCAGCGAGTTTGCTTAAGCGCGTGATGATCGCGACGGAACTCCCGCCGTCATCCCGGCGAACGCCGGGACCCATCTCCCAAACTCCGGTGATGGGTCCCGGCGTTTGCCGGGATGACGATCCCCTGCGGTTTTGGCCACCGGCTCAAGCCTCGGCACGTCCGAATGCATCGAAACGCGCGGCGCGTGGCACGACGATATCAGGTTGATGGCGCTCGGCCTCGCCCGTCTTGACGTCGGCATCGACGCTCAGCACGAAGGCCAGCACGGCGGCGACCGGCGCATAGAGATCGTCGCGGATCGCCGACCCGACGCTGCCGGTGAAGAAGATCGCGCGCGTCAGCTGCGGGTAGCGCAGCACCGGCACCCGCCGCTCGGCAGCGAGATCGCGGATCGCGGCGGCGATCAGGTCGCGACCGCGTGCGACGATCACCGGCGCGGCGTCGCGACCGGGGACATAGCGCAGCGCGACGGCAAACTCCGTCGGGTTGACCGTCACCACCGTCGCCTCGGCCATCGCGGGTCGCAGCGCGCGCCGGGCATTGGCGCGCGCCAAGCGGCGCTGCGCGGCGCGGACCTGCGGATTGCCGTCGGCTTCGCGCGCCTCGTCGCGAACCTCCTGCTTCGTCATGCGCAGCTTCGCCAGCCAGCGCGACCGCTGCCACGGCACGTCGAGCGCCGCGACGGCGAGCAGTGCGCCACTCAGCACGACCAGCAGGTGCAGCGCCAATGAGCCGAGGCGCGCGGCGGCGGCGAGCGGCGGCGCGGCCGCGAGGGCGGCGAGGCCCGCGACATCGCTCAGCGCGAACCACCCCGCGCCGCCGACCAGCGCCGCCTTGACCAACGCCTTGCCGAGTTCGCCCGGCCCTTGCAGGCCCGCCAGCCGCCGCAGCCCCGCCAGCGGGTCGAGCCGCGACGGCTTGGGGGCGAGCGCCCCGCCCGACCAGTGCGGCCCGAGCAGCAATGGCCCGGCGACCGCCGCGACGACCATCACCGCCGCAAACGCTGTCAGCGGCGGCGCGAGCGGCGCGAGCAGCGCGCCGGGATCGAGGGTCCGCGCCGCACCGATGCTCAGGCCCCGCGCGACGAGTGCCGCACACGCCTCGAACAGCCCGCGCCCCGCCAGCGCCAGCCACGCGACGCCGCCGAGGATGCCGAGCGCGGTGTCCAACTCACGCGACTGCCACACCTCGCCCCGCGCCCGCGCGTCGGCGCGACGCTTCGCCGATGGTGCTTCGGTCTTCGAGTCGGCGTCGGGGGAGTCAGCCATGGTGTTCCCCCTCCAGTCTCTCCGCTACGCGGGGAGGGAAGGGGGAAGAAGATAAATCCGCCGCCACCGCATCCCCCATCGCCGCCAGCATCGCCGGCCACGCCAGCGGCAGCGCGATCAGCCCCGCCGCCATCAGCGTCGCGAACCCCACCGAGAACAGGTTGAGCGCGGTCGCGCTGCGCGCCAGCACCGCGAGCCACAGATTGACGAGCAGCAGCGCCCCCGTCACCGGCGCGGCGATCGCCAGGCCGCTCGCAAACGTCCGCCCGCCGAAGCGCGCCACCGCCAACGCATCGGGCAGCAAGCCCGGCGGCAGCGCGCCGTAACTCTCGACGAGCAAGGCGAACAGGCGCGCGTGACCGTCGCTGCCGAGGAACACCGCCCACATCGCCAGCGACAGGAAGTTGCTCAGCACCGGGCTCGTCGTGCCGCCCGGCGTCAGGATGGTCGCGAAGCCGAGCCCCATCGACTGCGACAGCACCTCGCCCGCAACGCTGGCGGCGGCGAACACCGCCTGCAGCATCACGCCGAACGCCGCGCCGATGGCGATCTCACCCGCCACGGCGGCGGGGCCGGGGTATGCCGCGAGGCCCCCCTGCCCGAGCACCAGCAGCCCGATCGCCAGCGCGACACCGATCCGCGCGCGCAGCGGCAGCAGCGTGCCGCCGATGCCGGGCAGCAGCGCCAGCGCCGCGCCGGTCCGCAGGCTGGCGAACAGCAGCGCCGCGCACATCGCTTCGGGCCGCTCCAGCCAGTCGGCGAGCGTCACCGCAGCAACTCGGGAATGCGCGCATAGAGGTCGAGGGTGAAATCGCCGAGCAGCCGCATCATCAACGCGCCGAACAGCGCCAGCGCGACGCCGCACGCGACGAGCTTGGGGACGAAGCTCAGCGTCGCCTCCGAGATCGAGGTCGCCGCCTGCACCAGCCCGACGAGCAGCGCGACGCCGAGCACCGGCAGCACCACCGGCGCGGCGATCTCGAGTACCAGCCGCAGCGCGTCGAGCGACGCATCGGCGACGAGGTCGCTGTCGGTCACGTCACGAAACTCGCCGCCAGCGACCCGAGCAGCAGCGACCAGCCGTCGACGAGGACGAACAACAGCAGCTTGAACGGCAGCGAGATCAGCGTCGGCGACACCATCATCATGCCGAGCGCCATCAGGATCGCCGCGACGACGAGGTCGATGACGAGGAACGGCAGATAGACGAGAAAACCGATCTCGAACGCCGTCTTGAGTTCGCTGGTGGCGAAAGCGGGGACGAGCACCGTCATCGGGATGTCGGCGGCGCGCGCGTACGGCCCGGCATGGGCGAGGCCCGAGAACAGCCGCACATCCTTCTCGCGCGTCTGCGCCGCCATGAAGCCGTGCAGCGCGTCGCCCGCGCGCCCGATCGCGACCTCGGCGGGAATCTGTCCGGCGGCGTAGGGCCGATACGCCTGCGCCTCGATCGCCGCGACGGTAGGCCGCATGACGAACAGCGTCAGGAACAGCGCGAGGCCGACGAGGAGCTGATTGGGCGGTGCCTGCCCCAGCCCGATCGCCTGGCGCACGATCGCCAGCACGATCAGGATGCGCGTGAACCCCGTCATCATCAGCAGCAGCGACGGCAGCAGCGTCAGCACCGTCATCAGCAGCAGGATCTGCAGCGGCAGCGCGAGGGGGGTGGCGGCCAGTTGGGTGAGGGGGGCGGTCACTTCCTGCTCCCTCCCCTCCCGGTGAGCCCTTGCGAACCGAGAGAGGGGAGGGTCGTGGGGTGTCTTCGGGCGAGACGTGGACCCCGTGGCAAGCTCACCCCACCCCGACCCTCCCCTCTCTCCGCTTCGCGGGGAGTGGAGGGGGAAGAAAGCAACCGCACCCCATCCCTTCCCACCCCCAGCAGCAGCATCGCCCCCCCGAACTCCGCCACCGCCAGTTTCGACGCCGGCCCCAGCGCGACAACCTGCACCAGCCGCAACGGCGGCGCCCCGACGCTGGCGCCCGGCAGGCGGATCAGCCCGCGCCGCGCCGCCACCAGCACCCCGCCGAGCCCGAGCAGGAGCAGCGGCAGGACCAGCGCGAGGCGCAGCGCGGCGTCGGTCATCGCGCGCCGTCCTCGCCCGCCAGCTCGACGATCCGCACCCCGAAGCGGTCGCCGACAGTGACCACCTCGCCCTTCGCGAGCAGCCGGTCGTTGACCAGAATGTCGATGTGCTCGTCGCTGCGGCGGTCGAGTTCGATGACCCCGCCGGGTTCCAGCGCCGCCAGTTCGGCGAGCGTCAGCCGCGTCGCGCCGATCTCGACCGACAGCCGCATTTCGATCCCGCCGAGCGTCCCGAAACCCGTCGCGGCGCGGATCGCCGCCTCGTAATCGTGATTGGTCAGCGCGTTCATGCCGGTCTTCCCCTCGCGACGATCTCGATGCGCGGCTGCCCGTCGCCGGTGCCCGCGATCCGCCCGCGCGCGATCAGCAGCGGCCCGGCGCGCACCCCGACCTCGTGCGCGGTGGCCAGCGGCAGCACGTCGCCGACGCCCAGCCGCCGCGCCGCGCGCACCGCGATGCCGCCATCGTGTAGGACGACGCGCACGGGAATGGTCAGCGCCGCGAGACACGCTGCGAGACGCGCGGGCCAGTCGCCGGACACGGGCGCGACGGGCGGAGCGACGAGCGCGATGTCGAAATTGTCGGCGACGTCGGCGACCGCGACCGTGAAGCGCCACACCGGCGCGTCGGCGACCTTGCCCGTGCTTGCCCATGCGCCGATCGTCGCGCCGAGGCTGGCGGCGAGTGCATCGCGCACCAGCGCGAGGATTTCGCCGCGCACCCGCGCGACGCTCGGGGTCGGGGCGCAGGCTTCCGCCACGAAACCGCCGCCGCAGCGCCGACCGAGCAGCGCGGACGCCAGCCTGTCGCCGCCGTCGAGCGCCACGGTCAGCCCATCGCCCGCTTGCCAGTCGAGACCGCGCGCATCGCCCGGCGTCGTCGCCAGCGTCACCTGCGCCGCCGCACCGCAGACGCGACCGATGGCGTTGGCGAGCGGCTCGACCAGCGCGCGCGCGTCGAAAGCCGGGGCGGCACGCGGCGCGGCGGGCGGAAACACGAAGTCGAGCGGCCTTTCGTCATAGCCCGCCGTGATCCGCGCCGCGCCCGCCATCACTGCACTACGAGGCTGGTCAGGAAGACTTCGTCGACGCCCCCGACCCCGGCCTTTTGGCGCAGCACCGCGTCGATGGCGTCGCGCAGCTGCTTTTTGAGCTTGGCCTTGGCGGCGCGCCCGGCGATGTCGTTCTCGGCGAGGTCGCCGAGCACGCCGAGCACCGCCGAGACGATGGCGGGCTTATGCGCCGCGAGCGCCGCGACGACGCCCTCGCCGCCCGTCGTCGAGACGGCGATGCGGAGCTGGAGATAGCGCCCGGTATCGACGAGGTTCGAGGTGAACGCGGTGTCGATTTCGACATAGGCGACCGCCGCCTTGACTTTCGCCTCGGGGGCGGCGGCGTGTGTGCCCGGCAGGCCGCCGAGCGACGCCAGCGCGATGCCCGCCCCCGCGCCGCCCGCCGCCGCACCGCCCGCGAAGGCGACGCCGATGACCAGCATCCTGCCCATGCCGCCGCCAGACTTGACCTTGGGTTTGGGGTCGTCGGACATGCGTCGCGCTCCTCAGGCGTAGCGGTCGCGCGCGGCGGCGCGGACGGGCGGCACGGGCGCGGACGCCATGCGGTCGCGCGGTGCGGGCGCACGCGCGTCGCGCCGCCCGCCATCGGGTCCGGACCGCTGCTGCCCGCCGCTGCCGCCCGCGCCGTCGCGCACGTCGACGGCAAGCGCCTCGAGCCGGTTGCCGGTCGCCGCCAGCGTTGCCTCGAGCCGTGCCGCGTGCGCGCCGAGCAACGCCGCCGCCGGGCCGCCATCGACCGTCAGCCGCACCCCCACCGCCGCGCGCAGGTCGCGCGCGTCGAGTTCGACACGCACCGCGCCGAGGCGTTCGGTAGCGAGTTCGATCGCGCCGTCACGGTCGCGCGTGTGCGCGGCCGGGGACGCAGGGTCGGCGAGCGAGGGCCCAGCGGGCAGTGATGCTGGCAATTCGAACGTCGCGGCGACGCGCGGCGGGGCCGGGTTGCCCGCTGCTGCAACCGCGTCGCTGCGGCGCTCGTCGCGCGCGCCCGACGCCTTGACCGGACCCGGCACCGCGAGACGGGCCGGGGCGATCTGTGAGGCCGCGCCGACCCCCGATACGGCGACGATGTCGGCG
>CAXTSL010000021.1:17157-21609 GCA_964246975.1 uncultured Sphingomonadaceae bacterium
TGGCCCGAGGGCGGCGGCGCGGTCGCTGCGGCGACACCAATTGCGGGCGGAGTCTGCGTTTGTGGCGTGCTTGCGGCCCCCGGTAGGGCCGGTAGCGAGGCGGAGTCGAGCATCGCGGGCGGCGCGGCGGACCGGGAGTGGGCCGAGCGCAACGCCTCGTCGCCCTGCGCGGCAGCCAGCTTCGCCGACGGCGCGTCCGCTTGCCACGACGCCGTGCGCGCATCGAGGGCCGGGTTCGGACGCAGCGTCGTGGCGTCGCGCGCTTCGGGGCTGGCGGCGGCGACCCCGGCGGGCGGCACCAGCACCACAGCGTCGCGGGCCACCGCTTCCCGACGGAGCCGGGCGGTGATGTCGGCCTTCGGTCCGGTCGCCGGGACAGGCAGCGACTTGCTCCGGGAACGTGCGACGGTCGCTGTCGGCGGCGCGTCGACGGTCGCTGCGACGGACTCGCCGATGATTGAGGCTGTCTCCACGCCGACCTGCCTCGCTGGATACGGACCGGTCGTCACGGCGTCGGCGGGGTCGCTCGCGGATGTCTCTTCGTCGCCAGGTTCGCCGGACGGGCCGTCGCCGACGGTGCGCTCGGGCGCAGCCGGACGCAGTTCGGCAGGCGGGGCCAGCGGCGCAACCGCGACGATCGCCGGAGCCGGGGCGGGATCGACCGCGAGCGTCCCGGCTGCGAGTGCTTCGCTCCCATCCTCCGACGTTGTCGGATCGATCGCGCCGGTCGGCGGGGCCACTATTCGCGCTTCGGCAAGCAGATCGTCGAAGACCGCCGCAAACGCGAAGTCTGCGGGCACCGCTGCGCTGTCGCGCGAGGCAAGCGGCATCGGCTCGGGCCCCGGTGCCGCTGCAGGGCCGACGCTCACCACGACACCGCTCGAACGACCGTCCGGGCACGCGCGGCGGCATGTTCCACCCTATCGGCGCGGGCCATCGCGCAGGCCGCTGTCGACGCCGCGAGCGCCCGCGCCGAGGCCGCTGCATCGGCCGAACTCGCCACCCGCGCCCGCGCCGCAAGCAGCGCGGCGCGCGTCGTCGTCGCGGCCTTGCGCGCGACGCTGTCGCCCGTGTCGGGGACGCCGCCCAGCAGCGCGTCGAGCCGCGCCGCCATCGCGTCGAGATCGGCGACGCGCCGTTCCGCGTGCGCCAGCGCCCGCAAGTCGCCGACCAGCGCGATGCGGCGCAGGCTCGCCAGTCGAACCAGTCGTGCCGTCATGCCATCACGCCGAGCAGCGCCGCGCGCGCCGTGTCGAAGCCGCACGTCTCGTGCCGCGCCTGCGTCCGGAACGCGTCCATCGCCGCGCGCCGCGCCAGCGCCGCATCGAGCACCGCGTCGTTGCCCGGCGCATAGGCCCCCATCGACACGAGGTCGCGGTTCGCCTCGATCAGTGCGTGATCGCGGCGGAAGGCGCGCGCGGCGGCGGCGTGGTCGTCGTCGACCAGCCCGTGCATCGCGCGGCTGACCGAGGCGGCGATGTCGATCGCGGGATAGATGCCGCGCTGCGCCTCGCTGCGGCTGAGCACGAGGTGCCCGTCGAGCACCCCGCGCGCCGCATCGACCACGGGATCGTTCATGTCGTCGCCGTCGGCGAGCACGGTGTAGAGCGCCGTCACCGAGCCGCCGCTGCCCACGTCGTTCCCGGCGCGCTCGACGAGGCGCGGCAGCAGCGCCAGCGCCGACGGCGGATAGCCACGCGGTCCCTGCCCCTCGCCGAGCGCCATGCCGATCTCGCGCTGCGCGTGCGCGACGCGCGTCAGGCTGTCGACGATCAGCAGCACATGGCGGCCGCCCGCGCGAAAATGCTCCGCGATGGCATGCGCGCGCATGACGCCGCGGACACGCAGCAGCGGCGCATCGTCGGCGGCGACCGCGACGACGACGCTGCGCGCGCGCGCCGCGCTGTCGAGCTGGTCGGCGAGGAAATCGCCGATCTCGCGCCCGCGCTCGCCGATCAGCGCGACGACGACGACATCGGCGACCGCATGGCGTGCCATCTGGCCGAGCAGCACCGACTTGCCGACGCCGCTGCCCGCCATGATGCCGACGCGCTGCCCGCGCCCCAGCGTCAGCAGCGCGTCGATGCTGCGCACCCCGCTGGCGAAAACCTGTCCGATGCCGCCGTGGCGCAGCGGATTGGCGGCGGGCGGATCGAGCGGCACGCGCGCGCCGGTGCGCGGCACCGGCCCGCCGTCGAGCGGCCGCCCGCCGCCGTCGACGACCCGCCCGAGCAGCGCGTCGCCGACCGACACGCGCGCGACTTCGGCCAGCGGCAGCACGGCGGCCCCCGGCGACGGCGTCGCGGCGCGCGCCAGCGTCATCAGCAGGGTGCGCCCGTCGCGAAAGCCGATGACCTCGGCTGAAAACCCGTCGACCGCGCACACCGCGCCGACCCGCGCCGCGAGGCCGCCGCAGTGGATCGTCAGCCCGTCGAACGCCAGCACGCGGCCCCCGACACGGACCGGCACTGACGGCCCGACGCGCGCGGTGCGGACGAGCGTCGCGAGGGCGGCGGTCGCGGTCACAACGCCGCGACAATCTCGGCCAGCCGCGCGGTCAGCGACGCGGCGACGACGTGGCGGGGAGTCTCGATGCGGATATCGCCGGGGACGAGCGTCGGGTCGATGGCGAAGATGGGGCGATCACCCACTTCCGCTCCGTCATTCCCGTGGGGACGGGCACCAGCCCGCGCCCCGTCATTCTGGCGAACGCCAGAATCCATCGGTGTCACATGCGGAAGCGTCGGAGCCTTGGTCGAACTTGGATTCTGGCGTTCGCCAGAATGACGCGAGGAGGGGGATGGCGCTTCCGCATCTTCGCTAGAATGATCGGCAAGCGCGCGGTGGTCGGCCTCACTGACGAACACCGTCACCGACCCCTCGACCTCGACCGCCGTCAGCGCACACGCGACCAGGCGTTCGAGCGCGTCGCCCGAAACGCGCAACTCGCCGTCGACCACCGCGCGCCCCACCTGCCCGACCAGCTCGACAAACAGCGGTGCCAGTGCCTCGGCATCGACGGTTGCAGCCGCCTCGGCGCGCGACACTGCCGCCACGAGCAGCGCCCGCAACGGGGCCAGTTCGGCCTCGGCCTCGGCGCGCCCCTCCGCCCGCCCCCGCGCCTCGGCGGCGGCGGCGATGGCCTCGACATTCGTCGCGGGCACCGCAACGGCGACGCGCGGCCCCATCGCCGCAAACAGCGACGCCAGCCGCACCGGCGTGCCCTCGCCCGCGTCAAACATAGCCCGCCCCGCTACCCGGCAGCATGATCTCGCCAGCGTCCGCCAGCCGCCGGACGATCGCCGCGACACCCGCCTGCGCTGCCTCGACGTCGGCCAGCTTGAGGCGGCCCCGGCTGGCGATATCGTCCTCGATCTGCGCCGCCGCGCGCTGCGACATGCCGCCGAGAACGTGCGCCTTGAGCGCCGCGTCGGCCCCCTTGAGCGCGACCGTCAGCAGTTCGGGCTCGACCGCCTGCATCACCGTCTGCAACGCGCGCCGGTCGAGGCGGAGCAGGTCGGCGAAGACGAACAGCAATTCGGACATCGCGCCTGCCAGTTCGGCGTCGCGGGCGCGCACCGCGTCGATCACCCCCGACGCGCCCGCGAGGCCGCCGAGCAGCTTCGCCGCGAACGCCGGACCGCCGCGCGCCTCGCCCGGCACTGCCGCCGCGAGGCTCCGCAACTGTGCCTCGACATCGGCCTCGAGGCTGGCGAGCGCGGGCGGCGCGATCGGTCCGAGGCGCGCGAGGCGCACGAGAATGTCGGGCTGGACCGCCTCGGGCAGCAGCGCGAGCACCGCCGCCGCCGTCTCGTGCGGCAGATGCGCGAGGATGACCGCGCCCGCCTGCGGGTGTTCGGCGGCGATGACGGCGGCGATACCCGCCGGTTCGGCCCACGCGAGGCTGGCGAATGGTGGCGTCGCCGCCGGGGGGCCGAGCCGCCCGAGCATCGGTTGCGCGCGCGCTGCGCCGAGCGCCTGCGTCAGCACGCTGCGCACCTGCCGCCCGTCGTCGCCGAGTGTTGCGATGCCGTCGTGCGACCCGAGAAAGTCGTCGAGGACCGCGTCGATGGCGCGCGGCTCGATCTCGGCGACGGTCAGCATCGCCTCGCCGACGGCGCGCACCTCAGGCGGATCGAGCCCGCGCAGCAGTGCCGCCGCCGCCGCCTCGTCGAGAAGCAGCAGCAGCACGGCGCACTTCTGCGCGCCCGAGAGCGGCAGCTGGATCACGCGCCCGTCCGCAACATGCCGCGCACCACGGCGGCGGCGCGCGGCACGTCCGCCCCGACCAGCGCCCGCGCGTGGTCGAGCTTGGCGCGGTAGTCGACGCTCAGCGCCGGGTGCGGGTCCGCGCCCGCTGTCGCCCGCTCGGCGGTGCGTGCCTTGAGCCACGGACGCCCCAGCCCGAAGACCAGCAGCCTCACTTCGCCATCGGACCTTTGTACAGCGTCC
>CAXTSL010000021.1:21619-35013 GCA_964246975.1 uncultured Sphingomonadaceae bacterium
GAGGTCGAGTCCGAGCCGCGGCTTCCAGGAGTCGCCCAGGGCCGCCAGCCCGTAGAGCACGACGATGACCAGCCCGAAGACCAGCAGCGCGACACCCGCGAGCGCCAGCAGCCCCTGGGCCCCCGTCTCGGCATAGGCGCGCCACCACTGTTCCGACGCGGCGGCGGCGGGATCGGTGAAGGCGCGCGCCGCGACCGTCACGACATCGCCGCGCTTGACGTCGTAACCCACCGCGCTGCGCACGAGCGTCGTCAGCACCGCGATCTGCGCGGCGTGTGTCCGGGGCGCGCCCAGCGCCGCGTCGCGGACGACGACCGCCACCGACAGCCGCCGCAGCCGGCCGCGCGGCGCGCGCGTCACCGACACCGCCTTGCCGACCTCGTAAGTCCTGGCGAAGGTCGAGGCCCCGACAGCGGCAGGCGCCGCAGCGGTCGCGACGGGCGCGGGCGGCGTCGTCGTCGCCTGCGCAGCCTGGGGAATCGTGTTCGACAGCGCGCCGGGGATGCCGCGCGCGGGCGGCAGCGGCGTCTCGCTGCTCGTCGTGCCCTGTTCGCTGGCGAGCGCGCTGGCGTCGCGGCCATAGCTTTCGCGCGTCGCCGCATTCTCCGCGAAATCGAGGTCGGCGGTGACGGCGGCGGTGAAATTGTCGCGCCCGAGGATCGGCGTCAGCAGCAGCGCGATGCGCTGGCGCAGCTGCGCGGCGGTCCGCGCCTCGACATCGAGCATCCGCCCGCCTTCGCCGAGGTCGCCGTCGCCGCCGCCCCCCGACAGGAGTTCGCCCGACTGGTCGACGACGCTGACGCGCTCGGGATCGAGCCCCGCCACCGACGACGCCACCAGATGCACGATCGCGCGCACCTGCGCTGCGCCGAGGCTGCGGCCGCTCGCCAGCGTCACCAGCACGGCCGCCGACGGCGCGGCGCGGTCGCGCACGAACACCGACGGCTCGGACGCCGCGAGGTGCACCGTCGCGCGCTCGACAGCATCGAGCGCCGCGATCGACGCGGCAAGATCGCGCTCCTGCGCCGCCTTCAACTGCGCCCCCTCGACCGCGCGGCTGGTGCCGAGCGGCATCGCGTCGAGCATTGCCGCCCCCGACGGCAGCGCCTTGGGCAGGCCAGCGCCTGCCAGCATGATGCGCGCGGCGGCGACCTCACCTGCGGGCACCTCGACCGCGCCGCTCGACGGGTCGATGACGACCTTGAAATTGCCCGTGCGCAGCGCGTCCGCGACCGCCGCCTTGTCGGCCTCCGCGAGGCCCGGGTAGACGGGCCGCAGGTCGGGCGTCCGCAAGCCCAGCCACAGCGCCAGCGCGATGCCCGCCGCCACGATCCCGACGAGCAGCGGCAGCGAGCGGCGCACAGCGGGCTGCGCGATCACCCGCTCGACGCGCAGTCGCCAGCCTTGAGCGGCGCGCGGTTCGCTCAGCGCGAGCGCGCTCATACCGGCATGCTCATCACGTCGCGATACGCGCCGAGCAGCTTGTTGCGGACCTGCAGCGTCGCCTCGAAGCCGATCGAGGCCTTTTGGCGGGCGAGCATCACAGTCGCGATATCGGCCGTGTCGCCGCGTTCATAAGCCGCCGACGCATCGCCCGCCGCCGCCTGCGTGCCGTTCACCGCCGCGAGCGCGTCGCCGATGGCGGCGGCAAAGCCCTGCGGCGCGGGCGTCGCCGGGGGATTGAGCGCGGCATTGCGCGCGAGGATCTGTGCCCGCAGCGCCAGCACGCCGCCCGCGTCGAAGCCGCCCGGCCCGCCGACGGGCGTCACTGCACCATCGCCCCGGCCTGGCCCACGGCGGCGTTCATCGCCGCGAGTTTATAGCGCAGCGTCCGTTCGCTGATGCCGAGCCGGTTCGCCGCCTCGCCGCGCCGCCCGGCGCACGCCCCCAGCGTCCGGCGGATCAGGTCGAACTCGCGCTCGCGCACCAGCGCGGGCAGCGGCGGCGGTGGTGTCTCGCCCGCCGGCCGCGCGTCGAGGACGATATGCGCCGCCTCGAGCGTGTCGCCATCGGCATGGATCGCGGCGCGTTCGAGGACATTCGCCAGCTCGCGGACATTGCCCGGCCAGTCGTGCGCGCGCAGCCGATCGAGCGCCGCGACGCTCGGCCATTTGGACAGCGGCGCGCGCAGCAGCAGCGCCGCGATGATCGGCAGCAGGTCGGCGGGCCGCGTACGCAGCGCCGTCGTCGCCAGCGGGAACACCGCAAGCCGGTAGTAGAGGTCGGCGCGGAAGCGCGCGTGCGCGACCTCGACGCGCAAATCGCGGTTGGCGGTCGCGACGACGCGCACGTCGATCCGCGCCGGCACCGTCGCGCCGATCGCCAGCACCTCGCGCTCCTGCAGCGCGCGCAGCAGCTTGGCCTGGCATCCCAGCGGCAGTTCGGCGATCTCGTCGAGGAGCAGCGTGCCGCCGTGCGCGGCGCGCATCAGGCCCTTCGCCGCGCCC
This sequence comes from uncultured Sphingomonadaceae bacterium, assembly GCA_964246975.1. Taxonomy (GTDB): domain Bacteria; phylum Pseudomonadota; class Alphaproteobacteria; order Sphingomonadales; family Sphingomonadaceae; genus Glacieibacterium. The sequence continues at coordinate 24,067 of CAXTSL010000021.1, forward strand.
ATCGCCCCGGTAAACGCGCCGCGCTCGTGTCCGAACAGCAAGGCTTCGAGCATTGCTTCGGGGAGCGCGGCGCAGTTGACCGCGACGAAGGGGGCGTCGCGGCGGGGGGAAACGGCGTGGATCCGGCGCGCCAGCACTTCCTTGCCGGTGCCCGTCGGGCCTTCGATCAGCACGGTGACATCGCGCGCCGCGACGCGTTCGGCGAGCCCGACGAGGGCGAGACTGGCGGGGTCGGCGGCGGCGGGTACGCCTGCGGGTGCGGCCAGCGCGCCGATCAGCGCGGCGGCGAAATCATGGTCGCGGCTGGCGACGTCGAGGCGGGCGAGGCAGCCCGCTTCGGTGACGGGGTGAAAGCACGAACGCGGGCGATGCGCGACGCGCACGAACGGTTCGGGCGGTGCCGGCGCGGCCCCGCCGACCACCCGGACCCCGGTGCGGCCTGCGAGTTCGGCGACAAGCGCGTCCTCGCTCCAATGGATGCGTGTCGCGGCGGCGCTGCCCGGCATGATGTTCCCCCTTCGCCAGGGGTATTCAGCAAGCTTCGTGCCAAGCGGCCGTCACAGGGCAAGGGCGGGGATACGGGTGTCGGCGGAGCGTCGGAGGGCGACGTTTCGCTGACGGGTGTCGGATTGTTGACGGGTCCTCCCCCTCCCCTCCCGGTGAGCCCTTGCGAACCGAGAGCGGGGAGGGTTGGAGCGGGGTGTCTTGCCACATGGGAAAGCCGCCGCGTGGGACCACACCCCACCCCGACCCTCCCCTTTCTCCGCTTCGCGGAGAGGGGAGGGGGAAGAAGAATCTCAGTGCGTCGCCGCGATCGTCCCGCCGCCCAGCACGCGGTCGCCGTCGTAGAACACCGCCGCCTGCCCCGGTGCGACGCCGTATTCGGGGGTCGCGAAGGTGACCCGCGCGTCCGCCAGCCGCGCCGCGACGGGCAGCGCCATCGACCGCACCTTGGTGGTCATCGCGCCGCCTGCCGCGCCGTCTCCCAGCCAGTTGACATCCTCCAGCACCGCCGCCGACACCGCCAGCGCCGAGCGCGGCCCGACCGTCAGCCGCCGCGCTGCGGGATCGAGCCGGATTGCGTACAGCGGTTCCGCCGCGCCGCCGATGCCGATGCCGCGCCGCTGACCGACGGTGAAGGCGATCAGGCCCTCGTGCCGCCCGACGACGCGGCCGTCGAGATCGACGATCTCGCCCGGGACGACGGCTTCGGGCCGCAACGCCTTGACGACGCGCGCATAGTCGCCGCCGGGGACGAAGCAGATGTCCTGGCTGTCGGGTTTGGCCGCGACCGCGAGGCCGAGCCGCGCTGCGTGCGCGCGCACCGCCGCCTTGCCGAGACCGCCGAGCGGGAAACGCAGATAGTCGAGCTGCGCGCGCGTCGTCGCGTAGAGGAAATAGCTCTGGTCCTTGCCCGGATCGACGCCGCGATGCAGCTCGGCCCCGCGCGCGCCCTCGATCCGCCGGACATAATGCCCCGTCGCGAGGCAGTCCGCGCCGAGGTCCTTTGCCACCCCCAGCAGGTCGCGGAACTTGACCGTCCGGTTGCACGTCACGCACGGCACCGGCGTCCGCCCGCGCGCATAGCTGTCGGCGAAGTCGTCGATCACCGCCGCCTTGAAGGCGCTGGCATAGTCGAGGACATAATGCGCGATGCCGAGCCGCGCGGCGACGGCGCGCGCGTCGCGGATATCGGCCCCGGCGCAGCACGCCCCGGCGCGGGCGGGTGCGTCACCGCTGTCGTAGAGCTGCAGTGTCACGCCGATGGTCTCGCAGCCGGCCTCCGCGCACAACGCCGCGACCACCGACGAATCGACGCCCCCCGACATGGCGACGACGACGCGCGCGCCGCGCGGCGGCAGTACGGGAGCGGGGTTGGCGGCGGGAGCGGACACGACTGGCGACGTAGGCGCGACACGACCGCCGTCAAGTCTCAACCGCAAGACGCTTTAACCATGAAGCAGCGCGCAAGCCCGCGCCACCACCGCCGTACTTGCAGTCAAGCGTATGTGGCGTTCGAGAGGGTGTGCGATGGCGGCGGAAACTGGCGAGGCGTTTCGGCAACAGTCAGCGCGCGCGGTGCCCGGTCCGCTCGGCAATCCGCTGACGCTGGCGCAATTGCCGCCGCCCGATACCCGGCGCTGGGTCGTGCGGCGCAAGGCCGAGGTGCTCGCGGCGGTCGCCGGTGGCCTGCTCGGACGCGCCGAAGCGTGCCTGCGCTATGGGATCAGCGACGAGGAACTTTCGTTGTGGGAACATGCGGTTGCGTGCGCCGGCGTGCCCGGCCTGCGCGTCACGCGAGTGCAGATCTACCGCAGCGTCTTCGAGGGCGGCCCGCCGCGCGCGACGGGTGCGGTTCGTACCGGTTGCGAAAGCAACAGTTGACCGCAAAACCGCCACTATCGAAAGTATTGGCTGAATTAAGACTTTACTCCGCACGCGAAAGAAGGTTGATTGCCCATGACGAAACATCCCGACGGCGTGGAAGGGGCGCTCCGGGGTAAACAGCCCGAGGGGGTCCCTGTGCGTATCTTGTTGATTGAAGATGACCGTTTGATGTCACGCGCGATCGAGCTGATGCTCGGCGGTGCGGGTCTGGAATATGAAACTGCCGCAACCGGCGAGGACGGCATAGAATTGGCGCGCGTCTATGACTACGACGCGATACTTCTCGACCTCACCTTGCCCGATCTGCATGGCTATGAAGTGCTGCGCCGCCTGCGCGTCGCGCGCATCGCGACCCCGGTCATCATCCTGACCGGCAACAGCGAAACCGATGCCAAGGTGTCGGGCTTCGGCTTCGGGGCCGACGACTATGTCACCAAGCCCTTCCAGCGCGCCGAGCTGCTGGCGCGCGTCCACGCCCTCGTCCGCCGCTCGAAGGGCCATGCCCAGTCGGTCATCCGCACCGGGCCGATGGCGATCGACCTCGCGGCGCGCACCGTCGAGGTCAACGGCCGCCGCGTCGCGCTGACCGGCAAGGAATATGCGATCCTCGAAATGTTGTCGCTCCGCAAGGGCATGACGCTGACCAAGGAGATGTTCCTGACGCACCTCTACGGCGGTCGCGACGAGCCCGAGCTCAAGATCATCGACGTGTTTATCTGCAAGCTCCGCAAGAAGCTCGCTACGGCGGGCACCAACGCCTCGGGCTGCATCGAAACCGTCTGGGGCCGCGGCTATGCGCTGCGCGATCCGGAAGGGGATATTCAGCAGGTGGCGTAGCGGCTGCGCGGAACGCGGGGAGCCGCACTTCGCGGGTCATCGCGTTCCGCGCAGACTCGCGACGCGACCGGACGGCGGGGCGGCGACTCTTCGTCGCCGAACCCGTCCGACGCCAGCGGCGGCTTTGCCGACCGCCCTTGCTGGCTTACGTCCACCTCGCAGCGAGCAAAGTGCCCGGGCCGCTACAGCAGCCCCAGCCCCACCGCCGCCGCGCGCACGCCGGCCGCGCCGTCGAAGACATGCCCGATCAACCCCGCCGCCGTCCCCGCCGCGACATTGTCGGCGCGGTCGTCGACGAACAGCGCCTCGCCCTTCGCCAACCCGAACCGCTGCAACGCCAGCGCGTAGATCGACGGGTCGGGCTTGGTCATGCCCTCGACCCCCGACACGACGATATCGCGGAAGCGATCGAACACCGGCGCGGTGGCACGAAAGCGCGGCCAGAACTCCGCGCTGAAATTGGTCAGTCCATACAGCGGCACGCCCGCCGCATCGAGTTCGGCGACGAGGTCGAGCATCCCCGGCATCGGCCCCGGGATGGTTTCGAGCCAGCGCGGCACGTACGCGGCAATCAGTTCGGCATAGCGCGGAAACCGCGCGCTCAGCTCGGCGGTGGTCACGGCGGCGGGTCGCCCCGCGTCATGCTGGAAATGCCACGCGCGCGTCACGACGTTGGCGAGGAACCAGTCGAGTTCGCCCGCATCGGGGATCAGCTTCGCGTAGAGAAAGCGTGGGTCCCAGTCGTAGAGGACGTTGCCGATATCGAAGACGACGCTATGGGGCGATGGCCCGTCGGCGCGCGGCACTTAGCCCTGGCGCGCCTTGAAGCGACGGTTGGTCTTGTTGATCACATAGGTGCGGCCACGACGACGGATGACGCGGCAATCGCGGTGGCGACCCTTGAGCGACTTGAGCGAGTTGCGGACTTTCATGGGGCACCGGGTTCGAAGGTTGTCGGAAAGGTCGCGCCTCCTACGGTCGCAGCCCCCGCAAGTCAAGCTGCCGCTCCCACTCCAGCGCGTGCCCGACGATGGTCTCGAGCTGGGCGTAGCGCGGCGTCCAGTCGAGTTCGGCACGGATGCGGTCCGTCCCCGCGACGAGGGTGTCGGGATCGCCCGCGCGGCGCGGCGCGATCGTGCGCCTGAGCGGCGTGCCGACCACGCGGTCGACCGCATCGAGGACTTCGAGCACCGAGAAGCCGCGCGAATAGCCGCAGTTCAGCGCGAACGAGCGTTTCGGCGCGGCGATCAGCGCATCGAGCGCCGCAACGTGCGCCGCCGCCAGATCGCTGACATGGATATAGTCGCGCACCCCGGTGCCGTCGGGGGTGGCATAGTCGGTGCCATAGACCATGACCGCCTCGCGCAGCCCCCGTGCGGCCTCGGCGGCGACGTGGATGAGGTGGGTGGCCCCTTTGGTCGACTGGCCCGAGCGCGCCTGCGGATCGGCCCCCGCGACATTGAAATAGCGCAGCGCGCCATAGTTGATCGGGTGCGCGCGCGCGACATCGCCCAGCATGATCTCGGTCATCAGCTTCGAATTGCCGTACGGATTGATCGGGGCCTTGGGGGCATCCTCGACTACCGGCACGCTCGCGGGAATGCCGTACACCGCCGCCGTCGACGAGAAAATGAAGTGCGCCACGCCGTTCCTGACCGCGCTCTCGATCAGCGCGCGCGAGGCGACGACGTTGTTGAGATAATAGTCGAGCGGTTTGGCCATCGATTCGGGGACCAGCAGCGAGCCCGCGAAGTGCAGGATCGCGCCGATGTCCTGCTCGGCATGAATGCGGTCGATCAGCGCGCCCTCCGCCACGTCGCCGTGGTAGAACGGCACGTCTCCCGGCACCGCCCAGCGAAACCCTGTCCGCAGGCTGTCGATCACCGCCACCTTGCGCCCCGCGTCGCGCAGCGCCAGCACCGCGTGGCTGCCGATATAGCCCGCACCGCCGGTCACCAGCACCGTCGCCGTTTCGTTCATGCATCGAATCCTGTTAATGCGACGTTCCGGTCGCGCCCGCGTTGTAACGGGAACGATAAGACAGGCTGAGGGTCAAGAGTTCCATGATGCGCCATCGTACCGCCGTCCCCGCGTTCGCTGCCCTGTTGCTGGCGACCGCCTGCACCACCGGCCCCAAGGGCACCGAAGTCACGCGCTTTCACCTCGGTCAACCGATCGCGCGCAGCAGCATCGTTCTCGTCGCCGCCGATCCGGCGCGGCGCGACAGCCTCGAGTTTCGCAGCATCGCCGATGCCGTCGCAAGCGAACTGCGCGCCCAGAACTTCACCCCCGTCCCCACCGACGCGCCCGATGTCGCCTATGTCGGTACGATCACCATCAGCCAGGGCGCACGCCCCGCCCCGCCGAAGGGCGGGTTCAGCATCGGACTGGGCGGCGGCAGCTACGGGCGCGGCGGCGGGGTCGGCGGCGGCGTCAGCTTCCCCGTCGGCCAGTCGCGCCCCGGCGAGATCGTCGCGACGACGCTGACGCTGCAGATCAAGCGCCACAGCGATGGCAGCGTTATCTGGGAGGGCCGCGCGACGGGCCTGACCGACACGCGCGGGCCGGTCGATCCGGGCGCGGCGGTGCCCAAGCTGGCACGCGCGCTGCTCAGCGGCTTTCCGGGACCGGCGGGGCAGACGGTGCGGGTGCCCTGAAACGATGACCATCGCCATCTCCACCGCCTTCGACAGCGGCAACATCGTTGTCGAGCGTATCGCCGGGCCGGGCGCGATCGACCTGCGTATCCGCAAGGACGCGCACAGCGACTTCTACCAGTGGTTCCACTTCCGCCTCACCGGCGCGGCGGGGCAGGCGTGCAGCCTGCGGATCGTCAACTGCAAGGGCTCGGCCTACGAAGGCGGCTGGCCGGGCTACCGCGCCGTCGTGTCGGAGGACCGCCAGACGTGGACGCGCGCTGCCACGAGCTATGAGGGCGGCATCCTGACGATCCGCGTATCCCCCCGCACCGACAGCCTGTGGGTCGCCTATTTCGCGCCGTACAGCATGGAGCGCCACCACGACCTGATCGCGCGGCTGGCGCAGCGTCCGGGCGTGACGACCGACGTGCTCGGCTGGTCGCTCGATGGGCAGGCGATCGACCGCGTGCGGCTCGGCGAAGGACCCTTGCAGGTCTGGCTCTACGCCCGCCAGCACCCCGGCGAGACGATGGCCGAGTGGTGGATGGAGGGCGCGCTCGACCGCCTTACCGACCCCGATGACGCGCTGGCGCGCGACCTGCGCGCGAAGTGCAGCTTCCACATCGTCCCCAACATGAACCCCGACGGGTCGCGGCGCGGCCACCTGCGGACGAACGCGGTCGGCGCGAACCTCAACCGCGAATGGGCGAACCCGACCGCCGAACGCTCGCCCGAAGTGCTGTGCACGCTGGCCGCAATGGACGCGAGCGGCGTCGATTTCGCGATGGATGTTCACGGCGACGAATCGCTGCCGCACAACTTCATCGCCGGCTTCGAGGGCATCCCGTCGATCACCGACCGTCAGCTCGAATTGCTGGGGGAATACAAGACGACACTCGCGCTGCTGTCGAAGGACTTCCAGACGAGGATCGGCTATCCGCCCGCGCCGCCGGGCAAGGCGAACCTGACGATGAGCACCAACGCGCTGGCCGAACGCTTCGGCTGCCTCGCGATGACCTTGGAGATGCCGTTCAAGGACTGCGACGACAACCCCGAGCCCAAGGCGGGTTGGTCCCCCGCGCGCTCGGCGGCACTGGCGGGGGACTGCCTCGCGGCGCTGGCGCAGATGGCGGGCCGGCTGCGCTAACTCTCTCCGTCGTCATGCTGGCGAACGCCGGCATCCAACTCGCGGCAAGCGAATGTCACGCCCGCGCGCACCAAAATGGATGCTGGCGTTCGCCAGCATGACGGGGGAAGAGAAGGGAGAACGACCTTCCGCCGCCCGAAAGACCCCGATGACCCAGCTCGTCCTCATCCGCCACGGCCAGTCGGCGTGGAACCTCGAGAACCGCTTCACCGGCTGGTGGGATGTCAGCCTGACCGACAAGGGCATCGCCGAGGCGGTCGCGGCGGGCGAACTGCTTGCCTTGAAGGGCTTCGACTTCGACCTGTGCTTCACCAGCGTCCAGACGCGGGCGATCAAGACGCTCGACCTCGCACTGGAAGCGATGGGGCGGCTGTGGCTGCCCGTGGTCAAGGACTGGCGCTTGAACGAACGCCACTACGGCGGGCTGACGGGGCTCGACAAGGCCGAGACCGCCGCTCAGCACGGCGACGAGCGGGTGCTGCTGTGGCGGCGCAGCTTCGACGTGCCCCCGCCGCCGATGGACGCCGCGTCGCCCTATGCGATGACCGCCGACCGCCGCTACGCCGGGGTCCATATCCCCGCGACCGAGAGCCTCAAGGACACGATTGCGCGCGTCTTGCCCTATTGGACCCGCGTCATCGCCCCCGAGCTGCAGGCGGGCAAGCGCGTCGTCATCATCGCGCACGGCAATTCGCTGCGCGCGCTGGTCAAGCATCTGTCGGGAATCGCCGACGCCGACATCGTCCACGAGGAAATCCCGACGGGCAGCCCGATGGTCTACGACCTCGCCGACGACCTGACCGCGACGCGGCGCTATTACCTCAGGGACGCCTGAATGCCCGACCGCGAGCGCTGGAGCGGTCGCCTCGCCTACCTCGGCGCGAACGGCCAGCGCACCGGGCGCGAGATCTTCAGCGTGTCGGTTCACGGCGACGGCAGCCGGACGCTGCGCGCGCAGTGCGAGATGGACGACGACGACCTCGTCCGCGACGCCCACCTCGTCCTCGGCCCCGATGCGCGGCCCTGCGAGGCCTATGTCCGCCTCGTCGAGCAGGGTGCGTGGACGGGCAGCGGCTGGTACCGCGCGGGGCCGGGCGGGCTCACCGCGCACACCGCCTCGCCCGCCGGTCCCGGCGAGACGAGCCTCGCCGGCGACCTCGCCTATTTCGGCACGCACGCGCTGATCAACGACGGCTGGCTGGCGCTGGCGCTCGGCGACCGCAGCGAGGGCGTCATCGATGGCGCGGCGTGCAGCCACCGGGCCAATGGCGGCGGCGCGCCCGCGCTGCTGACCTCGCGCGCGGTGGTGCGGCGACTGCCCGACGAGACGCTGACCGTCGCGGGCGGTCGCTTCGCCTGCCGACACATCGCCATAAGCTACGGCGACTATCCCCCCATCGACGCCTGGGTCACGGGACCGCACGCGCTGCTCGTGCTGATGACGTGGACGCACCTCGCGGGCCGCTACGAGCTGGAGCATCTCGCGCGCGACTGAGCTTGCCAATCCGCCGCGCCTGCGTATTACTCGGCTAAGGCGGATCGGGAGGACAGCATGACGGGACTGGACCGGCGCAGCTTCGTCGCGGGGAGCGTCGCGCTCGGCCTTGCCCGTCCCGCCGCCGCGCTCGCAGCGTCGCCGCCGTCCGCGACGTGGCAGCGCCTGCCGACCGAGCCGTACAAGGGCAAGCAGGACGATATCGCCTTCGTCACCCCCGATCTCGGCTGGTACGGCAACGGCGCGGGCAAGCTGTACCGCACGACCGACGGCGGCCGGACATGGAGCGGGATCTGGGAGCAGCCCGGCACCTTCATCCGCGCGCTCGGCTTCGTCGACGCGATGCGTGGCTTCCTCGGCAATGTCGGCACCGACTATTACCCCGGCGTCACCGACACGCACCCGCTGTACCGGACGCGCGACGGCGGCGCGACGTGGACGCCGGTCGACGCGCCCGGCATCGCGGCGGTCAAGGGCATATGCGGCATCGACATCCTGCCGCGCCGGACGATCTATCAGGGCAGCCTGCGCGATGCCGCCGTGATCCACGCTGCGGGCCGCGTCGGCGGACCGGCAGCGCTGCTCCGCTCGACCGACGGCGGCGAGACCTTCGCCGTGCACGACGTGTCGGCGCACGCAGGCATGATCCTCGACGTGCATTTCCACGATGCCGACACCGGGCTGCTGTGCACCTCGACCGATGCCGACCCCGAGAAGGGCGAGGCGCAAATCCTGCTCACCCGCGACGGCGCGCGGACGTGGACCCCGGTCTATCGCTCGGGCCGCAAGTCCGAGAACAGCTGGAAGATGAGCTTCCCCACCCCGCGCATCGGCTATGCGACGGTCCAGAGCTACGACCCCGCCGCCCTGCACCGCGTCATCGTCAAGACCGTCGATGGCGGGCGGACATGGCGCGAACGGGCGCTGGTCGACGATGCCAAGGGCCAGGAATTCGGGATCGGCTTCACCGACGCGCGGCGCGGCTGGATCGGCACCGCGAGCGGCGGTCACGAAACGCGCGACGGCGGCGCAACGTGGCAGCGGATCGAGTTCGGTCGCGCCGTCAACAAGATCCGCGTCGTCGGCGAAGGCGCTGCCCGCCGCGCCTTCGCTATCGGCGTCGAGGTCCACCGCCTCGATCTCGGTTGAGGCTCACGCCATGTCGCGGACGTAGACGCCCCCGGTCTTCGGCCGGTCGACCTCGAAGCCGCCGGTTCGGGTTACCAGGTCGACGAGCTTGCCGTGGCCATAGCTGCGCGGGTCGAAGTCCGACGCCAATTCGAGCAGGCGCTTGCCGAGCACGCCGAGCGACACCCAGCCCTCGCTGTCGTCGAGCTGCGCCAGCGCGGTGCGGATCAGCCGCATCGCCTCGGCGGGCGGCTTGAGCACTTTGGCGGGCGCCGTGGTCGCGGCGGACTTGCCGTTTGCTGCCTTTGTCCCGCTGGGCTTGGCGACGGGCGCGGGCGGCGGCAGCAGGTTCTCGGTGTAGATGAAGCGGCGGCACGCCTGGCGGAAGCTCTCGGGCGTCTTCTGCTCGCCGAAGCCATAGACATCGACACCCTGCTCGCGGATGCGCGCCGCCAGCCGGGTGAAATCGCTGTCCGACGAGACGAGGCAGAAGGCATCGAACCGCCCGGTGTGGAGCAGGTCCATCGCGTCGATGACCAGCGCGATGTCGCTGGCGTTCTTGCCCGCCACTGCGGCGATCGTGTGCTGCGGCTGGATCGCGTACATCGCCAGCACCTTGGCCCAGCCGCCGAGCTGCGCGTTCGAGAAGTCGCCGTAGATGCGCCGCACGCTCGCCTCGCCGATCTTGGCGATCTCCTCGAACAGCCCTTGCGCGATGCGCGCCGAGGCGTTGTCGGCGTCGATCAGGACGGCGAGGCGCGGCGCGCGGGTGTCGGCCATCGACGTTTCTCCTACGGTCGGTACTCGCGCTCGACATGGCCCTGCAGCGCGGCGGGGTCGAACCACACCGGCTTCCAGCGCTCGCTCGCAAATAGCGCCGCCTGGTCGGCATAATGCTTCGATTCGGGGCGGGTCGCCGCCGCGCCCCACGGCTGGATACTGCGGCTGTGGACGACGCCGTCGCGGCCCCATTCGACCATCATGATGAAGCTGTCGCCGTTATAGCCGACGCCGACGCCGTCCTCGCGGTGGAAATACACCGCGCGCAGCGCATCGGGGCCGCCATACACGGGGACGTCGGCCTTGCCGCGCCGAACGCGCAACAGGCGGCCGAGCGGCGGGTCGAGCCGTCCGAACCCGGCGCGCAGATAGGCGGCGTCGCGCACCAGGGTCGTCGCGGCATCGGACTGCGGCTCGTTCGAATAGCCCGCGCGCGCCCCCGACCCGATGACCAGCGCGGCGATCGCATCGCCCTCGCCCTGCCCGTCGAGCGTCCAGTCCCAGCCGCGCAGCAGCGCCTTCGCCGCCGCGAC
>CAXTSL010000022.1:0-34594 GCA_964246975.1 uncultured Sphingomonadaceae bacterium
CAGCTGGAGACGGAGAACGACGGCATGGCGAGCGTGTAGGCGGTTCGCGCGGGCTTGCGAAGGGCGTCAGGGCGCGCGCCGCACCGGCACGGGGGCGTTGCACAGGTCGACCGCGCCCGCCGGGCGCAGGAAGAACGCGTCGCGGCGGTTGGCGCGCGCCTCGACATAGGCGGCGAAGCTCGGCGATGCGGTGTCCATCGCCTCGACACGCGGGCGTTCGGCTGCGGGCAGGTCGGCGGCGAGGCGCGCGCGGGTCACCGGCGTGCGTTCGGCGGGCGTCTTGTAGAAGCCCAGCGCCTCGGTGCCGCGAGCCAGGCTCGTCCAGCCGCTCATCCCCTCGACGACGCGTCCGACGAGCGCGATGTTGCGGTCGAGATGGCGCGGGGCGTGGCCCGACACGGCGTAAAGCTCGCTGCCGTCGCCGCTGTCGGGAGGCAGGTTGCGCCCCGCGCCGACCATCGCATAGCAGTGCACCAGCCACTCGCTGCGGCCGTCGCTGGCGATCGGCCAGCCGCCGCTCCACCCGGCGCGCGGCGCGTAGGCGTCGGGGTAGGGCAGGCGCGTCATCGTGCCCGCCGGGCGCTCGTATTCGGGCGGCAGGGTGACGGCGGTCGCGGCGGGCGAGCCCGGCGGCGCATCGCGGACGGCGAACTGCACGACGTAGTTATCCTGCACGCGCACCACCGCGCCGCCGTCGAAACGCCCCGCACGCACCAGCGCGCGGATGCTCGCGACGTGCACCGGCGCGAAACCGGGCGCGAGTTCGACGAGCACCTGGCCCTTCGGCGAATCGAGGATCAGCAGGTTGTCGGGCGCGACGGCGCGCCACGCGGCGGCGGGCGCGTCGCGGACGATCTCGGATGCGGTGGGTGCGGTGGCGGCGAGGATGAGCGCGGGGAGGATCATTGCGGCAGAGTGGGGGAAGGGGCACCGGGACGCAACGGTCAGCCGCGCGTCATCCCCGCGAAGGCGGGGACCCAGCCCCCTTCACAAGGAGAATTGTGAGCTGCGCTCGCGCTTTCGATAGAGGGACTGGGTCCCCGCCTTCGCGGGGATGACGGCGGTGTCGCGCCCCGCCACTGTCTCACACCGGGCGGTTGATCCCCCCGCCGTCGAGCACCAGCCGCACCTTGACCGCCAGCGCCTCGATCGAGAACGGCTTGGGCAGGAACGCCACCTGCGCGTCGAGCATGCCGTTGTGGACGACGGCGTTGCGCGTGTAGCCCGTGGTGTAGAGCACTTTCAGCCCGTCGCGCTTCGCCGTCGCGGCGTCGGCGAGTTCGCGGCCCGTCATCCCCGGCATGACGATATCGGTGAAGAGCAGGTCGAGGCGCGGCTGCTCGTCCATCGCGGTCAGCGCCTCGAACCCGTCGGCGGCGTGGACGACGTGATAGCCGAGGTCGCGCAGCGCATCGGTGGTGACCAGCCGCACGCTCTCCTCGTCTTCGACGACGAGGATCGTCTCGTCCCCCCGCGCGCGCGGCAGTTCGGTGACGGCCAGCGCCTTGCGCTCGGGCGCGTCCGCTCCCGTCCAGCGCGGCAGGTACAGCTTGACCGTGGTGCCCTGCCCGGTCTCCGAATAGATTTTGACGTGCCCGCCCGACTGCTTGACGAAGCCGTAGACCTGGCTGAGCCCGAGGCCGGTGCCCTTGCCGACTTCCTTGGTCGTGAAGAACGGGTCGAAGGCCTTGTCGATGACCGCCTGCGGCATGCCGCCGCCGGTGTCGGTGACGCAGACCACGACATACTGGCCCGGGGTCACGTCGGTGTGGGTCGCGGCGTAGGCGTCGTCGAGGTGGGTGTTGTTGGTCTCGATGGTCAGCCTGCCGGTGCCGCCCATCGCGTCGCGCGCGTTGACCGCGAGGTTGAGCACGGCATTCTCGAGTTCGCCCGCGTCGGCATAGGTGCGCCACAGACCGCCCGCGAGCACGGTCTCGATCTCGACCCCCTCACCGAGCGTGCGGCGGAGCAGTTCGGAAATCGCCTTGACGAAGACATTGGCGTCGATCGGTTCGGGGGCGAGCGCCTGCTGGCGCGAAAACGCCAGCAGCTTGGCGGTCAGCGTCGCGGCCCGCCGCGCGCCGTCCATGGCATTGTCGATGTACTTGAGGACCCTGCCCGTCGGGTCGTCGAGGCGGCGGCGCGCGAGGTCGAGGCTGCCGATGACGATCGCCAGCATGTTGTTGAAGTCGTGCGCGATGCCGCCGGTCAGCTGACCGACCGACTCGAGCTTTTGCATTTGGCGGACCTGCTCCTCGGCCGCCGCCGAGCGCGCGATCTCGTCCTTGAGGCGGGCGTTGGAGAGGGTGATCTCGGCGGTGCGCTGCGCGACGGCGACTTCGAGCACGTCGCGCGCGCGTGCCGCCGAAATCGCCGCATCGCTGGCGCGGCGGGCCTGCAGCGCGGCGCGGATCGACACTCCGCCGGCCACCAGTGCGACGGCGAGGAGCAGCAGCCCGAGCACCGACAGCGACCGTGTCGCGAGTGCCGCGTCGGCGTTGGCGGCGGCGAGCGCGGCGTTGCGGGCGATCAGCAGGCCCTGCTCGGCGCCGACGACGGCGTCGATGGTGGCGCGCGAGGCGTTCATGTTGACCTCGCCCGCGCCGCTGCGGACCTGCGCCAGCACCTCGCTCAGCCGCCCGCCGCGTGCATCGGCGATGTTCGATTCCATCCGCAACCGCTGCTGCGCGATCAGTTCCCCGAGGCGATCGAGGCGCGCCTGTTGCGCGGCATTGTCGCGCGTCAGGGTCCGCAGCCGCGCGACGGTGCCGGGAATGCGGTCGCGCGCGTGCGCGTACGGCCCGAGAAACTCGGCGTCGCGCGAGATCAGGAAGCCGCGCATGCCGCGCTGCGTGTCGTACATCGACGACCGCAGCTGCTCGGCGGTGAACATCACCTGCCAGGTGTGGAGTTGACGCTCGATCGCGGCGTCCTGCGCCTTGCCCGCGCGCAACGACGCACCGATCATCAGGACCAGCAGCACCGCGAAACCGGCGGCAGCCGCGACCGCGATCGCCCACAGCACGGGCGCGCGCCAGACGCCGCCGCGTCGCAGCTCCTCCGCCCCGATCATCCGCGCCCCATCCACGCCCTACGCATTGCACACCCGATACAAAACTATGGTATGGATTCATACCGTCCGTTGTGACTTTGACCACCCGCCGCCGACGCGCCACAGTCGCGCGGTCATAACCGCACGAGTCGCCCACGATGATCGACTTCCATTACTGGCCCACTCCGAATGGTCACAAGGTGACGCTGCTGCTCGAGGAGGCGGGGTTCGACTATCGCATCGTCCCCGTCGACATCGGCAGCGGCGCGCAGTTCGCCCCCGATTTCCTCAGGATCGCCCCCAACAACCGCATGCCGGCTATCGTCGACCATGCCCCCGAAGACGGCGGCGAGCCGCTCAGCGTCTTCGAATCGGGGGCGATCCTGCTGTACCTCGCGCGCAAGGCGCACAAGTTCGCCGGCGACAGCCTGCGCGAGCGCGTCGCGGTCAAGGAATGGCTGTTCTGGCAGGTCGGCGGGCTGGGGCCGATGGCGGGGCAGGCAGCGCATTTCACCCGCTTCGCCAAGGAGCAGGTGCCCTATGCCATCGAGCGCTACACCGCCGAGACGCGGCGTCTGCTCGGCGTCCTCGACCGGCGGCTGGCGGACCACGCGTATCTCGCGGGGGCGAACTACAGCGTCGCCGACATGGCGAGTTATCCGTGGGTGCTGGCGACCGCCAACGCCGGGATGCTCGGCGACGACCACCCGCACGCGACCCGCTGGGTGGCGGACATCAAGGCGCGGCCCGCGACGGTGCGCGCCTATGCCCGCGCCGCCGAGGCGCAAAGCACGCCGCCCGCCGCCGCCTGATGGCAGCCACGCCCTTCCCCGGCTACTCGCGCGCGACGCTCGACGACATGCTCGTCGATCCGTCCGCCGTCGCCGACGAGAGCATCCACGCGGTCTTCGCCAAGCTGCGCGCCGAGGCCCCGGTGCGCTGGACGCAGCCGGCGGGCTTCCGGCCCTTCTGGGCGGTCACCGGCCACGCCGAGATCACCGCCGTCAGCAAGGCCAACGACCGCTTCACCAACCGCCAGCGCACCTATCTCGCGCCCGCCGAAGTCGAGGACTGGACGCTGGCGATGGCCGGCGACACGCATCTGTTCCGCACGCTCGTCGATCTCGACGACCCGCAGCACATGGCGCTCAGGAAGCTGACGCACAGCTGGTTCCTGCCGCAGAACCTCAAGGGCCTCGAAGCGACGATCGCAGACATCGCGAGGGAGCATGTCGACCGCATGGCGGCGCTCGGCGACAGCTGCGACTTCATCACCGAGGTCGCGCTGCTGTATCCGCTGCGCGTCATCATGCGGATTCTCGGCCTGCCGGTCGCCGACGAGCCGCGTATGCTGCGGATGACGCAGGAGATTTTCGGCCCCGCCGATCCCGACGTCGTGGCGCGCTCGGCGGCGCTGACGGCGGGGGCGGGGCTGAGCCAGGGCACCGGCGACCCGCAGGTCGACCTGTTCAAGCTGGTGCAGGAATATTACGCCTATTTCGCCGCCTTCACCGCCGACCGGCGCGCGCATCCCCGCGACGATGTCTCGACCGTCATCGCCAACGGCCTGATCGACGGGCAGCCGATCGGCGAACGCGAGGCGCTGAGCTATTACGTCATCATCGCCACCGCAGGCCATGACACCACCAGCTCGACGACCGCCGGCGGCCTGCTCCAGCTGATCCGCAATCCCGATCAGCTGGCGAAGCTCAAGGCCGACATGACGCTGCTGCCGTCGGCCGTCGACGAGATGATTCGCTGGGTGACGCCGGTCAAACACTTCATGCGGACCGCCGCGCAGGACTGCGTGCTGGGTGGCCAGAACATCAAGGCGGGCGACGGGCTGTGCCTCTATTACTGGTCGGGCAACCGCGACGAGGCGGTGTTCGGCGACGCGCAGGCGTTCCGCGTCGACCGCGCGCCCAACCCGCATATCGCCTTCGGCCACGGCGTGCACCTGTGCCTTGGGCTGCATCTTGCGCGGCTCGAGATCAAGGCGCTGTTCGCCGAACTCCTGCCGCGCCTCGACCAGATCGCGCTGGCGGGCGAACCCAAGAACAGCCTCGCGAACTTCGTCAGCGGGCTGAAGACGCTGCCCGTGCGCTATACGCTGCGCTGAGGGCGGGTCACGCCCCCTCCGGCCCGGCGGGCCACCTCCCCCTCTTCAGGGGGAGGTGGCGGCGCAGCCGACGGAGGGGGGCGGGCGCGCTCACCCCTCGCTTCCCACCGCCGCCGCGACACTGGCGAAGCCGTTGCGCCGCAGCAGCGCCGCCAGTTCGGCCTTGATCCGCGCGACGAGGCCGGGGCCTTCGTAAACCAGCGCGGTATACAGTTGCACCGCGCTCGCCCCGGCGCACAGCTTGGCATAGGCGTCCGCGCCGCTGGCGATGCCGCCGACGCCGATCAGCGGCAGCGCGCCGCCCGTCGCGCGGCGGAAGGCGCGCAGCACCGCCGTCGAACGCGCGAACAGCGGCGCGCCCGACAGGCCGCCCGCCTCGGCACTCGACACGCCGTCGCGCGACAGCGTGGTGTTAGAGACGATCAGCCCGTCGATGCGCCCGTCCGGACCGCTGTCGAGGGCGGTGCGCGCGATGGCGTCGATCTGCGCCGCGTCGAGATCGGGGGCGACCTTGACGAACAGCGGCGTCGCGATGCGCCCGCGCGCCGCGAGCGTCGCGGCGATCAGGTCGGCCAGCGCCTCGCCCTGCAGCCCGCGCAAGCCGGGCGTGTTGGGCGACGAGATGTTGATCGTCAGGTACGACGCCAGCGCGGCGGTGGCGCGCACCCCGGTCGCATAATCGGCGATGCGGTCGGCCGAGTCCTTGTTCGCGCCAAGGTTGATGCCGACGACGCCGGGCCGGTCGCGCCGCGCCCGCAGCCGCAGCGCCGCCGCCTCGATGCCCGCGTTGTTGAAACCGAGCCGGTTGATGACGGCGCGGCGCTCGACCAGCCGGAAGACGCGCGGGCGGGGATTGCCGTCCTGCGCGCGCGGCGTCACCGTGCCCGCCTCGACAAAACCGAACCCCAGCCGCAGCATCGCGTCGGGAACAGCCACGTTCTTGTCGAACCCCGCCGCGAGGCCGAGCGGGTTGGGCAGGTCGAGCCCCGCCAGCGACGTCCGCAGGATCGGATCGTCCGAGTCTCCGCGCGGCCCCAGCCCGGCGCGCAGCGCCGCGAGCGTCAGCCCGTGCGCGCGCTCGGCGTCGAGCGCGAAGAGCAGGGGGCGGAGCGCGGCGAACATCGGGAGCGCTTAGGGGGTAGCGGCGGACCGGGGAACCCCATCTTCCCCCTCCCTTCCCCACGCAGCGGAGAGAGGGGAGGGTCGGGGTGGGGAGTTTCACCGCGAAATGCAGACTCCGTGGTGAGGCACCCCACCCCGACCCTCCCCTCTCTCGGGTCGCAAGCGCTCCCCGGGAGGGGAGGGGGCAGCAGATTTGTCGTTTTTGTCCAATTCGCGAAATGAGTGCGGGACTATCTGCCCCTTGCGACCCGAAGGGCGCGTCGCAGCGGCAGGTGCCGCCGCCACGCCGCCCCACTTTAGCGGCCCGGACAGCGCAAGCCGTCCGGGCCGACTTTTTTCGGGAGTTCGCGCCGACTAGAAAATTGGAGCGGGCGAAGGGATTCGAACCCTCGACCCCGACCTTGGCAAGGTCGTGCTCTACCCCTGAGCTACGCCCGCTCGGGCAAACCGGGCGAACCCGGCTGGGAGGCGGTCGTTTAGCGATGGGGGCGTCGCGGCGCAAGCCTTAATCCGCCTGCCAAATCGAGGCCCAATTCGAGGGTTGGCAGGCGGGGGTGCGCCGCCCCATATGACCGCCAAGCCGCAAGTCCCGAACGGAGCCCCGCTTGGCCAGCCTCGCCACCCCCGCCACCGAAAAGGCCAGCATCGAGGCGTTCCGCAAGGATGTCGTCGAGGCGTCGCTGACCAAACTCGTCCTCGTCGATTTCTGGGCGGACTGGTGCGGGCCGTGCAAGACGCTCACCCCCATCCTCGAACGCGTCGTCGCGGCCCTCGCCCCCAAGGTCGCGCTCGT
Source organism: uncultured Sphingomonadaceae bacterium (assembly GCA_964246975.1). Lineage (GTDB taxonomy): Bacteria > Pseudomonadota > Alphaproteobacteria > Sphingomonadales > Sphingomonadaceae > Glacieibacterium. The sequence continues at coordinate 7,087 of CAXTSL010000022.1, forward strand.
CAAGATCGACGTCGACCGCAATCCGACGCTCGCCAGCCAGTTCCGCGTCCAGTCGCTGCCGACGGTCTATGCCTTCGTCCAGGGCCAGCCCGTCGACGGCTTTCAGGGCGCGCTCGGCGAGCGCGAGGTCAAGGCGTTCGTCGAGCGGCTGCTCGCCGCCGTGCCCCCCGTCGGCGAGGAAGCCGATGCCGCGGCCGAGATCGAGGCGCTCGCCGCTGCCGCCGCCGCCGCGCTGGCCGAAGGCGCGCATGCGGAAGCCGCCGAGATGTACGGCGCGCTGGCGCGCGAGGTTCCCGACCGCGCCGACTTCGCTGCGGGACTGGCACGCGCGCTGCTCGGCGGCGGCGACCTCGCGGGCGCACAGGCGGCGCTTGCGGTCGTGCCGGCCGACAGCAAGGACGCGGGCGTCGCACAGGCGCGCGCCGCGCTCGCGCTGGCGCAGGATGCCGGGCCGGTCGGCGACACGGCGGAGTTGCGCGCCGCGCTCGCCACGAACCCCGACGACCATGCCAGCCGCTTCGAACTGGCCAACAGCCTGCTCGCCAGCGGCGACCGCGACGGCGCGGCGGACGCGCTGCTCGAAATCACCCGCCGCGATCCCGAATGGCACGACAAGGCGGCGCGCGAACGCCTGCTCAAGCTGTTCGAGGCGGTGGGCCTCGGCGACCCGTGGACCGTCGCGACACGCCTCAAGCTGCGGAAGATATTGTTCGCATGACCGACATCGACAGCCCCGACGACTCGGGCGACGACGACAGGGCGCTGCCCGAGGCGCTGCCGGTGTTCCCGCTCACCGGCGCGCTGTTGCTGCCGCGCGGCGTGCTGCCCTTGAACATCTTCGAGCCGCGCTATCTGGCGATGATCCGCGACGCCTATGCCGGGGCCAAGACCATCGGCATCGTCCAGCCGCGCGACCCCGAGGCCGATCCGTCGCCGCTCTACGGCGTCGGCTGCGCGGGACGGATCAGCGATTTCCGCGAGACCGGCGACGGGCGCATCATCGTCGCGCTGACCGGCGTGACGCGCTTCGGCATCGTGCGCGAGCTCGACGTCACGACGCGCTACCGCCAGGTCGTCGCCGACTATGCGCGCTTCGCCACCGACCGCGACGAGCCGCGCGCCGTGGCGGCGGCGGCGCGCGCCGAGCTGGAGGCGAAGCTGCGGACCTATCTCGACGATCAGGGGCTGAGCGCCGACTGGGAGGCCGTCGCGGGGGCCGACGACGAGTCGCTGGTGACGACGCTGAGTGCGGTGTGCCCGTTCGAGCCCGTCGAGAAGCAGGCGCTGCTCGAGGCCGCCGACCTGCCCGCGCGCGCCGCGACGCTGACCGCGCTGATGACCTTCGCGCAGGGCGACACGGCGGACCGGCTGCAGTGAGCGCGCCAAAGGAGGTCGGCGCGGCGCTCGGCGTCGACCCTCGGCTCCTCGAAATCCTCGTCTGCCCGCTGACCCGCACGCCGCTGCGCCTCGACGTGGACGCGCAGGAGCTGGTGTCCGACGCGGCGGGGCTCGCCTATCCGATCCGGCACGGCGTGCCGATCATGCTCGTCGACGAGGCGCGCGACCTCAACCCGGCGGCCTGACGCCCCGCGTTCCGGTTGCGCGCGCCGTCGCCGCGCCTATATACCGCCCGGCGCGCGCGTTGCCGCCCGCAGTTCCGAAAGCCGCCGATGCCCGACGTAATCTTTGCCGGCCCCGAAGGCCGTCTCGAAGGCCGTTATCAGCCGGGACCGCGCCCGCGCTCGCCGGTCGCCATCCTGCTCCAGCCGCATCCGCAGCAGGGTACGATGAACCACCCGATCGTCATCGCGCTGTACAACAGCTTCGTGCGGCGCGGCTTTGCGACCTTGCGCTTCAACTTTCGCGGTGTCGGGCGGAGCCAGGGCGTCTTCGACAACGGCATCGGCGAGTTGAGCGATGCGGCGTCGGCGCTCGACTGGATGCAGCAGTTCAACCACGAGGCTCCCCAGACGTGGGTTGGCGGCTATTCGTTCGGCGCGTGGATCGGCATGCAGCTCCTCATGCGCCGCCCCGAGGTCAAGGGCTTCATCTCGATCGCGCCGCCCGCCAACATGTACGATTTCACCTTCCTCGCGCCGTGCCCGTCGTCGGGCATCATCGTCGACGGCGAGAACGACGAGGTGGTGACGGGCGTCAGCGTCCAGAAGCTCGTCGACAAGCTCCGCACCCAGCGCCACATCACCATCGATCATGCGACGGTGCCGGGTGCCAACCACTTCTTCGAGCACGAGATGCCCGAGCTGATGACCGTGGTCGACGCCTATCTCGACAAGCGCGGGGTCTAGGCGGCTCCGACACCGCCAGCTTGACCCGCGCCGACCCTTCGCCTAATGCGCCCCGGTCCTCCGGTGGGGGGCGAAGCGCCCGTGGGCGCACGTCGGTCGGCGCGGGTGCGCTCGCCGGCGCTCGATTAGTTGCGCGTATTCACTGGAGCCGGTTCTTCTGTTCGACACCCTATCCGATCGCCTGAGCGGCGTTTTCGACAAGCTGCGCGGGCGCGGCGCGTTGACCGAGCTCGACGTGCGCGCGGCGATGCGCGAGGTGCGGATCGCGCTGCTCGAGGCCGATGTCGCGCTGCCCGTCGTCAAGACCTTCATCGAACAACTGACCGAACGCGCCATCGGCCACGATGTCGTGCGCTCGGTGACGCCGGGCCAGCAGGTCGTCAAGCTGGTCAACGACGCGCTGATCGAGATGCTCGGCAGCGAGTCGGTCGACCTCAACCTCGACGTGACGCCGCCCGCCGTCGTCATGTTCGTCGGGCTGCAGGGTTCGGGCAAGACGACGACCTGCGCCAAGCTCGGCAAGCGCCTGACCGAGAAGTCGGGCAAGAAGGTGCTGATGGCGTCCTTGGACGTCGCGCGCCCCGCCGCGCAGGAGCAGCTCAGGATTCTCGGCGAGCAGACCGGCGTCGCGACGCTCCCCGTCGTCGCGGGTCAGTCGCCGGTCGACATCGCCAGGCGCGCGAAGACCGCCGCGCGGCTGCAGGGTTTCGACGTGCTGCTGCTCGACACCGCGGGTCGCCTGCACGTCGACGACGCGCTGATGGGCGAGATGCAGGCGGTGGCGCGCGAGGGTGTGCCGAACGAGATCCTGCTCGTCGTCGATGCGCTGACGGGGCAGGACGCGGTCAATGTCGCGACCGCCTTCGGCGGTCAGGTCGCGCTGACCGGCATCGTGCTGACGCGCATGGACGGCGATGCGCGCGGCGGTGCGGCGCTCAGCATGCGCTCGGTGACGGGCAAGCCGATCAAGTTCGCCGGTACCGGCGAGAAGCTCGACGCGCTCGAGGCGTTCGATCCGGTCCGCGTCGCGGGGCGCATCCTCGGCATGGGCGATGTCGTCGGCCTCGTCGAGCGCGCGGCGGAGACATTCGAGGCGGAAGCCGCCGAGAAGATGGCCGCAAAGATGGCCAAGGGCCAGTTCGACATGGAGGACCTGCGCACGCAGCTCGGCCAGATGAAGAAGATGGGCGGGCTCGGCGCGCTGGCGGGGATGATCCCCGGTCTCGCCAAGGCGAAGCAGGCGATGGCCAACGGCGCGGTCGACGACAAGATACTCGGGCGCATGGAGGCGGTGATCTGCTCGATGACGCCGAAGGAGCGCACCAAGCCCGAGATCATCAGCGCCAAGCGCCGCATCCGCATCGCCAACGGCGCCGGGACGACCGTGCAGGAGGTCAACAAGGTCCTCAAGATGCACATGGAAATGGCGAACGCCATGAAGAAGCTCCGCAAGATGGGCGGCATGAAGGGCATGGCGGCGATGCTCGGCAAGATGGGCGGGATGCCCGGCGCTGGCGGAATGGGTGGCGGTGGCATGCCCGATTTCGGCAAGCTGCTGGGCGGCGGCCAGGGTGGCCTGCCGCCGGGTTTCGACAAATTTCTCAAGCGGTGACGACGATGCTAATTTATCCCGTCATTCCTGCTTTCTGCTTTCGTCATCCCCGCGAAGGCGGGGACCCAGCCCTCTTCAAAAGAAAATTCGACAGCTGCGCTGACGTCCTGTGAAGCGGACTGTATTCCCGCCTTCGCGGGGATGACGAAGTGAAGAACAAGACCTGAACACCCGACTAAAACCTCATAGATTCAGCAAGGACGGACAAGAACATGGCACTGGCAATTCGCCTCGCGCGCGGCGGCATGAAGAAGCGCCCGTTTTACCGCATCGTCGTCACCGACTCGCGCCAGCCGCGCGACGGGCGCTTTCTCGAGAAGCTCGGCACGTACAACCCGCTGCTGCCCAAGGATAACCCCGAGCGCATCAAGCTCGATGCCGAGCGCGCCGCGCATTGGCTGGGCGTCGGCGCACAGCCGTCGGACCGCGTCGCGCGCTTCCTCGACGCGATGGGCATCCGCACCCGCGCTGCGAAGTTGAACCTCAAGAAGGGCGAACCCGGTAGCAATGCCAAGGAGCGCGCCGAAGTGAAGGCGACCAAGGCCAACGAGGCGATCGAAGCCGCCGAAGCGGCTAAGGTCGCTGCCGCCGAGGCCGCGACCGCTGCGGCAGCCGCTGCTGCCGAGGCCGCTGCGGTGCCCGCGCCGGACCCTGAGGTTGCCGTCGAGGCGACAGCGCCCGAAGCCGAAGCGGCGGTCGAAGCCGCCGCACCCGAAGCCGAAGCGGCGGTCGAGGCCCATGCGCCTGTCGGCGATCCGGCACCGGCATCCGACCTCGAGACAGCGACCGAAACCGACGCCTCGCCCGCCGGTCCGGCGGTCTGAGTATGGCGGGGGGTGACCGGCCCCACGGTCCCGTCACTCCTGCGTCCGGTGGCGACCGCGTCACCCTCGCCGTCGTCGCCGGCGCGCAAGGCATCGGCGGCGAGGTCCGCCTCAAGCTGTTCGCCGAGTCCATCGCCAGCCTCGAACGCCACGAGCGGTTCGAGGCGGGCGGCTGCACGCTGGCGCTCGTCCGCATCCGCCCCGACAAGGGGCCGGGGAGCGGCATGGCCGTCGCCAAGTTCGCCGAAGTCGCCGACCGGACCGCCGCCGAGGCGCTGCGCGGCACGCCGCTGACGGTTGCGCGCACCGACCTGCCCACACTCGACGACGGTGAATTCTATATTAGTGACCTGATCGGGCGGCCCTGCGTCGATACGGCGGGCGTCGCGCTCGGCAGCGTCGTCGCGGTCGAGAATTTCGGCGCGGGTGACATCATCGAAATCGCGCGACCCGACGGTCGCACCTTCATGGTCCCGTTCAGCCCCGCCGCTGTCCCCGAAGTCGGTGCGACGGTGGTGATAGACGTGGATTTCGTGGCGTAGTATATCCGCCTCGGATATACGGAGACTGCGATGGCCACTCGGCTGCGAACACGGACCTTCAAGTCTGGGAATTCGGTCGCGCTGCGGCTGCCCAAGGGGCTTGGCTTGAAGGAAGGTGATGAGATGCAGATTGTCCCCCACGCCGATGGCCGCTTTACGATGTGGCGGTTGAGCGATGATGCGGCGATGCTCGACAGCCTGTACGGCTCGATGTCGCCGGGGTTCATGCGGGACGGTCGCGGCGAGATCGAACAGGATGAGCGGTCATGGGATAGCGACGCCTTGCGGTCGGCGGCCTAGTGTATCTCCTCGATACCAACATCTGCATCGACTATGTCGACGGCCGAAGCGAGCCGGCGCGGCGGCGCGTGCGCGAGAATTTCGCGAATGGCCTGTATGTATCGGCGATTACCGAGGCAGAACTTCGTGTCGGTCCGAAGACGTCCGAGGATCCTGAAGGCGACGCCGAACGCCTCGATCGTTTCCTGTCGATCTTGACCGTTCACGCCTTCGACAGCCAGGCTGCTGCGACCTATGCGCTGCTGATGCGCAAGATCGACGTGCGCCGTGGCAGCTTCGACCGGCTGATCGCCGCGCACGCGCTCGCGCTCGGGCTGACGCTGGTCACCGGCAATGTGAAGCACTTCGCTGACGTGCCGGGGTTGATGGTCGAGAATTGGACCGTTTGACCATGTTGGGCGACCAGCGCGAGTTGCTCATGTTGCTTGCCGCTTGTGTCGCGGTGTCCGCTGTCCTGACACTGTTTTTCCGAATGCTGCGCCCGAAGTGGTCAAGCCGTACCGTCATCGTCTTGGCGGCAGCACCGTTACCCACTGTAGTCCTGCTGCTATGCTTGTATGTCTTCCTGAACGCTGCTTTTGCGACGAAAGAAGAATGCGGGGTCGACGCCTGCGGGATGGCGATGGGATTTTCCATGATAATCAGCGTCGCAGCTGTCGCAGCTTTCGGGATCGGTGCGCTTTCCGCTTGGCTCATTCACAGATTTATTGCGCCGTGACCTTCGCCGCCACCCTCCTGACCCTCTACCCCGAGATGTTCCCCGGGCCGCTGGGCGTCAGCCTCGCGGGCCGCGCGCTGGCGGACAGGCTCTGGTCGTGCACTGCGCACAACATCCGCGACTTTACGACCGACCGGCACCGCTCGGTCGATGATACGCCTGCCGGCGGCGGTCCGGGGATGGTGCTGCGCGCCGACGTGGTGGCGGCGGCGCTCGATGCGGTGGCGGACGGGACGCCGGTAGTGGCGATGACGCCGCGCGGGATACCGCTGACACAGGCGCGGGTGAGGAGCCTTGCAGCGGGGCCGGGGGTGACGATCCTGTGCGGGCGCTTCGAGGGATTCGACGAGCGCATCTTCGCCGCGCGCGGTATCGAGGAGATCAGCGTCGGCGACTATATCCTGTCGGGCGGCGAGACGGGCGCGTTGTTGCTGCTCGATGCTTGCGTGCGGCTTCTCCCCGGTGTAATGGGCGCGCCCTTGAGCGGGGACGTCGAGAGCTTCGAAAGCGGTCTTCTCGAACATCCGCACTATACCAGACCGCCTGTATGGGAGGGCCTGGCGATCCCCGAAGTGTTGCGATCGGGGGATCACGCGAAGATCGCGGCCTGGCGACAGGCGCAGTCCGAAGCGGACACACGGCTACGGCGGCCGGACCTTTGGGAGCGCTATTCCAGTGCTCGGGGTCGGTCGCCCTCTGGTGCGCACGCAGAAGAAGGCGAATGAGATGAATCTCATCCAGACGATCGAAGCCGAGCAGATCGCCAAATACGTCGAGGCGAAGGCCATCCCCCAGTTCCGCGCCGGCGACACGCTGCGCGTCGGCGTCCGCGTCGTCGAGGGCGAGCGCACCCGCGTCCAGAACTACGAGGGCGTCTGCATCGCCCGCTCGAACAAGGGCATGGGCAGCAATTTCACCGTCCGCAAGACGAGCTTCGGCGAGGGCGTCGAGCGCGTCTTCCCGCTCTATTCGCCGAACATCGATTCGATCGAGGTCGTGCGGCGCGGCATCGTACGGCGCGCCAAGCTTTATTATCTGCGGGGGCGTTCGGGCAAGAGCGCGCGGATCGTTGAAAAGCGCGATCCGCGTCCCGCACGCGAGGCGTAGCGCGGCCGAGGCGTAGCCGGAAAACGCCCTTCGCGTTTTCGGGCTACCGCGCGGGCTCGCGCAAGTCCGGGCGGCGGCCCGGGCGATCTTCACGCCCGGTGCCGTCCGACGGCGCGGCTTTGCCGCGTCGCCCTTACTTGCCTGTCTTGCTGCCCGGCGCACTCCGCAGCGCCAACCCGGCAATCAGCCCCCCCGCCGCCGCGCACGCGCTCGCAACCCACAGCACGACGCTCAGCGCGTGCGCGAACGCCGCCTTGCCCGCGTCGCTGCCGCCGCCCTTGCCCGCCATCACCGCGTCGAGGCTCGCCTGCGCCGCCGCCGCATCGACGTGCGGCAGCGCGCCCGCGAAGACCCCCGCGAACACCGCCCCCAGTCCTGCCACGGCAAGCAGCGACGCGATGCGCGCGACGGCGTTGTTGACCCCGCTCGCGGTGCCGGCGTGGTCGTCGCCGACCGCGCCCATGACGGTCGCGGTCAGCGGCGCGACGGTGATCGTCATGCCGAGCGCCAGCACGCACAGCGCGGGCAGCAGGCCCGACCAATAGCTGCCGCCGAAGTTTGCGAAGCCCAGCCATGCCAGCCCCGCCCCCGCGAGCAGCGGCCCGACGCACAGCGAGGCGCGCGCCCCCCAACGGTCGGCAAGACCGCCCGCGAGCGGCGAGCCGAACCCCATGATCACCGCAAACGGCAGCAGCGCCGCGCCCGCCGCCGTCGCCGACATGCCGCCGAGCCGGATCATTCCGAACGGCAGGAAATACAGCGCCCCGCCGAGCGCAAAATAGAGCAGCAGCGTCAGCGCGTTGGTCGCCGCAAAGGCGCGGACGCGGAACAGCGCGAGCGGCATCATCGCCGCGTCGCCGCGCTTGGCCTCGAGCCACACGAACAGGCCGAGCAGCCCGACCCCCGCGACCAGACCGGCGAGCGGCCAGCCCTGCCACGCCGCCTTGGGGGCGGCACCCACCGCCCAGGTCAGCAGCGCCAGCCCGCCGACGACGCTCGCGACGCCGCCCCAGTCGAGCGGCTGGTCCCTGGGGTCGCGGCTTTCGCGCGCGGCGCGCACCAGCAGCAGCGCGGCGCCAGCCAGCGGCACGTTGATCAGGAAGATCGCCCGCCACGACACCGCGTCGACGAGCCAGCCGCCGAGCACCGGCCCGGCGGCGGTGGTCAGCGCGCCGAACCCCGCCCATGCGCCGATCGCCTTGCCGCGCGCCTCGGGCGGGTAGGCGGCCCCGAGAAGCGCGAGGCTGGCGGGGGTCAGCAGCGCCGCGCCCGCGCCCTGCAGGCCGCGCGCCGCGACGAGCAGCCATACCGAGGGGGCCAGCCCGCACGCCACCGACGCCAGCGTGAACACCGCGACGCCGATGACGAAGATGCGCTTGCGCCCGTAGCGGTCGGCGAGCGCGCCGCCGGTCAGCACGAGGCTGCCGAGCAGCAGCAGATAGGCATTGACGATCCACGCGCTCGCCGTCGCCCCCGCCCCCAACGCGCGCACCATCGCGGGCAGCGCGACGTTGACCACCGAGCCGTCGATGAACGCCATGCTCGATCCGAGGATCGTCGCGGCGAGCGTCAGGTGCCGGATGCGCGCATCGGGCACGGCATCGGCCCGCGACGCGGCGATGACGGCGCGGTCGCACGGCGGGTGGGCGGTTCCGATCACCGGCGCACCTTGGCCGCGACGCCGCCGAGTCGCCAGCCTCGCGCGTCGGCGGCGCTTCCCTTTCGTCGCGCCGACGCGTCTAACTCGCGGGCATGACCGCCCGCACCCTCCAGACCGCTGCCCTGACCATATTGTGGATCGCCGCGACGCTCGCGGTCCTGCAGCTTCTGGGTCCCGACTGGACGCGCTATCTGCCCGCGTCGTGCACTGCGACGCATTGCTTCTGCGAGCTGCCCCGGCGCGGCGACCTGCTGCTCCAGCCCGCCAACACCTGGTCGTCGTTCGGCTATGTCGCGGTCGGCAGCTGGATCATGCTGTCGGCGACACGCGGCGTGGGCGGAACCGCCTTCGCGGGGCGCGGGGTCGTCTGGTACGGCTTCAGCGCGGTGGTCATCGGCGTCGGCAGCGCGCTGCTCCACGCGACGCTGACGCTATGGGGGCAGTTCGCCGACGTCGTCGGCATGTATCTGCTCAGTGGTTTCGCCTTCACCTATGCGGTGGCCCGGTGGCGCGGCCTGACGGGCACCCAGGCACTGGGCTTCTATATCGCGCTGTGCGCCGGGCTGATCGCGCTGCTCTACGTCGTCCCCGATGCGCGGCGCTACCTGTTCCTCGTCCTGCTGGTGTCGTCGATCGTCGTCGAGATGGCATGCGCGCGGCCCCGGCGGCCCGGTGTCGTCGTCTGGTATTTCCTCGCGGGCATCGCCGCCAAGGCGTTGGCGTTCGCGATCTGGATCCTCGACAACACGCGGCGGGTCTGCGCCCCCGACAGCCTGGTCCAGGGCCACGCCGTCTGGCATCTGCTCGGCGCGGCGGCGATCGGCTTCAGCTATGCCTATTACCGCAGCGAACGCCGCGCTGGCTGATCATGGCACCGCCTCGCTCGCGACCACGGCGGGCAGGCGGAAGCTGCCGTCGAGCAATTCGACCTTGGGCAGATAGGCGCGCCAAACGAGGCGGAACGGTCCCTTGGGCGGTGACGGCAGCCAATTGACGACACGCTCGCCGCTCGGTGCGGTCGGCTGGATGAAGACTTCGAGACTGTCGTCGCGGTCGTAGTGCAGCGACCGGCTCGCCGAGCGGATCGCGAAGACATGGCGCGGGTTGTCGACGAAGAACAGCCGCCCGTCGGGCTCGACGCGGTACATGGTCAGCGACCAGAATGCCCCGGCGGGCGGGCGCGGGGGCATCCGCAGCGTATAGGCCCTGGCACCGTCGAAGGGCCTGCCGTCCCTGTCGGCGTGCGCGCTGAGGTACACTGCCTCCTGCCGGGGCAGCGCGCCCAATCCGCCGAGCGCCACCGCCGCGCGGCCCGCGTCGTCGGTGCCGAAATTGCCGATGCCGGGGCCGGGGTAGCTCCAGCCGCCGATCTCCGCGCCGACCTTGGCCATGCCGCCCTTTAGTTCGTCGCGAAAGGCGGGCAGCGCGGCGGTCCACAGCTTCTGCGTGGTGGCAGGCAGCGCTTCCCACGTTTCGGCGACGCCGGGGCGGACGCCTGCGTCGGCGAACTGGTCCGCGCGGCCCGCGACGTGCGAGCGCCCGAGCGCCTCGTTGACGACTGCCAGCAGCGTCTTCGCATCGGGAACCGGCGTCGGCACCGCGACCGTCGGCACCGGGGCCGCGCCGCCGTCGAGCCTGAAGCCGTCGATCGCCGTCCCCGCCGCCGCAAGGTCGCCCGCGCCGTCGACATGGACGCGCACCAGCAGCCACGCGTCGTTGGTGTCCGACCGCACCAGCGTCGTGCCCTCGGGCGCCTTGCCGGTCCAGCCCGGCCCGGCGATCGCGAACCGGCCGCCGCCGCCGGTGCGCGTGCCGAGGATCGCGACATTGTCGGTGAAGACATTCATCAGCGCGGCGGAATTATAGCGCCCCGGCAGGTCGGGGATCGTCAGCGTCACCGGGCCGCCGGTCAGGTCGAGCCACGCGCTGGCATAGAGCGTGTCGTTGTTGGGCGTCGTCACGTCGCGCGATGTCGCGTCGGCCAGCGTCTTGCGCGGCAACAGGCGGTTGATGCCGTCGATGCCGAACGCCTGCGTGCGCGCCAGCGTCAACGCGCGGGTCCGCATCATCTCATAGACCGGGAAGGCGTAGTGGAAGGCGCGGCGCAACGCCTGCACCTCGGGCGTGTCGGCGAGCGACGCTTTCGCGGGGGCGGAACGCGCGGCGATGGGCCGGGGCACTGCCTTGCGCGTCGGCTTCGCCGCCAGCGGGGTCGCGACCAGTGCCGCCGCGCCGAATATCAGTGCCAGCCGCATCGTCGTCGCTCCCCATTTTGCCGCTTCATGCCGGGGGGTGGACCGGGCGTCCAGTCGGATGCAAACCAATATCCGCGTCATCCCGGCGAACGCCGGGACCCATCTCCCGATTTCAGGTGATGGGTCCCGGCTTCCGCCGGGATGACGATCGCGAGATTGGGGAGAGCATCGCATGTCCGAGGCCTATATCGTCGCCGCCGCGCGCACCGCCGGGGGCCGTCGCGGCGGGCGGCTGACGGGGTGGCACCCGGCCGATCTCGCGGCGCAGGTCCTGAATGCGCTCGTCGACCGCGCCAGGGCCGATCCGGCGGCGATCGAGGACGTCATCATGGGCTGCGTCAGCCAGTTCGCGCAGCAGTCGGGCAATATCGCGCGCAACGCCGTGCTGGCGTCGCGGCTGCCCGAGAGCGTGCCGGGCACCAGCGTCGACCGTCAGTGCGGCAGCAGCCAGCAGGCGCTGCACTTCGCCGCCGCGACGGTGATGAGCGGCCAGATGGACTGCGTTATCGCGGCGGGCGTCGAATCGATGACGCGCGTGCCGATGGGGGCGGGGGGCAAGGCCGCGCACGAGGCGGGGCTCGGCTCGCCGTTCGGCGGTCCCGGCATGAAGGCGCGCTACCCCGGCGTGCAGTTCAGCCAGTTCACCGGCGCCGAAATGCTCGCGACGAGATACGACCTGTCGAAGGACGACCTCGATGCCTTCGGCTACGGCAGCCAGCGCAAGGCGGCGGCGGCGACGCAGGCGGGGGCGTTCGCGGACGAGATCGTCGCGGTCGAGGTCGACCTGGCCGGCGGCGCGCGGGAGGCGCATACGGTCGACGAGGGCATCCGCTTCGATGCCAGCCTCGACGCGATTCGCGGCGTCAAGCTGATCCAGCCCGACGGGCGGCTGACGGCGGCGACCTCGTCGCAGATCTGCGACGGCGCGAGCGGCGTCATGGTGGTCAACGAACGCGGGCTGAAGGCGCTCGGCATCGCGCCGCTGGCGCGCATCCACCACATGACCGTGGTCGGCGAAGACCCCGTTATCATGCTCGAGGCCCCCATCGGCGCGACGCGCCGCGCGCTCGAACGCACGGGGATGCGCCTCGACGACATCGACCTCTACGAGGTCAACGAGGCCTTCGCGAGCGTGCCCGGCGCGTGGCTCAAGACGCTGGGGGCCGACCCGGCGAAATTGAACGTGCACGGCGGCGCGATCGCGCTCGGGCACCCGCTCGGCGCGTCGGGAACCAAGCTGATGACGACGCTGGTGCATGCGCTCCGCGCGCGGGGCAAGCGCTGGGGGCTGCAGACGATGTGCGAGGGCGGCGGACTGGCGAACGTGACGATTATCGAGGCGCTCTAGGACCGAACGGCGAAGGAAGACCGATGACCTACACCCAGATCCGCTACGACACTGCCGACGGCATCGCCACCATCACCCTCGACCGGCCCGACAAGCTCAACGCCTTCACCGCGACGATGATGACCGAACTCATCGCCGCGTTCGATGCCGCCGACGCCGACGACGCAGTGCGCGCGATCATCGTGACGGGCGCGGGGCGGGCGTTCTGTGCAGGCGCCGACCTCAGCCAGGGCGCGGCGACCTTCGACTATGACGCGCGCCCCGACAATCCGCGCGGCGGCTCGCCGGTGCAGGACGACGGCAGCATCGACTATGCCCACGATGCCGTGCGCGACGGCGGCGGGCGCGTCACGCTGCGCATCTTCGAATGCCTCAAGCCCGTCATCGCCGCGATCAACGGCCCGGCGGTGGGCATCGGCATCACCATGACGCTGGCGATGGACATCCGCGTCATGTCGGAGGACGCGCGCGCGGGGTTCGTCTTCGCGCGGCGCGGCATCGTCCCCGAAGCGGCGTCGTCGTGGTTCCTGCCGCGCCTCGTCGGCATCGCGCAGGCGCTCGACTGGTGCTTCTCGGGGCGCGTGTTCAGTGCGTCGGAAGCCTTTGCGGGCGGGCTCGTCCAGCATCTCGTGCCGCCCGACGACCTGCTCGCCACCGCGACCGCGCTGGCGCGCGAAATCGCCGACCACACCGCGCCCGTGTCGGTGGCGCTGACGCGGCAGCTGCTGTGGCGGATGCTGGGGGCGGCGAGCCCGTGGGACGCGCACCGCCTCGACAGCCGCGCGATCTACAGCCGGGGCCGATCGGGCGACGCGAAGGAGGGCGTCATGTCCTTCATCGAAAAGCGCGGCGCGGTGTTCCCCGACAAGATCAGCGACGCGATGCCCGACTTCTTCCCGTGGTGGGACGAGGAAGCGTACCACTGAACGCCCTCCGGGGCCTGCGCCGAATGACGCGATTTATCCGGAACTTGCGACGAATCCGGACGTTGGGTGCATGAATCGGGGCAATCTGTGAACAATCGACTGGAGGACGAGGACGTGAACCTCGCGGCGGCAAACGATGTATGGACGGCGGCGCAGGGCATTTGCCTTGCCGGTCGCCGCGTGCTCGTCGTCGAAGACGAGATCCTTGTGGCAACGACCATCGAGTGCGAAGTCGAAGGCGCGGGCGCGCAGGTCGTCGGCCCCGCCTACACCCTCGAAGAGGCGCTCGACCTGACCCGGGAATCGATCGACATCGCGGTGCTCGACATCAATCTCGGCAAGCACAAGGTCTGGCCCGTCGCTGAGGCCTTGAACGACCGCGGCATCCCCTATGTCTTCGCCAGCGCCAACGCCTTCGGGGCGAATGCGGTGCCCGCGCCGTTCGCCGCCGCGCCGCGCTTCGACAAGCCGGTGCGGATGACCTCGATGCTCCGCAAGCTCGCCGAAATGACGCCGCGCGCCGCCTAGGTTTCGGCCCACAGCCGCACGAGGTTGTGATAGATGCCCGTCAGGCGCACCGTCTCGGGCGCGCCGATACCGTCGCGCGCGGCGAGTGCCCGGATCGACGCATCGAGGTCGAACAGCAGCGCGCGCGCCGCGTCGTCGCGGATCATCGACTGGACCCAGAAGAAGCTCGCCAGCCGGACACCGCGTGTCACCGGCTCGACGCGGTGCAGGCTCGACGCGGGATACAGCACGAGGTCGCCCGCGTTTAGCTTGACCGCCTGTGCCCCATACGCCGTTTCGACCACCAGCGCGCCGCCGTCGTAGCTGTCGGGATCGCTGAGGAACAGGGTCGCCGACAGGTCGGTCCGCAGCTTCACCGAGGTGCCGCGCACCGGGCGAATGGCGTTGTCGATGTGCGTGCCGAAACTCTGCCCCCCGGCATAGCGGTTGAACAGAGGCGGAAACGTCCGGTGCGGCAGCGCGGCGGCGACGAACAGCGGTGCCGCCCCCAGCGCGTCGAGCACCCGCGCGCCCCAGTCGCGCGCGACCGCGCTGTCCTCGGGCAGCTGGGCATTGTCCTTGACCGGGGCCGATTGCAGCCCGGCGGTGGCGCGCCCGTCCGCCCAGTCCGCCGCCTCGATCGCCGCGCGGCACGCGGCGGCCTCGGCCGGGGTGAAGACGGCAGCGATGACGACGAGCATTGCTGCTCCTACTTCCCTTTCGTCATGCTGGCGAACGCCAGCAACCACATCGCGGCAAGCGGACCAAACATTCGCTTGCCGTGAGTTGGATGCTGGCTTGCGCCAGCATGACGAACAGAAAGTGCGAGGTCGAAGGCGCGAACGTCACAGCGACACCCGCACCGTCAGCAACGCCGACCGCCCCGGCGCGACATAGGCGAACGGCGTCGCCGAGCGGTAGATCGCGTCGTAATAGGTCTTGTCGGTCAGGTTGAGCAGGTTGAGCTGGACCTCGATGCGGCTCGACACGCTCGCCTTGGCGGTGGCGTCGAAGCGCCAATACGCGGGCAGGTTGGCCGTCCCGCCGATCGTGCTGCCACCGAACCGCCGGCTGTTATAGTTCGCCTGCCCGCCGACGGTGAGGCTGTCGAAGACCTTGTACGTCGTCAGCAGCGCGAGGCTGTGCTTCGGGATATTGGGGAACACGCCGCCGGGCTGGCCGGTCGTCGCGCGGACCCTCGCATCGAGGTACGTATAGCCGCCGAACAGCGACAGGCGCGGCGTCAGATTGCCCTGTGCGCCGACCTCGAAACCCGTCACGCGCTGCTGCCCGACGAGGAGCTGCAGCCCAGACACGGGATCGCTGACGCGCGCATTCTCCTTGTCGGTACGGAAGACCGCCGCCGTCAGCAGCAGATGGCCGGCCGCGCCGGCGGCGTATTTCGCCCCCGCCTCATAGCTCTTGTTACGCTCGGGCGCGAGATTGGCGGTCGCCGCGGCGAGGCCGCCATAGGCGATGCCGCTGCCGTCGGTCTGCTCGCCGCTCGGGTTCGACGAGGTTGCCGCCGACAGGTAGAGCGTCGCGGTGGGGACGGGTTTCCAGACGAGGCCGGCGTTCCAGTTGAGAAAGTCGCTGTCGTTGCGGGTCGGCGTGTTGACGCCTGTCGTCGCAACGCTGTCGAGGCGCACCTTGTAGTCATCGTAGCGCAGGCCGCCGCTGAGCTTGAGCGTCGGCGTCAGGTCGACGGTGTCGAGCGCATAGACCGCCTTCGAAATCACCTTGGTCTCGGCGCGCGCGCCCGACAGCGCGCGGAATTGCGTGAAGGCGATGTCGGGATTGGGATGGAACAGGTTCTGCAGGACGATCTGCGTCGGCACGATGACCGCCCCGACGGTCTCCGAACTGGCGAAGGCATAGGGGCGGTTGACGACGCTCTCGCGGCCGAACTCGACGCCCGCGACGAGGCTGTGATGGAATGCGCCGGTGTCGAATTCGGCGGTCAGGTCGGTGGCGTTGGCCCAGGTCTCGCTCGTTGCGTTGCGGTTCTTGGGGTTGGCGCGGACAGTCCATTTCGTCGGATCGGCGTTGGCGATGTCGGGCGACTCGGGGGCCGACGCGATGTAGCTGTTGCGGTTGCTGCCATAGCGCGTCTTGGTGTCGAAGCGGAGGTGCTCGCCCGCGCGCCACGTCGCGCGGACAGTGCCGATGTCGGCACGGCCTTCGAGGAAGTCGCGGCCGAGGACGCCATAGAAATTGTCGCGGTCGACCTTGAAGGGCTGTTGCGTGCGGGCGTCGAACGGGTGGCCCCAGTCGGGCACGCCGTTCGCGGTGAGGTGATAATAGTCGAACAGCACGTCGACCGACGGTGCGGGTTGCCATGCCAGCGACGCGGCGACGCCCCAGCGGCGACTATGCACGCGGTCGCGCCCCGCGACGTCGGCATCGTGGAACAGGCCGTTGACGCGCGCCTGCACGGAGTCGCCAAGCTTGTGGTTGATGTCGGCGGTGAAGCGCGCGGTCGCGTCGGTGCCGCCGGTGCCCTCGACGAGGGCGAAGTCGCGCTGCTGCGGCTGTTTGCTGACGAGGCTGACCGCGCCGCCGGTGGTGCCGCGCCCGCCGAAGCTCGAAGACGGGCCCTTGACGATCTCGATCTGCTCGACCGCGAAGACCTCGCGGCTGGTCACCCCGGGGTCGCGCAGGCCGTCGATATAGACGTCGTTGCGCGCGTCGAAGCCGCGGATGAAGATCCGGTCGCCGAACGCATTGCCGCCCTCGCCGGTGCCGAGCGTGATGCCCGGCTGCGTCCGCACCACGTCGCGGAACGACTTGGCGCCGAGGTCCTCGATGACTTCCTTGGGGATGACGGTGATTGACTTCGGTGTGTCGGCGAGCTTCTCGGTCAGCTTCGCCGACGCCGAGCGGTCGACCTTGTATCCCGCAGCGGCGTCGGCGAACGGGTTGGCGGCGGCGGGCAATTGCCCGGTAACGACGATGTCGGGTCCCGCGTCGGCATCATCGGCGGCGTGCGCGCCGCTGCCGAGCGTCAGCGCCAGCGCGGCGGCGGGGAAGCGGAGCGACGGCGGAACGCGGAGCGACATGGATTGGCCTCGGATACGAAACGAGGACCGTCGCTAATGCGACTTGTTCTTGATTGCAACGTTATTGCGAACGATTTGCAATCAGTCTGTCGCAGCCGCACCCGAGTTTCGTCGTTCCCGCACCCTTCGTTCGTCATTCCCGCAAAGGCGGGAATCCAGCCCGCTTCACAGGTAATAGTGGCAGCTTCGCTGGCGTCGCTGTTTTTAGAGGGCTGGGTCCCCGCCTGCGCGGGGATGACGAATAGCGATCGTGCCCTCCGTCAGCCATAGTCGTGGATGCGCTCCCACAAGTCGAGCCACTCCGGATTGCCCCGCTCGATCAGATCGAGCTTCCACAGCCGCCGCCACTTCTTCATCGCCTTCTCGCGCACGATCGCATCGCGGATGTCGTCGAAACGCTCGACGTGAACGAGCAGCGTCACGTCATGCTCCTTGGTGAAGCCGGCAATGATGCCCTCGCGATGCTCGAACACCCGGCGACCGAGATCGCTGGCCACTCCGATGTAAAGCGTGCCGTTGCGTTGGCTCGCCAGAATATAAACGAAGCCCCCCATCGTCCCTCCCCTTGCCGTCATCCCCGCGAAGGCGGGGACCCAGTCCTCTTCAACAACAGCTTCAGCGTGGCTGGCGAGATTTCTTCGTGAAGAGGACTAGGTTCCCGCCTTCGCGGGAATGACGAAAGAAAGAGCGGGAATGACGAAAGTGCAGCCCGCCACGTCACCCGACATCCCCGTTTTCAAGGGGCTGACGCAATCCGCGTTCGGCGCTGACGGGCGGAGCCTGTCGCTCCACCCCGCGCACGACCGCGAAACGCCCGTCGCCCGTCGTACACGCACGGTGCCCCGTTTCGTCGGACCACGCCGCAACCTCGACTGCCGTCGCGGGATCGTCGCTGAGCAGGTCGAAGAGCGCGACCGACGGGTTGGCACGCACGGCGCGTGCAAGGCGCAGCACCGGCAGCGGGCAGCGCAGGCCACGCGCATCGACGACGATGCAGTCGCGCGGCGCGTCGGCGGAGTCTTTAGTTGCGGACAATCCGGCTCATGCCGCCGACGGCGAGCACCGGCGCGGCGTCCGCCGTAACGGGGGCGGCGAGATCGAAGCTCGCGTCGATCGGCCCCTGCGTCTCGGCCCCCCGGCTCTGCGCCGCAAGCACGAAGGCGCTGGCGTCGAGATAGGGGCGCGGGTTGACCGCGCGACCGTCGATGCGGACCTCGAAATGCAGGTGTGTCCCCGTCGAGCGCCCGGTCGAGCCCATGCGGCCGATCAGCTGCCCCTGCTTGATGCGCGCGCCGGCCTGGACGAGGATCGCCGACAAATGGCCGTAGCGCGTGGCGAGGCCCTTGCCGTGGTCGAGGTCGATGCAATTGCCGTACGCGCCCGACCGCCCGCCGCTGGTGACGACCCCGTCGGCGGCGGCATAGATCGGTTCGCCCGGTGCGCCCGCCATGTCGAGCCCGGCATGCATCGCGGTGTTGCCGGTGAACGGATCGTAGCGCACGCCGTAGGTCGAGGTGTAGCTGAAACTCTTGACCGGCATGTAGGCGGGGATCGCCGCCAGCGCGGTTTCGAGCGCCGCGAGCTTTTTCCAGCTGACGAACAGGCTCTTGAAGCGCGGGTCGGCGTCGGTCGAGGCGCTCGCCGGGATGAACGGGCCGCCCATACCTGTCGTCCCCTGGCCTGTCGCGCCGATGTCGCTCTGCGCGACGAAGCGCGCCGGATCGAGGCCGAGGCGATGAAGCAGCGCACTGGTGTCGGCGAGGCGCGCGCGCGCCGCGTCGGTGGCCTTGTCGACGAAGGCGAGCTGCGCGGTTTCGACCTTGCGGAAGGGTTCGAGCACCGGGTCGCCGGCAACGTCGGTCGCTCCCGCATCGCGCGGCAGCATCGCGGTCAGCGTCCGCGCCGTCGCCTTGCCGCCGATCAGTCCGGCGAGAAACGCTTGGCGCGCCTCGATCTTGGCGGCGGCGGTGGCGACATTGCCCTTCAGCGCAGCGGTGTCGGCTTTCAATGCGGCGACCTGCGCCTGCAGGCGGCCCAGCTCGGCGGTCTTTGCCGCCATCTCGGCGTCGTGGCCCCCGTTCAGGTTGGCGGCGGTGACGCCGATCCAGCCCGCGATCAATGCTGCTCCACCCAATGCCATGATCTGCTCGCGCGTCCCCAGCCTGATGGTGCTGACGCCGCGAACGCGGTGCCAGACGAAAATATGCTCGGGAAATGCGGTTTCGGCGGCTGCGGAGAGCGTGCTCACCGCCGCCTTCAGAACTATCACCGAGACCAGCCCCCGACCCATGCGACCCGGCTTGCGGCCGGTGTTTGCCGCCGGAACGAACCCGGCGACGAGGCTGTTGGAGCAGCGGGCGCGCAGAGCGGCAAGCACTGAAAGGGCAGGGGGGGACGAGCCGCACCGAAGCTGCGGCGAAGCGTTAAATCTTCGGTCAACGCGGTGGTACGGGGGAACAATCCGTCGGGTCGAGAGTGCGGCGGGCGACGAATCGCCCACCGCACGACGCTGTGGTATCAGCCAGGACGGCGGCGACCGACCGCGCCCGCGCGCTGCGGCGGCACGGCGTTCTGCGCCGCGGGAGCCTGCGCCCCGAACGCCGCGCGCCGGTCGTCGCGACGCTCCTGCCGGAACTCGCGGCGGTCGCCCTGGCGGTCGGTCCGATACGCCTGCCGGTCGGCCCCCCGCTCGGCGCGGAACTGCTCGCGGTTGACCTCGCCCGTCGCGAGCGCCGCCCGGTCGCCGCGCCGGTCGGCGCGGAAGTCGCGGCGGTCGTCGCGGCGCTCGGCGGCGAAGGCGCGACGGTCGCGCCCGCGCTCCTGCCAGTACCCGCGCTGCGCCGGCGACCAGTCGCGCCGCCCGCCATTGCGGTCGTAGACGTAGTAACCGGTGCCGGGATAATAATAGCCGTCGTACCAGCCAAAGCCTGCGCCGGCATAGCCATAGGGCACCGAACGATACCCGTACGGATCGCCATAATAGCCGTCGTAGCCGCTGTCGTAGCCGATGCTGGCGTACCCGGCGCTGTAGCCGCCATTATAGTCGTAGCAGGCGCTGAGACTGAGGACGGCGGCGCTGGCCAGCCCAGCGCGCATCAATACACTTCGCAACATCTTCGCTCTCCAACACACGAACACGCGCTTAATGCACGAGCGGGTTGAACGATGCGTGAACTCGGCTCAGGCGGGCGGCGTCGCCACCGCGATGCGGTCGGTGGTCTCGCTCGGCGAGGCGTGGCGGCGCTGCTGCCAATAGCTGCGCTGCGCCGTCGTCACGCCCTGCCGCGCACCGTCGCGCGCATAGACGTAGTCGCCGCGCCCCGGGTAATAATAGCCGTCCGCCCAGCCATAGCCGACGCCGACATAGCCGTAGGGCACCGATTTCCAGCCATAGGGATCGCCGTAGATGCCGCTGTCGTAGTTGGCGGCGTAGTAATCGCCCGCCGCCGCGAGCTTCGCGGGCCCACCGCTGGCACAGGCCCCGAGGACGAGGCAAAGTCCGCCCGTCAAGGCGGCGACACGACAACGCGACATCACACAACTCCCGGCCCTTGGGAACTCTCTGGCATAATGCACGAAACGACTTAAGGTTTCATTGCGGGCCGCTCAGCCGCGCCAGTTGCCCGCGCGCGCCACCCGCGACGGCAGCGCCCGCCCCAGCACGCCCCTGAACCAGTCGTTCGCCGCGATCAGCGCGTCGAGGTCGACGCCGCTCGCGACGCCCGAGCGGTCGAGCAGATAGACGAGGTCCTCGGTGGCGATATTGCCCGTCGCCCGGGGTGCGAACGGACAGCCGCCCAGGCCCCCCAGGCTCGCGTCGAGGACGCGCACCCCCGCGCCGTACGCCGCCCACGCGTTGGCGATGCCGGTGCCGCGCGTGTCGTGGAAATGCGCGCGCAGCCGCACCCCCGGCACCGCGTCGGCGACCGCGCCGAACAGGTCCGCGACCTGCGCCGGGACCGCGACGCCGATGGTGTCGGCGAGCGCGATCTCGACCGCCCCCGCGTCGGCCATGCGGCGCGCCAGCCCGACCACCCGGCGCTCCGGCACCGCGCCCTCGAACGGGCAGCCGAACGCCGCCGAGATCGTCACCTGCGCCACCAGCCCCGCATCGCGCGCCAGCCGCAGCATCGCCACGTTCTCGGCGATCCCCTCGCCGATCGTCTGGCCCTGGTTGCGCTGGCCGAAGCTGTCCGACGCGACGAGCACGCACCCCGCCTCGTCGACGCCGCGCTTCCCCCCCTCGCGGCTGGCGATGGCGCGCAGCACGCCGCGCTTGTTGAGGCACAGCCCGATATAGCGCACGTCCGCCCGGTCGGGCAGCGCCGCGATCACCGCCTCGCCGTCGGCCATCTGGGGCACCCGCGCGGGGTTGACGAACGACGCCACCTCGATGCGCCGCACGCCTGCCCCCAGCAGGCGGCCGATCAGCCCCAGCTTGTCGTCCGTGCCCACCACCCCGGCCTCGTTCTGCAGGCCGTCGCGCGCGCCCACCTCGACGATCTGCACCGCATCCATGCCCGTCACTCCCAAGCCACGCTTGCCCATACTGCGACAACACCCCGCTTGTCAGTCGCCCGGCTTCGGCATTTAACGGTCGCCATGGATGACCATCTCGACGACGACGATATCGACCGCCCGGTCCACCACCTCCACGTCGCGCCGATCCCGCAGGGCCGCGCCGAGGAGGCGGTGCGCGAGCTGCTGCGCTGGGCCGGCGACGACCCCGCGCGCGAAGGGCTGCAGGAGACCCCCGCGCGCGTCGCCCGTGCCTTCCGCGAATATTTCCGCGGCTATCTCGAGGACCCGGGCAGCCATTTGTCCAAGACCTTCGGCGAGGTCGCGGGCTATGACGAGATCGTGCTGCTCAAGGACATCCCGTTCCAGTCGCACTGCGAGCACCACATGGCCCCGATCATCGGGCGCGCGCACATCGCCTACCTGCCGCGCGACCGCGTCGTCGGCATTTCCAAGCTGGCGCGCGTCCTCCACGCCTTCGCGCGCCGCCTGCAGGTCCAGGAGCGGCTCACCGCCGAGGTCGCCGACTGCATCCAGCACCACCTCGACCCGCACGGCGTCGCCGTCGTCATCGAGGCGACGCACGCCTGCATGAGCGCGCGCGGGGTGATGACGCAGGGCGTCACGATGACCACCAGCCGCATGATGGGGGTGTTCCGCGAGGACGACCGCAGCCGCAAGGAAGTGCTGGCGCTGATGGGGCGCGGCTGAGGCGCGGCGGCGAAAGGGCCGGGCCGCCGCGCGCGCCTGGGCGCTAGGCCCCGCGCAGGATCAGCAGGCGCGTCACCTTGGCGCGCGCCGCCGCGACCGCCTCGGGCGTCAGCTCGATCGTCCGATAGCGCCCGCTGCCGCTCCCCGTGCGGGCGCGCTCGCGGTCGAACCCCTGCACCAGCTTCAGCAGCGGCCGCCATTCCTGCGTCACGACGCGCCGTTCGACCCCGTCCTCGATCGTGACGCGCTCGAAGCCGTAGAGCGCGCGGTACATCAGCTCGTCCTCGGCGAGTTCGCGCGCCGTCGCCCTCGCCAGCGCCCATGCGCTGGCAAATTCGGCGTCGCGGTTGCGGTAGTCGCGCAGGGTCGCGCTCGGTACCCCCACCATGCGTGCCGCCGCCCGCGCGCTCGTACCGTTGCCGAGCGCGTCGAGGAACACCCGGCGCTGGTCCGCCGTCATCTTGAGCCGCCTCGTGCGCCGCACCGGCCCCCGCGCCATCGCCTCGGCGCAGTCGCGCGCGAATAGCGGATCGCGCGCCCGCCAGCGGAACGGCGTCGACATGCTCACCCCCACCGCGCGCGCCGACGCGTTGACGTTGCGCGTCCGCCGCAGCTCGGCGAGGAACCGCTCGCGCAACCCCGGACGCGTGTCGAGAAGCGATTGCGGCATCCCTGCCTCCTGCACTGCAATACACGGCCAGTCATAGCCGTTGCGGCATGAAAAGGCAAGAAAACTGTGCCAGTACGGTTACAACGTGATTTTCCGCAAGATCGACGGAGGGCCACGCACTATCGCGCCGCCGCGCCCGCCCCTAAGGTCGCGGGCGAATGACCCTCGACGAGTTCATCGCCTTCTGGGACGGCAGCGCGGGCGGGGCCGAGCGCGCCAACTACGCGCGCTTTCTCGAACAACTCATCGGAGTTCTCGGCCTGCCGCCGGTGCCGCCGGGCGCGAAGAACACCGAGACCCCCGATTACGGCTATGAGGCGCGCGTCAGTGCCGCGACCCCGCACGGCACCGTCGCCAACGGCCGCGTCGACCTCTACAAGCGCGGCCATTTCATCGTCGAAGCCAAGCAGTCGCACATCCCGCCCGCCACCCCGACGGGCAATCTGGCACTGTTCGACCCGCCCGCGACCCCGCAAGCCCCGTCGGGAGCCCGTTACGACAAGCTCATGCGCGAAGCCTTCGATCAGGCCAAACGCTATGCCGCCGCCGTGCCGCCCAGCCACGGCTGGCCACCGTTCATCATCGTCTGCGATGTCGGACGTGCCTTCGAGATCTATTACGACTGGTCTGGCATCGGCAAGAATTACAGCCACTTTCCCGACCCCGCGACCTACCGAATCGCGCTCGCCGACCTGCGCCACGACTGGGCGCGCGACCGCCTCCGCGCCATCTGGACCGACCCCCGCAGCATCGACCCGCGCCTCAAGGCGGTCGAGGTCACCCGCAACGTCGCGCGCGACCTGGCGGAAATCAGCCAGTACCTCGAACTCGCGCAGCGCGGTCGCATCAAGGACCAGCCCGATCATGCGCGCTCGCTGGTCGTCGAGGAAACCTCGCTGTTCGTCATGCGGCTGTTGTTCTGCATGTTCGCCGAGGATGTCGGGCTGCTGCCCAGGGACCGCTTCAAGGACTTCCTCGCGCGCTGCCTGCCCGCCGACTGGCGCGAGGCGGGCCACGTCAACGAGGCGCTGTTCCGGCGCGGGCTGGCGGAACTGTGGACGACGATGGGCCGCGCTGGCGGCGACCGCTATGTCCTCGCCCTCGAAACCGAGGTGCGCCATTTCAACGGCGGGCTGTTCGCCGACGCCACCGTCTTTCCCCTCGACACCAACAACGTCGCGCGGCTGATCGCCGCCGCCGGGGCCGACTGGACCAAGGTCGAACCCGCGATCTTCGGCACTTTGCTCGAACAGGCGCTGACGCCTGCCGAACGCGCCAAGCTCGGCGCACACTACACCCCGCGGCCCTATGTCGAGCGGCTCGTCGAGGCGACGATCATGGAGCCGCTGCGCGCCGAATTCGCGGCGCTCGACACCGGGGCGGACGCGAGCACCGATCCCGGCCCGCTGACCGCCTTCCTCGCGCGGTTGCAGGCCCTGCGCGTTCTCGATCCCGCCTGCGGCACGGGCAATTTCCTCTACGTCGCGATGGAATTGCTGCTGCGCCTCGAAAGCGATTGCATCGTCGCCATCGAGCAGCGCGGCGGCACCGCCGTCAGCCGCATCGGCCCGCAGCAGTTCCACGGCCTCGAACTCAACCCGCGCGCCGCCGTCATCGCCGAACTCGTGCTGTGGATCGGCTGGCTGCGCTGGCGCATGAGCCACGCCGAGGGCGTCGGCGATCCCGTGCTGCAACGCTTCGACACGATCAACTTCGGCCAGCACGGCGGTTACGACGCGGTCCTCGCGCGCCTGCCGAGCGGCGAGATCGATACCGTGCGTCCCCGCCCGCCCGCATGGCCCGAGGCTGACTATATCGTCGGGAATCCGCCGTTTATCGGCGGCAAGGATTTGCGCGCCAGACTGGGCGGCGATTATGCCGAGACGCTATGGAAGGCGAACCCCGGCGTGCCGAAATCCGCCGACTTCGTCATGCAGTGGTGGGACCGCGCGGCGGAGGTCCTGACCCGTCCCGAGACGCGCCTGCGCCGCTTCGGCTTCGTCACGACCAACTCGATCACCCAGAGCTTCAGCCGCCGGGTCATCGGTGCGCGACTGTCCGCGTTGCATCTTGTGATCGCCATCCCCGACCATCCGTGGACGTTGGCGACCCGCGATGCCGCTGCGGTGCGGATCGCTATGACGGTCGCGGAAGCCGGGGCGGGTGAGGGATGCCTGCTCGAAGTCGTCGGCGAACACCGCCTCGACACCGATGCGCCGCAGATCGAGGTCAGGAGGACGACGGCGGTCATCAACGCGGATTTGAGTGTCGGAGCCGATGTCACGGCGGTGCGCCCGCTGCTCGCCAACGAAGGCTTGTGTTCTCCTGGTGTGAAACTGCACGGCGCTGGCTTTATCGTCATGCCGACCGAGGCCCGCGCGCTCGGCCTCGGCGTCCGGCCCGGTCTCGAAGCGCATATTAAGCCCTACCGCAATGGCCGCGACCTGCTCCAGCGCCCGCGCGGCGCGATGGTCATCGACCTGTACGGCGTGTCCGAGCGCGACGCACGCACCCGCTTCCCCGAGGTTTACGCGCACCTGCTCACGAAGGTAAAACCCGAACGCGACCTCAACCGGCGAGCGACCTACAAGACGAACTGGTGGATTTTCGGCGAGCCAAGGGGCGAGCTTCGGCCTGCGTTGATCGGGCTGGCGCGCTACATTGCAACTGTCGAGACCGCAACGCATCGGATTTTTCAGTTTATCGCGGTCGACATTGTGGCCGACAACAAGAACATCATTATCGCTTCTGACGACGCTTTCGACCTTGGCGTCCTCATGTCGTCGCTGCACGTTCAATGGTCGACTATCGCAGGCGGGTGGCTCGGGGTCGGCAACGACCCCGTTTATGTGAAGTCGCGCTGCTTCGACCCGTTCCCCTTCCCCGACCCGACCCCCGCGCAGCGCGCCGCCATCGCCGACCTCGGCGAGGAGTTGGACGCGACGCGCAAGGCGGTGCAGGCCGAGCATCCCGAGATCACGCTGACCGGCCTCTACAACCTCGTCGAGAAGCTAAAAGCGGGCACGACGCTCGACCTCGTCGAAGCCGATACCGCGCGCCGCGCGCGCGCCGCGATCGTCCTCGAACTCCACCGCTGTCTCGATGCCGCCGTCGCCGCCGCCTATGGCTGGCCCGCCGACCTGGGCGCGGAGCAGATCGTCGCCAACCTCGTCGCCCTCAACGCCGCGCGCGCCGCCGAGGAAGCCGGCGGCCACGTCCGCTGGCTCCGCCCCGACTACCAGCGCCCGCGCTTCGACAGGGCGGGACGAAGCGGCGAATGATGGCGACCGCGCGCGACGACGGTCCGCGTCTCGCACTGGCTCTGATGCCGCATTTTTTTATCGCCCCGAAACACCCCTTGCGTTCGCGCAAGTTTTCCGATATTCTTTCCGGAAATACGGAGCCAAGCATGATCGCCGAAGGACAGTCCTCGCTCTCGAAACATCGCGCCCGAAGGGAACGCGACGGGTTCGTGCGGGTCGAAGTGAATATCCGCAGGGAAGACGCCAGCCTCGTTCGCGGCGTCGCGTCGGCGTTGTGCGATCCGCTGCGGCAGGCCGAAGCGCGCGCGCTGCTGCGGCAACGCTTTGCCGCGCCGCCCAAGGTCGATCTGAAGGCGTTGCTGGCGTCCGCGCCGCTCGACGGCATCGACCTCGAACGCAACCGCGATTTCGGGCGTGATATCGACCTGTGAGTTGGCTGCCCATGGGCTATCTGATCGACACCAACATCGTTTCCGAAATCCGCAAAGGCGCGCGCTGCGACCCCCATGTATCGGCCTGGTATGCCTCGATCGCCGCAGCCGATCTCTATCTCAGCACACTCGTGCTTGGCGAGATCAGGAAAGGCGTCGAGCTTGTCCGTCCGCGTGACGCGGACAAGGCGGCGATGCTCGAACGCTGGTTGCGCGACATCGCGGCGGGGTTCGACGGGCGCATCCTTGGCATCGACAGCGCGGTCGCCGACCGATGGGGCCGCATGAATGCGATCCGGACCGTCCCGACGATCGACGGCCTGCTCGCGGCGACGGCTGTGGCCAACGGCTTGACCTTGGTGACGCGCAACGCCCGCGACGTTGCCGGTCTGGGCGCGATCGTGCTCAATCCGTTCGATCCGACCGGCAATCGCGATTGATCCGCGCGTCGGCGACCGTCGCAGCGCAGCGCTTCGACAGCACCGACCGGCAGACTGGCGGAGCGGGTGGGATTCGAACCCACGAAGGGCTTTTGACCCTTACACACTTTCCAGGCGTGCGCCTTCGACCACTCGGCCACCGCTCCGTGCGCGGGCTGCTAGCATGGGCGCGGCGGGCACGCAAAAATGCGCCCGGCGGGGGAAGCCGCCGGGCGCAGTCGAGGGAACCTGCTGCCCCCTCCCCTCCCGGTGAGCGCTTGCGAACCGAGAGAGGGGAGGGTCGGGGTGGGGTGGGGTGCCACGCTATGGGT
>CAXTSL010000023.1:0-33995 GCA_964246975.1 uncultured Sphingomonadaceae bacterium
CCCCACCCCGGCCCTCCCCTCTCTCGGTTCGCGAAGGCTCACCGGGAGGGGAGGGGGAAGTGCGGTGACCAAAGACCATACCAACGAAAATTTCCCAGTCGCATCGCGCCTGATCGCGGCGCGGCACCGGCCCGTGGTGATGGCCTTCTACCGCTTCGCGCGTGCCGCCGACGACATTGCCGATGATCCGGGGGCGAGCGCGGCGGACCGGCTGGCGCGGCTCGATGCCATGGCGACGGGCCTCGATGGCAACGGCGCGGCGGTGGCGAGCGAACTCCGCGCCGCGCTCGCCGCGCGGGACCTGAGCGATGTCCACGCGCGCGATCTCCTCGTCGCCTTCCGCCGCGACGTGACGCAGGACCGCTATGCCGACTGGGCCGACCTGATCGACTATTGCCGCTGGTCGGCGATGCCTGTCGGACGCTTCATGCTCGATGTCCACGGCGAGTCGCGCGACCTTTGGCCGGCGTCGGACGCGCTGTGCGCGGCGTTGCAGGTCGTCAACCACCTTCAGGACTGCCGCGAAGACTACGCCGCGCTGGGCCGCGTCTATGTTCCGCTCGACGCGCTGGCGGCGGCGGGCCTTGGCCCCGAGGCGCTCGGAGATCCTGCCCCCTCCCCCGCCCTTGCCGCCGTCGTGCGCGGCCTCGCGGCGCGCGTCGAACCGCTGTTGGCAGCGTCCGCAGGGTTCGGCGCGGGCATCCGCTCGACCGGCCTCGCCTATGAAGTCGCGGTCATCCACCGCCTCGCCGTCGATCTCGTTGCGCGGCTCGAGACCGACCCTTTCGCGTCGTCACGGCACCATAACAAGCTTGAGGCGTTGGGCCTCGCAGGCGTCGCTGTCGGGGCTATGGCGATGCGGCGTTTTGGCCTATGGGCAGCCCCGTCGAAGGCGCGCGAGGACCTGTGACCAGTCTGGCGATAGGAGACACGGCAGTCGCGGCGGTCGAGGCCAAGGCGTCGGGGAGCAGCTTCTACGCCGCGATGCGCCTGATGCCCAAAGCCGAGCGCCGCGCGATGTTCGCGATCTATGCCTTCTGCCGCATCGTCGACGACATCGCCGACGCCGATGAGCGGCGCCGCGACGAACGCCGCGCCGATCTCGAAGGCTGGGCCGCCGACCTCCATCTATTCTACGCCGGCCAGCGCCCGCGCCGCCTCGCCTTCCTCGCCGAAGCCATCGAGCGCTTCGGGTTGTTCAAGGAGGATTTTCTCACCGTCATCGACGGCATGCTGATGGATGTCGACGCGACCATCGTCGCCCCGAGCCGCGCGACGCTCGACCTCTATTGCGACCGCGTCGCCTGCGCCGTCGGGCGGCTGTCGGTGCATACGTTCGGGATGACGCACGCCACCGGCGTCGCGGTCGCGCACCATCTCGGCATGGCGCTGCAGCTGACCAACATCGTCCGCGACATCGACGAGGATGCCGCCATCGGACGGCTGTATCTGCCCGAAGACCTGCTCGCGGCGGCGGGTATCGCGACGCGCGAACCCCTGGCGGTGATCGCCGATGCGCGCGTCGACGCCGTCTGCCGCAGCCTCGCCGCGGACGCGCAGCGCCATTTCGACCAGGCGCGCCGCATCATGCGCGAATCGCCATCGGGGCGCCAGCGCACGCCGCGGCTGATGGCCGAGGTCTATGCCCATGTCCTCGCGCGCATGACCGCCAAGGGGTGGGCCGCGCCGCGCCGCCGCGTCCGCATCGGCAAGCGCCACCTCGCGTGGCTGGTGCTGCGCCACGGGTTGTTCGGTTGAGCGCAGGCCGGGCTTACGTCATCGGTGCGGGACTGGCGGGACTGGCGGCGGCGGTCGCGCTGACGGGGAGCGGGGCGCGCGTCACGCTGGTTGACGGGGCGCGGGCTGCGGGCGGTCGGTGCCGCTCGTATCACGACGCGCAGCTCGGCATGACCATCGACAACGGCAACCACCTCGTGCTGTCGGGCAACCGCGCGGTGGCGGACTATCTGGCGGTCATCGGGGCGAGCGACGGGTTGCGCGGGCCGGAGACCGCGACCTTCGCCTTCGCCGACGTGCGTTCGGGCGAGCAGTGGACGCTGCGCCCCAATACCGGGCGCGTGCCGTGGTGGGTGCTTAGCGCCGCCCGTCGCGTGCCGGGGACGCGTGCGGCGGACTATGTGCCGCTGGCCAAACTGCTGCGCCCCAACCCCGGCAAGACCATCGGCGAGGCGCTGGCCTGCAAGGGCGTGTTGTGGGATCGCCTCCTCGACCCCTTCCTGCGCGCCGCGCTCAACACCGAACCCAGGGACGCCAGCGCGACCCTCGCCGGGGCCATCGTCCGCGAGACACTCGCGGCGGGCGGCGACGCCTATCGCCCGCGCATCGCGCATCCGACGCTGGCTGCGGCGTTCGTCGATCCGGCGCTGGCGTGGCTTGTCGGGCATGGCGCGACGGTCGAGCTCGGCAAGCGGCTGCGCGGCATCGCCAGTGACAGGGCGCGCGCGATGAGCCTCGACTTCGGCGACACCAGCGTGGCGCTTTCCCCTGACGACCGCGTCGTCCTCGCCGTGCCGCCCGGCGTCGCCGCCGACCTCCTCCCCGGCCTGACCGTGCCGATCGCCTTCCAGCCCATCGTCAACGGCCATTTCATCGCCACCGCGCCACCGGGGACGCCGATGATCGTCGGCCTGATCGGCGGCACGGCCGAGTGGATCTTCGCTTTCGAGGA
This sequence comes from uncultured Sphingomonadaceae bacterium, assembly GCA_964246975.1. Taxonomy (GTDB): domain Bacteria; phylum Pseudomonadota; class Alphaproteobacteria; order Sphingomonadales; family Sphingomonadaceae; genus Glacieibacterium. Next base: position 2,690 of record CAXTSL010000023.1, read on the forward strand.
TCGGATTTCGGTGACCGTCAGCGCCGCCGACAGGGTTGCGGGCGATGATCGCGAGATGCTGGCGCGCCGCCTGTGGGTCGATGTCGCCGCCGCGCTGCGCCTGCCCCCCGACCTACCGCGCTGGCAGATCGTCAAGGAACAGCGCGCGACCTTCGCCGCGACGCCCGCACAGGACGCGCGGCGACCGGACGCGGCGACGCCACTGATCAACCTGTGGCTGGCGGGCGACTGGACGCAGACCGGGCTGCCCGCGACGATCGAAGGGGCGATCCGGTCGGGGAATAGGGCGGCGGCGCTGGCGGCGTGAATTCTTCCCCCTCCCCTCCCCGCGCAGCGGAGAGAGGGGAGGGTCGGGGTGGGGTGCTGTCGCCCCGTAGTCCGCGTCTCGTGGCGAGACACCCCACCCCGACCCTCCCCTCTCTCGGTTGGCAAGAGCTCACCGGGAGGGGAGGGGCAAGACAAATTCGCGCTGCTGCGGAGGGTTTTCGCGGATTGCGCGAACCGCTACCAGTCCCGCATGGCCATCGCCGCCCCCGTCGCCCTCGCCGACCCGACGACTGCGCTCGACGCGACCATCGCGCGCGCCACCGCAGCACTGCTCGCCCACCAACGTCCAGACGGGCATTTCGTGTTCGAACTCGAAGCCGACGCGACGATCCCCGCCGAGTACGTCCTCCTCGTCCACTACCTCGGCGAAGACCCAGACCCGGCCCTCGAAGCCAAAATCGGGCGCTACCTCCGCCGCATTCAGCGCGCCGACGGCGGCTGGCCGTTGTTCCACGGCGGACCGCTCGATCTGTCGGCGACAGTCAAAGGCTATTTCGCGCTCAAGATGATCGGCGACGATATCGCCGCGCCGCACATGGCGCGCGCGCGAGACCAGGTTCTGGCGCGCGGCGGCGCGGGCGCGGCGAACGTCTTCACGCGCTTCATGCTGGCGCTCTACGGCCAGGCTTCATGGGCGCAGGTTCCGACGATGCCGCCCGAGATTGTCCTGCTGCCGCGCTGGTTCCCAATCCACCTGTCGCGGATGGCGTATTGGGCGCGCACGGTGATCGTGCCGCTGCTCGTGCTCCAGGCGACGGGGGCGCGGGCGGTCAACGGCCGAGGCATCGGCATCCCGGAGTTGTTCGGGCCGCCCGTCGCGGTCGGCAAGGCCGGGCACCAGAAGCCGCTGTGGGCGGCGTTCTTCCACGGCCTCGACCGCTGCCTCAAGGCGGGCGATGCGTTGTGGCCGAAGCGCCTCCGCGCCCGCGCGCTGGCGGCCTGCGTCGCCTTCGTCGACGCGCGGTTGAACGGCCACGACGGGCTCGGCGCGATCTTCCCGGCGATGGCGAACAGCGTGATGATGTACGCCGCGCTCGGCGTCCCCGCCGACGACCCGCGCCGCCGCGTCGCGCGCGAGTCGATCGACCGTCTGCTCGTGGTCAAGGACGACGAAGCCTATTGCCAGCCGTGCGTCTCGCCCGTCTGGGACACCGCGCTCGCGGCGCACGCGCTGCTCGAAGTCGGCGATGCGACGTCGGAAACCGCTGCGCTTGCGGGCCTCGACTGGCTCGTGCCGCTGCAGGAGCTCGCGGTGCGCGGCGACTGGGCCGAGCGACGCCCCGACGTCCGCCCCGGCGGTTGGGCGTTCCAGTACGCCAACGCGCACTATCCCGATCTCGACGACACCGCCGTCGTCGTGATGGCGATGGACCGCAGCCGAAGCCTGACCGCGCGCTACGATGAAGCCATCGCGCGCGGCGCGGAATGGACCGGCGGGCTGCAGAGCGCCAACGGCGGCTGGGGGGCGTTCGACGCCGACAACGTCGATCACTACCTCAACAACATCCCCTTCGCCGACCACGGCGCGCTGCTCGACCCGCCGACCGCCGACGTGTCGGCGCGCTGCATCTCGATGTTCGCGCAGCTCGGGCAGGACACGCCGCGCGCCAATGCAGGCCTCGCTTACCTGCGCGCCGAGCAATGCGCCGACGGCAGCTGGTTCGGGCGCTGGGGGGTCAACTACATCTACGGCACCTGGTCGGCATTGTGCGCGCTGGGTGCTGCAGGCGCGGGGCCGGACGATCCCGCCGTGGCGCGCGCGACGGCGTGGCTGGAGCGCATCCAGAACCCCGACGGCGGCTGGGGCGAGGCGTGCGACAGCTACGCGCTCGATTATGCCGGGCACACGGCGGCCCCGTCGGCGGCATCGCAGACGGCGTGGGCGCTGATCGGCCTGATGGCAGCGGGTCACGCCGAATCCGACGCCGTGACGCGCGGCATTGCGTGGCTCGCGACGACGCAGGGCGACGACGGCGAGTGGCCCGAGGACAGCTACACCGGCGGCGGCTTCCCGCGCGTCTTCTACCTGCGCTACCACGGCTACCGGCGCTATTTCCCGCTGTGGGCGCTGGCGCGCTATCGCAACCTGCAGGCGAGCAACAGCGCCGCCGTGCCGTGGGGCATGTGAGCGGCGGCTCCGGCCACGTCGTCGTCGCGACGGGCTTCAACCGTGAGGTCGCGACCGTCCGCCAGGGCGGTGTCGTCGTCGTCGCGGGCGGCGGCGATCCCGTGGCTTTACGCGCCCGGCTGGAGCGCGCGGCGGCGGGGGCGGCAGGCATGATGAGCTATGGCATGTGCGGCGCGCTCGCCGACGGGCTACGGATCGGCGACTGGATCGTCGGCGACCGCTTGGCGGGCGCGGTCGATGCGGTGTGCGACCCCGACTGGGCGGCGGCGCTGCTGGCCCGGCTGCCCGGCGCGCGCCTCGGCAACTGCTTCGCCGACGGCCGAATGATCGACACCGTTGCCGAAAAGCTGGCGCTCGGCGAACGCCACACGGCGCTGGCGGTCGATATGGAAAGCCATGTCGCCGCCGCCGTCGCCGCCGAACGCGGCCTGCCCTTCGCCATCCTGCGCTGCGTCTCCGACGCCGCCCGGCACCTGCTCCCCCACGCGATCACCGTCTCGATGCGCGCCGACGGCGGCGTCGACGCGCGCGCGATGCTGCGCTCGCTGGCGTCGCGACCCGCGCAGGCCGCTGACGTGGCGCGCACCAGCGCGGGGTTCATGCGGGCGATGCGCGAGTTGCGGCGCGGGGCGGCGCTGGCGGGGCCGAAGATGGGACTTGGCTAAAGCGGCAGGTCCGGCACGGGCCCAGACCCGCTCACTAACGGACGCAAGAATACGCCGTAAGGAGTTTCCTCGATGATTAGCTCAGTTCCAGCGGGCCAGTTTTTACGACGACGAATGCCCCTCGGCAACGTAAGGCGACCGTTCGAAAGGAGCGTGGCAACTTGAGGCTTAGACACGAGCTCTAACCCCATCTTTGCTAAACTCGTCCCATCGAGACGCAAAATCCTCAAGTGTGGGACCGTCAGAACGAACTACGAAGAATTTATCCTTCAACAATGTACCGTAGTCAATCATACACCTCGAAGATACGTGAACGCTTCCGTCTATTGGACTGATCGCAATCTGATTTGCGTCGAACAATTTGTGCAGGTCAGCGCGTAATAATATCCCATTGCCAATCGAGTCCGAGCCTTTGGCCTTGACATGATCGACATGTGCAGCTTCCAACGCAAAGCTAGTGGAACAGCCTGAAAACACGCAATGACCGTAGAAATCGATCAGCTTGATCCGGAACCTCTGCTGCCCAGGCCGCCGAAGCCGCTCAATCCATTCCCTCTCGCGCCTCTCATCGGCTTCGCCATCAACATGCTCAACCGAAAATGATAATTGACGCAACAGCTTTGCTGCATCCAGCGCATGGAAATCTCGGGCCAGAGCAGATTGCTCACTTTGCCGAAGCGCGTAAGCGACAACCGCCTTCAGCGAGTGCAGACGCCCCATATATCGCACATAGTAGCTCCGCGATGGATTCCGCATACCCACCAATTTATAAAATGCTGCGTTACTTCCGGTCTTCAACGACGCATCTAAAGCGTCGCTTATCGACTTACGGGAAAGCCGCTCTAGTGGCTCGGTTGCTGGCCGTACTCTAGCCATTTCCAACCTCAAGCCGCCCGCTGCACGCGCATCCACCCCTCGGGATCCGCTGCCTTGATCCGCGCCAGTTCCTTGTCGACGTGGTCCGAAAAGCTGTCCTGCGCCGGCCTTGCGTTCGACAGGTCGATGTCAGGGGCCATCGGGCCGTCGGTTCGTACGCCGTTGCGACCGATGCGGAACATCTTCATCGGATGGCGGATCGAATCGGTCGCTGCCGTCCCCTCGAAGCCGCAATGGACCATGCAGTTCGAACATTTCTCGTACTTGCCAACGCCGTACTGGTCCCAGTCGGTGCCCTCCATCAGTTCGGCGAAGCTCTGCACATAGCCCTCGCCGACGAGGTAGCAGGGCTTTTGCCAGCCGAAGACGGTGCGCAGCGGCATCGACCACGGCGTGCATTCGTACGTCTGGTTGCCCGCGAGAAAATCGAGGAACAGCGGCGAATTGGTGAACTTCCACGCCTTCGCCCCGTCGCCACGCCGGAACACGTCGCGGAAGAAATTGCGCGTCCGCTCGCGGTTGAGGAAGTGCTGCTGGTCGGCGGCGCGCTCATAGGCATAGCCCGGCGAGATCGTCACCTCGACGTCGCGCCGCGTCATCTCGTCGAAGAAGCCCGCCAGCCGTTCCGACGACGCGCCGTCGAACACCGTGCAGTTGACTTGGACGCGGAAGCCCTTCGCCTGTACCATCTCGATTGCCTCGATGGCGACCTCGTAGGTGCCGTCCTGGTCGACGGCATGGTCGTGCATCGCCTTGTCGCCGTCGAGATGGATCGACCAGGTGAAGTACGGCGACGGCGCATAGTCGCCGAGCTTCTTCTTGAGCAGCAGCGCGTTGGTGCACAGGATGACGAACTTCTTCTTGGCGATATAGCCGCGCACGATCTTCGGCATGTCGCGGTGGAGCAGCGGTTCGCCGCCTGCAATCGACACGGCGGGCGCGCCGCACTCGTCGATTGCGGCCATGCACTGGTCATAGCTCAGCCGCTGGTTGAGGATCGCATCGGGATAGTCGATCTTGCCGCAGCCCGGGCACGCCAGATTGCAGCGCAGCAGCGGCTCGAGCATCAGCACGAGGGGATATTTCCCCCCGCCGATGTGCTTGCGGACGGTATAGCTGCCGATGCGGAGCAGCGGGGCGAGCGGCAGGGTCATCGCGGTTCCTTTCGGATGCTCAATCGCGCAGCGCGGCAGGCAACCTGAATTCGATATGTTCCTCGACGCCGTTCATGCGGACGATCGTCGTGTCGCGCAAGCGTCCGAGCGCCGCAATGACCCCCTCGACAAGCGCTTCGGGGGCCGACGCCCCCGCCGTCAGCCCGACCGCGCCGACGCCGTCTAGCCATTCGGGCCGCAGTCCGGTCGCATCGGCGATCAGATAGCTCGGCAACCCCGCCTCGCTGCCGATCTCAACGAGCCGGTTCGAGTTCGAGCTGTTCTGCGCGCCGACGACGAGGATCAGCTCGGCGTGGCGGCACAGGTCGCGCACCGCCGTCTGGCGGTTCTGCGTCGCGTAGCAGATGTCGGCGATATCGGGACCGACGATGTCGCTGAAGCGCGCGTTCAACGCCGCGATGATGCCGCGCGTGTCGTCGATGCTCAGCGTCGTCTGGGTGACATAGGCGACCGGCGCGTCATCGGCGAGCGGCAGCGCGGCGACCCCCGCCTCGTCGGAAACGAGGTGCACCGGCCCCTCGACCTGCCCCATCGTGCCGATCACCTCGACGTGCCCGGCGTGGCCGATGAGCACGAGGTCGCGGCCCTGCGCGGCATAGCGCTTGAGCTGGACATGGACCTTCGAGACCAGCGGGCAGGTCGCGTCGATGACCGGCAGGCGACGGCCGCGCGCCTCCTCGACGACGCTGTGCGCGACACCGTGGGCGCTGAAAACCGTCGTCGCGTCGTCGGGGATCTCGCTCAGTTCCTCGACGAACCGCGCGCCCTTCGCTTTGAGGTCGGCGACGACATGCGCGTTGTGGACGATCTCGTGGCGGACATAGACGGGCGCGCCGAACTTCTTCAGCGCCCCCTCGACAGTGTCGATGGCGCGCACGACGCCCGCGCAAAACCCGCGCGGCTGGGCCAGGACGATTCGCAAAGGTTCCACGCCCGCTCCTTCGTTCCGTCACTGTTGCGCCTCCTAACCAAGACTGGCGGCGGCTGCTACCCTCGGATACAGGAAAGCGGGTGACGCGTTGTATTCGCGGCACATCGCCCGACGTTACATCACCCGAAGTCGCAGTGGAGTTTGGCATGGCGCGCTGGTTGATCATGGCGCTCGCGGCAGCGATGTTCGCAGCTCCGGCGGTCGCCGCCGAACCGCCCGTGCAGCGCATCGAGACCTTCTACGCAGGCGTCCTGCCGATCATGAAGCAGGCGAAGGCGCTGGGGCTGCAGGGCCGCTTCAAGGCGTTCGAGTCGCTCGTCGCCAGAACGTTCGACCTGCCGGCGATGACGAAATTCGCCGTCGGGCCACGCTGGGCGGGCTTGAGCGAAGGCGAGCGCAGCGCGCTGACGACGGCGTTCGCCGGCTATATCGCCGCCAATTATGCCAGGAACTTCGACGGCTTCGGCGGCGAACGCTTCGTCGTCGACCCGGCGCCGGTGCCGCGCGGTGCCGATGTCGTCGTCAAGAGCCGCATCGTGCCGACGAGCGGTGCACCGACCGCGATCGCCTACAAGCTGCACGCGTCGGGCGCGGCGTGGAAGGTCGCCGATGTCTATTACTTAGGCGGGATCAGCGAGATGACGCTGCGCCGCGCCGACTTCACCGCCGTACTGGCGAACGGCGGCGCCGGTGCGCTGGTCAAACGGCTGGAGACCCAGACGGCGGGACTACTGAAGTAGCGTCGACGGCCGCCAGCAGCGCGGGCTTGAAGACCAGCGCGGCGACCAGCGTCCAGCCGAGCGAGATCATCAGCAGCACCCCCATGCTGGCGGTCCCCGGATGATGCGACAGCGCCAGCGCGCCGAATGCGATCCCCGTCGTCAGGCCGCTGAACAGCACGCCGCGCGCCAGGCTCGCCGACTGCAGCGCCGCCTCGCCGCGCCGCCACGCCATGATCAGATAGATGTGAAACGCCACGCCGATACCGAACATCAGCGGCAGCGCGATGATGTTGGCGAAGTTGAGCGCGAACCCCGCGACGACGCAGGTCGCCATCGTCAGCGTGCCCGCGAGCAGGATCGGCAGCAGCATCAGCGCGACATCGCGAGCGCGGCGCAGCACGGCCCCCAGCAGCACGGCGATCGCGCCGAGCGACAACACCCCTGCCGTGACGAACGCCCGGACGATCGTCCGGCCCGATTCGCGGATCGAGATCGGCGTGCCGTTGGCATTCGGCGCGACGGCCTGCACCGCATCGGCGAAGCGTTCGAGCGCGGCGTTGTCGTTGCCGCGCGGAAACACCTCGACGCGCGTTCGCCCGTCGGGGGCCTGCCACGACCGGACGAGGTCAGCGGGCAGGTCGGCGGCGGTCAGCGCGCCGGGCTGGAGCGCGATGCGGAGTTGCGACAGCAAGGCGTTCAGCCCGGGAACCAACGCGCGCGCGGCACGGTCGCGCGCGTCGGGAGTGGCTGCGGCGAGGTCTTCGAGGGTGGCGGCGAGGTGGGTGGCGGCACTGTTCTTCCCCCTCCCCTCACGGTGAGCATCTTCGCGAACCGAGAGAGGGGAGGGTCGGGGTGGGGTGCCTTGCAACAAGGTCCGCGTCCCGCTCGAAGACGCCCCACCCCGACCCTCCCCTCTCTCCGCTTCGCGGGGAGAGGAGGGAGCAAGGACCCGCAATTTCGCCGCGACGCCGCGCAGGCTCGCTATCGTCTCCGCGTCGCCGGGCGTCCCGCGCGCTTCGAAAGGCGTCAGCACAGTCTCCAACAACTGCGCGGTATCGTCGAGGACCGCCCGCGTCGCGGTCTGGTCGGCGGGAACGAAGCTCGACAGCGTGACGACCTGCGCGACCTCGGGCAGGCGCTCGAGGCGCGCCGCCATCGCGGTCGCCGCCGCCGCGTCGGGCAGCAGCACTTCAATCGTATTGGGCGAATTGTTCGGATCGCGCAGCAGGTCGTTGAGTGTGCTCATCGACTCGGCGCGGGGGTCGCGCAGGTGCAGCGGGTTGAAGTCGAAACGCAGCCACGGCAGCGCCGCCAGCCCCAGCAACGCCGCAATGCTTGAAGCTTGAAGTATCCGCCGCCGATACCGGACATCCCAGCCGTGCAGCCGCTCGAAGGCCACCGTGTCCGCCAACGCGCCGACGCCCGGTCGCAGCAGCGCGAGCAGCGCGGGCAGCAGCGTCAGCGTCAGCAGCAGCGCGACGAGCATGCCCGCGCCCGCGATGACGCCCAATTCGGCGACCCCGGCGTAATCGGTCGGCAGGAAGGCGAAGAACCCCGCCGCCGTCGCGGTCGCCGCCAAGGTCAGCGAGACACCGAGCGCCCGCCCGGCCGCACGCAGGCGCGCGTCGACCGCACCCGCTTCGCTCCGCACGCGGACGCAGAACTGGATACCGAAGTCGATGCCCAGCCCGACGAACAGCGGAATGAAGGCGACCGAGATCAGGTTGAACCGCCCGACCGTCGCCAGCCCCAGCGCTGCGGTGACGATGAGCCCGGCGAAAGTCGTCGCGAGGATCGCAAGGATGGTCTTCGCCGACCGCGTTGCCGCCCACAGCAGCCCCGTCACCGCGAGGAGCATGGCGCCGGCGATGACCCCCGCGCCCTCGCCGAGGCTGGCGAACTCCTCGTCGGCGAGAGGTACCGGGCCGGTCAGGCGGACGCGCACGCCGTGCGCGGCGTCGAGGCCGAGGGTCGCGGCGATGCCGCGGATCGCCGCGCTCGACGCCGTGCCGGGCTGGATGTCGGCATAGTCGAGGCGCGCCTGCAGCGTGACGAAGCGGCGCAGCGTGCGTGGATCGGGCGTGCCGTCGAGCAGCGCTCGCCACGAAAACCGCGCGGGTTTGCCGTCGAGCGCCCGCCGCAACGCGGTGTCGAACGCCGCGAGCGGCAGGTCGGCGAGGCGGGCCTCGCCGCGCGCGACGCCGTCGAGCGACACGCCGAGCCCGTCGACGATGCCGTGCAGCGACGGATCCGCCGCCAGCAGGGCGAGGAACGGCTGCGCCTTGACCAGCCGGTCGGCCGTCACCTGCACTTCGGCGGGCGGCAACAGCAACAGCCCGTAGCGATCGAAGAACGGCCCGCCGTCGGGGCGGCGGACGTTGCGAAAGCGCGCGTCCGTCGCCAGTGCGCGCGCCAGCTTCGTGGCGGCGTTCTCGGCGATTTCGGGCGTCGCGCCGTCGACGACGATTGCCGTGAGGTCGACCGTGTCGGGGAAGGCGCGGTCGAAGACCTGTTCGTGGCGGCGGAACGGCAAATCCGGCGAAATCAGCTGGTCGGTATCGGCGGTGATCGCGAAATGCGTCGCGGCGATCCACCCCGCCAGCAACGTCATCGCCAGCGCCGCCGCGACGACGAGGCGCGGCATCCGGACAGCGAAGGCAACGAGGCGCGCGGCGGGCATCGCCGCGCTCGTGCCGCGTGCGCGACGCCAAGGCAACCGCGCTTGCCCTGCCCTGCCCGCTCGCCTAGATGCGCGGCTATGAAGGCGCGCGTTACCGTTACCCTGAAAGCCGGCGTCCTCGATCCGCAGGGCCGCGCCATCCACCACGCGCTCGAAGGCCTCGGCTTCGCAGGCGTCGAAGGCGTGCGGCAGGGCAAGATCATCGAACTCGACCTCGCCGACGGCACCCCGGTCGAGAGCATCGACGCGATGGCGCGCCAGTTGCTGGCGAACACCGTCATCGAGACGTTTCGCGTCGAGGTGCTGTGAGGGCGCCCGCGTGAAATCGGCGGTCGTCGTCTTTCCGGGTTCGAACTGCGACCGCGACCTCGCCGTCGCGCTGCGCGAAGTCACCGGCGTCGCCCCGACGATGGTCTGGCACCGCGATACCGAAGTGCCCGCAGGGATCGACCTGATCGCGCTGCCCGGCGGCTTTTCCTATGGCGATTATCTGCGCTCGGGCGCGATGTCGGCGCGGTCGCCGGTGATGCGCGCGGTAACGCAAGCGGCGGCGCGCGGCGTCGCGGTGCTGGGCGTCTGCAACGGCTTCCAGGTGTTGACCGAGGCGGGGCTGCTGCCCGGCGCGCTGATGCGCAATGCGGGCCTCGATTTCGTCTGCCGCACGGTGGCGCTCGACGTGGCGAACAGCCAGACGCGCTTCACGTCGCGCTACGACGCGGGCGAGACCATCGCGCTTCCGGTCGCGCACCACGACGGCAATTACACCGCCGACGACGCCACCCTCGACCGGCTCGAGGGCGAGGGGCGCGTCGTCCTGCGCTATGCCGAGGCGGTCAACGGCTCGGCGCGCGGCATCGCCGGCCTCGTTAACGACGCGGGCAACGTCATGGGCCTGATGCCCCACCCAGAGCGCGCCATCGAGGCGGCGCACGGCAACCGCGACGGACGCCGGTTGTTCGAAGGGCTGCTCGCGGCGCTCGGCTGACGGCGGGAGTGGCGGCATGGCGCGAACGCGGCAATGCTCGGCCTCCTGCTTGTCGGCGCTGCTGGCCGCGCTGATCGCCGCGCCGCCTGCGGCGGGACACGCCGTCGACCCGACGCGCCTGCCCGTCGGCGACCGCTTCATTCGCACCAGCGCGCCGGGCGTCGGCTATGCCTTCGTCTGTCGCGCCGACAACTGGTTCGGCGGCTGGTTCGGCGGCGGCGCACAGGTGCGCGGTCCATGGTTCGCCGCCGACGGCCTGACGTGGGACGCGACCGCCAAGCGCACGGTGGCTGGCGTCGTCGCGTGGGTCTCGCACTTTCTCGTCGCAGTTTCGGGCGAGACCCGTCGGGTCGACGGCAACGGGCTGCCGAGGCACCCGACCGGACGTTTTCCGATCGCGCCCGACGATCCGGCGTTCGTCTTCGACCGCAATCCCAATACGGTTGCGGCACAGTCTATTCGCTGGGGGCTGCCCGCCGCGCCGCGCGTTGCGGCGACGCCCACGTGTCTCGGCGGCGGCGCGATCGGCATCCTGTTGAGCGGGGTGCGGCTGTTCGCGCCGCACGACGTGCAGAATCGCGATGCGGTGGCGTGGGAGGTCCAGGATAGCTGCCAGGGCCATCCTGAAGCGCGCGGCACCTATCATTATCACAGTATTTCCTCGTGCCTCGCGCGCGATGCGCGGACACGCGACAGGCCGGGGCGGCATTCGCCGCTCGTCGGATTCGCCGCCGACGGCTTCGGCATCTACGGCAACCTCGGCGAGGGCGGGCGCGCGCTGACCAACGCCGACCTCGACGTGTGTCACGGCCACAGCCACGCGTTCGCACCGGGCGGCGCGTTCGTCTTCCACTATCACAAGACCCTGGAGTTCCCCTACGCGCTCGGCTGCTTCCGGGGCGCGCCCGTAAGAGTTCGCTAAGCAGACCCCGACTGGCGGTTCAAGCGACGAGGCCAATGCGCCGCCGCAGGCTCCCGCCGACGACGCCGAACCCGACGACGAGCAGCTTCCGGCTCGCCGGCTCGGGTACCCCCGCCGCGACCGCCGAAACGAGGTTAGCGGTCAGCAAGATCTTCTGTTCGGGCGTCAGGTCGTCGCCGAGACGCGTCACGAGGCTATGCGTCGAGTCGACGAAGCCGCCGCGATTCACCGGCAGCTGCAGCCCGGCGACGGCCAAGACCTCCTGCCCCGGCGCGAGGATCAGCGAACCCGGCGAACATTCGGCCCAATAATCCGAAGCATCACGGTCTCCCTTTCGGTCCCCATGACTGTATCGGCGAACATGGCGATGACAAGTCGTTTCGGTCCTGAACCAAAAGTCGATGCTGGCGGTCCCGGGTGGCAGCCGTCACAAGGGGCGCATGGGCTGGGAATTCTGGATCGACCGCGGCGGCACATTCACCGACATCGTCGCGCGTCGGCCCGACGGCGCATTGATCACGCACAAGCTGCTGTCGAATGCACCTGGGCGCGGGGGCGACGCGGCGGTGGCGGGCATCCGCGCGCTGCTCGGGCTGGCGGAAGGCGAGGCAATCCCGGCGGGCCTCGTCGCGGGTGTGCGGATAGGGACGACCGTCGCGACCAACGCGCTGCTCGAACGTGCCGGTGCGCCGACCGTTCTGGCGATCACGCGCGGCTTCGGCGACGCGCTCAGGATCGGCACGCAGGCGCGGCCTAGGCTGTTCGACCTCGATATTCGCCTGCCCGAACCGCTTTATGCGCGCGTCATCGAGATCGACGAGCGGGTCGGAGCCGATGGCGCGGTGGTGCGCGACCTCGACGAAGCGGCGACGGCGGCGGCGTTCGCGGCGGCGCGCGCCGACGGGTTCGATGCGGTCGCCATCGTCCTGATGCACGGCTGGCGCTTCACCGCGCACGAGGTCCGCGTCGCCGACCTCGCGCGCGCGGCAGGGTTTGCGCAGGTCTCGGTCAGCCATCGGGCTGCGCCGCTGATCAAGCTGGTCGGGCGCGGCGATACGACCGTCGCCGACGCCTATCTGTCGCCAGTGCTGCGCCGCTATGTCGATGGTGTCGCCGCCGAACTCGGTGACGCCCCGCTGCTGTTCATGCAATCGAATGGCGGGCTGACGGCGGCGGCGCAGTTTGCGGGCAAGGATGCGGTGCTGTCGGGGCCGGCGGGGGGCATCGTCGGCATGGTCGCGACCGCCGCAGCGGCGGGCCTCGACCAGCTGATCGGCTTCGACATGGGGGGCACTTCGACCGACGTGTCGCACTATGCCGGAGCCTTCGAGCGAACGCACGAAACGATCGTCGCGGGGGTCCGCATCCGCGCGCCGATGCTGGCGATCCATACCGTCGCGGCGGGCGGGGGGTCGATCTGTAGCTTCGACGGCGAGCGCCTGCGCGTCGGGCCTGAGTCGGCAGGCGCGTTGCCCGGACCGGCGGCGTACGGCAACGGCGGGCCGCTGACGGTCACCGATTGCAACGTCCTGCTTGGGCGGCTGCAGCCGGCGTTCTTCCCCCGGCTTTTCGGCGCAGACGGGCGGCAACCGCTCGATTCGGACATGGTCGCGGCGCGTTTCGCGACCCTCGCCGCCACCACGGGCCTGGCACCGACCGCGCTGGCGGAGGGCTTCCTGCGCATCGCCGTCGAGCATATGGCACGCGCCATCCGGCAGATTTCGGTCGCCAAGGGCCATGATCCCGCGACGCATAGCCTCGTCTGTTTCGGCGGCGCGGGCGGGCAACACGCGTGCCGCGTCGCCGCCGCGCTTGGCATGACGCGGATCATCATCCACCCGCTGGCGGGGGTGCTGTCGGCGTACGGCATCGGCGCGGCGGACGTGCGCGCGGTGCGGACGCTGAGCATCGAGGCGGCGTTGGGGGGCGACCTCGACGCGGCGGTGGCGCGGCTCGGCGAAGCGGCGCGCGCCGATCTCGACGCGCAGGGCGTGCCGCTGCGCTCCGTGACGCTGGTGGCGCGTGCGGGGGTGAAATACGCCGGGACCGACGCCGCACTCGACGTCGCAGTCGCGGACCCGGATGAGATGGCGGCGGCGTTCGAGGCGCAGCACCGCGCGCGCTTCGGCTTCGCCGTGGCGGGCGGCGCGCTGGCGGTCGAAACGCTGACCGTCGAGGCGGTCGGCACGACCTTCGCGGGCGACGCGACGCTGTCGGTGCCTGCCGGGCCGCCCCTGTGCCTCGCGACAGTGGCGATGGATAGCGCAGCCGCACGCGTGTTCGACCGCGCGACCTTGCCCGCCGGTTGGACGACCGACGGCCCGGCGATCGTCGTCGATGCGAGCGGGACGACGGTGGTCGAGGCGGGGTGGTCGGTGACGGTCGATGGATTGGGGAATTTGATGCTTTCTTGCTCCCCCTCCCCCTCGCGTAGGGGGCCGGGGGGTGGGAATGCCGCCCCGTGCTTCGGTGCGGCGGGTGAGTGCGCGTCGTCGTTGCCACCCCCTAACCCCCTCCCCAAGGGGGAGGGGGGATCCGCGCGTGAGGAAGCGCTCCCCCCACCCGACCCCGTCACTCTCGAACTTTTCGCCAACCGCTTCATGGGGTTGGCAGAGGAAATGGGTCTGGCGCTCCAGACGACAGCGTATTCGGTCAACATCAAGGAACGTCTCGATTTCTCGTGCGCGCTATTCGACGCGGACGGGCAGCTGATCGCCAACGCGCCGCACATGCCGGTGCACCTCGGCTCGATGGGCGACAGCATCCGCGCGGTCATCGCCAAGACAGGGGGGCCGGGCGCGGGGACGCTGGCGCGCGGCGATGTCTGGATGCTCAACGCGCCGTTCAACGGCGGCACGCATCTCCCCGATATCACCGTCGTCATGCCGGTCTTCCACGATGGCGGCGATGCGCCGGCATGGTTCGTTGCGGCGCGCGGCCATCACGCCGATGTCGGCGGCATCACGCCGGGGTCGATGCCGCCCGACAGCCGCACGTTGGCCGACGAAGGCGTGCTGTTCGACACGGTCAGGCTGGTCGCGGACGGCAAGTTCCGCGAGGCCGATATTCGCGCGCGTTTGGCCGCCGGACCGCACCCGGCGCTCAACCCCGACCAGAACATCGGCGACCTCAAGGCGCAGGTCGCGGCCTGCGCGCGCGGCGCTGCCGAGCTTGCCGCCCTCGCCGCCGCGCACGGGCGTGCGACGGTCGATGCCTATATGCGCCACGTCCTCGACAACGCCGAGAGCGCGGTGCGGCGCGTCATCGACCGGCTCGACGACGGCGACTTTGCCTATGAAATGGACAGCGGCGCGGTGGTGCGCGTCGCCGTCCGCATCGACCGCGCGCGCCGCGCCGCCACCGTCGATTTCACCGGTACTTCGCCGCAACAGGCCGACAATTTCAACGCCCCGCGCGCGGTGACGCGCGCCGCCGTGCTCTACGCCTTCCGGTGCCTCGTCGGCGACGACATCCCCCTGAACGACGGCTGCCTGCGCCCGGTGACCATCGTCATCCCGGCGGGCTGCATGCTCAGCCCCGACGCGCAGGCAGCGGTGGTCGCGGGCAATGTCGAAACCAGCCAGGTCGTCACCGACGCTCTGTTCGGCGCGCTCGGCGCGTGCGCGGCGAGCCAGGGCACGATGAACAATTTCACCTTCGGCAACGCCCGCCACCAATATTACGAGACCATCGCGGGCGGCGCGGGCGCAGGCCCCGGCTTTGCGGGCGCGAGCGCGGTGCAGACGCACATGACCAACAGCCGCCTGACCGACCCCGAGGTCCTCGAAACCCGCTTTCCGGTGCGCGTCGAGAGCTTCAGCGTCCGCTCCGGCTCGGGCGGTCGGGGCGCGTTCGACGGCGGCAACGGCGTCGTTCGCCGCATCCGCGCGCTCGAAGCGCTGACGGCGGGCATCCTGTCGAACCGCCGCCGCGTGCCGCCGTTCGGTTTGGCGGGTGGCGGCGCTGGGGCTGCGGGACGCAATACCGTCGAACGTGGCGACGGGACCATCGAAGCGCTGGGCGCGACTGCATCGGTCGAGCTGGCACGGGGCGACGTGTTCGTCGTCGAGACGCCGGGCGGCGGCGGCTACGGACCTGCCCCGCCCGCCTAGATCGCCGCTTCGAGGACCTTCGCGCGCCGCCGCGCGACGCTCGACCCGAGACCCAGCGCCTCGCGGTACTTGGCGACCGTGCGCCGCGCGATGTCGAAGCCTTCGGCGTTGAGAACCTCGACCAGCCTGTCGTCGCTCAGCGTCTCGTCGGGGCTTTCGCCCGCGATCAGCCGCGCGATGCGGTCGCGGACGGTGCTCGCCGACACCGCGTCGCCGCCGCCCGTCGCCTGGATCGCGCTGGTGAAGAAATAGCGGAGTTCGAACAGCCCGCGCTCGCACTGCAGATATTTGTTCGAAGTGACGCGGCTGACGGTCGATTCGTGCATGCCGATGACCTCGGCGATGGCGCGCAGCGTCAGCGGGCGGAGGTGATGGACGCCGCCCTCGAAGAACGCCTGCTGCTGGCGCACCAGCTCGGTCGCCACCTTGACGATCGTCGCGGCGCGCTGGTCGAGCGCTTTCACCAGCCACGTCGCCGAGACGAGGCAATCGGTCAAATAGGTCTTCGTCGCCTTGGTACCGGTGCGCGACAGCTCGGCATAATAGTCGCGGTCGACCAGCACGCGCGGCAGCGTCGCGTTGTTCAATTCGACGCGCCAGCCATCACGGCCGCGCGACACGAACACGTCCGCCACCACCGCCTGCGTGCGCTCGCCGCCATAGCGCAGCCCCGGCTTGGGGTTGTAGGCGCGCAACTCGCGGATCATGTCGGAGATATCCTCCTGATCGACGCCGCACAGCCGCCGCAGCAGCGCGAGGTCGCCGCGCGCCAGCACGTCGAGATGGTCGAGCAGGCACGCCATCGCGGGGTCGTAGCGGTCGGCCTCGCGCGCCTGGATGGCAAGACACTCGCCCAGCGTCCGCGCGCCGACGCCCGACGGTTCGAAGGTCTGGATAACAGTCAGCACCGCCTCGACCTCCTGCGGGTGCGCTTCGAGGCGGTCGGCGACGTCGGCGATGTCGCCGGTGAAATAGCCCGCGTCGTCGATCAGGTCGATGACGTGGCGCGCGATCAGCAGCTGCACGCCGTCGAACGCTGCCACCGCCTGCTCGACGAGCAGGTCGATCAGCGAGGCCTCGGCGGCCGCGAAACTGTCGAAGTCGGGGGTCTCGCCCGTCGCCGCCGCGCTGCCCGCGCCCGACCCGACGCTGTCGCTGGCGCTGTCGTGGTGAAAGGTCTCGGCCCCATAGTCGACGTCGAGCGGCGCGTCGGCGGTCGCGTCGCCGCCGACGATGAGCTGGTCCGCGCCGACCGCGTCACCGCTGACGGGCGTTTCGGCGGCAGGCTCGGCGCGGGCGTCGCCGCTCTCCTCGGGGGCGGTGTCGAGCAGCGGATTACGGTCGAGCTCCTCGCCGATATAGGCTTCGAGTTCGAGATTGGTCAGCGCCAGCAGCTTGATCGCCTGCTGCAACTGCGGCGTCATCACCAGCGATTGCGACTGGCGCAGGTCGAGGCGGGGGCCGAGGCTCATGGGCGGACTAGCTCCTCCCCCTCTTCAGGGGGAGGGGGACCGCGCCGCACTTCGCGGCGTGGTGGAGGGGGCGGGAGGATGCTGAGAACGAGCGCGTGGGCCCCCTCCGTCGGCTACGCCGCCACCTCCCCCTGAAGAGGGGGAGGAGCCGAAGGTCAGCTGTATTGCCACCTTCCGGGGAGGATTGCCCGCCCCCACTCACAAGCTGAACCCCTCGCCGAGATACACCCGCCGCACCGTCTCGTCGGCGACCAGCGCCTCGGGGGTCCCCTCGAACAGCACGCGGCCATCGTAGATGATGCAGGCGCGGTCGACGATTTCGAGCGTCTCGCGGACATTGTGATCGGTGATCAGCACGCCAATGTCGCGGTCGCGCAGCTGCACCACCAGCGCGCGGATATCGGCGATCGAGATCGGGTCGATGCCCGCGAACGGCTCGTCGAGGAGCATGATCGACGGATGCGCCGCGAGCGCGCGGGCGATCTCGCAACGCCGCCGCTCGCCCCCCGACAGCGCCATCGCGGGCGCGTCGCGCAGGCGCGCGATGTGAAATTCCTCGAGTAGTTCCTCGAGCCTTGCGGCGCGCGCGGCGGCGTCGGGTTCGGAGACTTCGAGCACGCTGGCGATGTTCTGCGCGACTGTCATGCCGCGAAAGATCGAGGTTTCCTGCGGCAGATAGCCCAGGCCCAGCGCCGCGCGGCGGTACATCGGCAGCCCGGTGATATCGACGCCGTCGAGCAGGATGCGGCCTTGGTCGGGCATCGCCAGGCCCATCACCGAATAGAAGCACGTCGTCTTGCCCGCACCGTTGGGACCGAGCAGCCCGACGACCTCGCCGCGATTGACCGTCAGCGACACGTCGCGCAGCACGACGCGCTTGTCATACCGCTTGCCGATGGCGACGACCGCGAGACCGCGCTGCGACTGTTCCGCCCGCGCCTCCGCCGCCCGCTCCAACACCTCGACGTCCGCCACCCGACACCCCTGCAACCGACTTGGCCCGAAACATGCATGGCCGATGATTTGCTTAGCGTATCAGGCTATGGTTGCAAAGCCGCGACGCGGTTAAGCGGTTGCGCTCGCGCTCAATGTTCGCTTTCCGGATTGAGCCCGGTGGCGTCGGCGGCAACATAAAAGGCGCGGACCAGCGCCTGCTCGACCGCCGTCAGGTAGGGATTCCACACATCGACGATCAGCACGGCGCGCAAGTGGTCGCTGTCGTTCCAAGCCTCGTGCTCGATGGTGTCGTCGAAGGCGAAGGCGCGCCCCTCGACCCACGCCCGTGTCTCGCCGCCGACGCGGAAGCCGCAATTTTCGGGAACGATCAGCGGCAGATGCACGGTGACGCGCGTGTTGGTGACGCCGGTATGCGCCGGGATGCGCGTGCGCGGTTCGAGCAGCGAGAAGAACGCCGTCGGCGCTCGGCCGGGGATGTCGACGCGGGGCACCGCCTCGACCGCCGCTGCCGTTACCGGGCAGCGCGCGCACGCCGCGTCCTGCCGCACGCCGTAGTGCCACAGGTAGAACGCCCCCCATTTCGTCGTGCGGTTGAGCGGCGTCCACAGGTTCGGGCGCGCGCCCTGCGGCTGGTCGACGTAGGGCACGATGCCGTCGCCACCCGCGCCGAGCAGGCTCTCGAGTTCGGCGCGGATCGGCGCGGTTTGCGCTTCGAGGTCGGCGAACCACGGGAAGCGCCGCTCGGCGAGGAACTCGTCGGCGGGCAGGAACGGAAAATGCAGCCCGGCGCAGGTCGAGGTGTAGATCTGGCGCTTGCCCAGGACATGCGCGACGCAGGCATCGAAGCGCCGCCGCTCGGCACCGTCGTATTGCGCGATCTGCTGCGCGAGGCCTTCGCTCAAAGCTTCGCTGAAGCGCGCGCTGCGCTGGCCGACATAGGCGGCGGCGTGCGTGGCGATCTGGCGCAACGCTTCGGGACGCTGGTCGGCGGGCGGCAGCGCGTCGAGCAGGGTGCGCCACGCCGCGCTCGCGCGGGCTTCCTCGCCGCGCCGCTCGTGGAGTTGCGCCTTCCGCACCAGCGCGGGCAGCGAATATGGATCGAGGTCGATCGCGGCGGCCAGCGCCGCGCGTTCGCTGCCGTCGTCGCCCGCCTGGCGATAGGCGCTCGACAGGTTGAGCCACAGCATCGCGCCCTGCGGGTCGGCAAGCGTCGCCCGGCGCAGCAGCCGGATCGCCTCGTCGGCATCGCCGCCGTAGAGGGTCAGCAGCCCGAGCGCATTGAGCGCGCGCGCGTCGTCGGGGCGCAGCGCCAGCGCGGCGGTGTAATGACGCGCCGCAGTCGCTGCCTGCCCGCCGCGCTCGGCGACCTCCGCCGCCGCCATCGACCGTTCGAACTCGCTGTCGCTCATACGCCCCTACTCCCGCGCGCGGTTATGACGCCGGAGCGGGAGGCACGCAAACACGCTGCGCCTTGCTTGCCCCTCCCTCCCCGCGGAGCGGAGAGAGGGGAGGGAGAAGGTTTCCTACTTCGCAGGCGTGCGCGGCGGGACAACAAAACGACCCGAGACCCGGCCACCAGTTGCGGGCGCACCCTTGGCACCCCCGCCCGATGCACCGTCGAGGGTCGACCGCCCGCTCGCGAGGTCGATGGCCAGCCGCTGTCCGCGCAATTGCGACTCGCCGCGATTGAGCACGACATCGCCGATCAGCGTGATCTGCTTCTGCTCGACATCGTAGATACCATAGCGTCCGGTTGCCTTTTCAGACGGCGAGACAAGCCGGACGTTGCCCTGCGCGTCGAGGCGGCGGACGCTCGGCTCGCCGGTCTTGGGGCGCAGGTAGAAGATCTTCACGCTGTCGGCATCGAGCGTCATGTCGGCCTGGCGGATCTTGACGTCGCCCGACAGCAGCGCCTGATTGTCCTGGTCGCGCACCTCGATCCGCGCCGCGTCAAAGTCGATGGGCGCGTCGGTGTTGTGGCCTTTCAGCGCCGAGGTCTGCGCCGCGAGCGGGGCGGCGGCGAGCAGCACGGCAAGTATTAGGGGGGCTTTCATCGCGCCGACCGTCTGGCCGAGCGACCGAGAATGTGCAAGTGCGCGCGGCCTTCGAGCAGCACGACGCGGCCCGCGATATCGGCGCGCAGCGAATCGCTGCGGAAGGTGCCGAGCGGCAGCGTGCCCGACACGGGCGCGTCGGTCTTGACGGTGCGCTGGATCAGGCTGACCTCGACCCCCTCGCTGTCGAGCGTGTAGCCGGCATCGCCGTCGACGCGCACCGGCCCGGCGATATTGAGCCTGTCGTTGTCCATGTCATAGCGCCCCGAGGGCGCGGTCACCCGCGCCGGGCCGTCGTCCATCGCCAGCGTCGCGGCGAGGTCCGACAGCTCGACCACCGGCACCGCGCTCGACCGCTGCACCGCGCCGCCCGCCTTGATGACGAACGGCTGACCCTTGGCGGTCTGGCCGCGATACACGGCGTGGTCGAGGCGCAGTCGGTCCTTCGCCATCGCCACCTTGTCCTTCGACAGCAGGAAGCTGAATTCGCGCGCGCTGGTCAGCGGCCAGACGACGATCGTCGCGAGCAGGCCGAGCGCGGCAAGCGGCAGCGCGACCTTGAGCACCGTGACGACCGCGTCGCGCGCCGTTCCCGGCAGCGCCGCGCGCCGCCGCGCCGCATCGAAGGCCACCGCCGTCATGCGTGCGCGAAGATGTCGAGTTCGGGCCAGCCCGCAAGGTCGAGCCGGGCGCGCCACGGCAGGAAGTCGAAACACGCCTGCGCCAGCGCCATCCGTCCCTCGCGCACCAGCCGCTCGTCGAGCACGTCGCGCGCGCGGTGCAGGTAGCGCACGTCGGACGCGGCATATTCCTTCTGCGCGTCGCTCAGCACGTTGGCGCCCCAGTCGGTCGACTGCTGCTGCTTCGACACGTCGACGCCGAGGGTCTCCTTGAGGACATCCTTGAGGCCGTGGCGATCGGTGTAGGTGCGGATCAGCTTCGAGGCGATCTTGGTGCAATACGCCGGCGTCGCGGTGACGCCGAGATACTGCTCGATCACCGCAAGGTCGAAGCGCGCGAAATGGAAGAGCTTGAGCCGGCCAGGATCGGCAAGGATGCGCTTGAGCACCGGTGCATCATAGTTTCCGCCCGAAAAGCGCACGAGGTGCTCGTCTAGCCCGCCGTCGGACAGCTGCACCAGGCACAGCCGGTCGCGGTGCGGATGCAGCCCCATTGTCTCGCTGTCGACCGCGATCGGTCCGGGGGCGAAGACATCGTCGGGCAGGTCGCCCTCGTGGAGATGGACTGTCATCGCAGCGGGACTAGCAGGCGGGGGCACGCGGCACAAAAGGAAAGGGCCGCGTCCCTGCGGACGCGGCCCATGGTCTTCCGAGTCTGATGCTAGGCGGCGAGCGCGACCTTGCGGCGGCGCATCGCGGCGCCGGTCATCGCGAAGCCCGCGATCATCAGGCCCCACGTCGCGGGCTCGGGAACGAACGCCGCAAAGGTGCCGGCACCATAGCGGGTCGTCCCATTGTCCGTATTGGTCGCCAGAATGCCCGGCGCGAAGGCGTAGCGGGTGCCGACGGCGGTCAGCGCGCCGCCCAGGCTGTCGAAGGTGATCGGGCCGCCGTTGCCGGGCGCGATAAAGCCATAGTTGAAGTTGATGTCGGCCCCGAGGTTGTAGCCCCATGCGCCGAGCTGGTACGTCCCCGGCGCGAGGACGATCGGCGCGACCGCCTTGAGAACATACGCTGTGCCGCCCGGATTGGCGGTGCCGTTGAAATTGACCGCCGACGCGACGAGCGTGCCGCCGGCGTCGAAGATACCGACGAAAATATCGTTGGTGATGCCGTCCTTGCCGCTGTCGAACGTGCCGAGATCGGTCACGGTGATCTGCGTATTGACGGTGAAGTCGAGGCCGAGCGTGCCGCCCCAGTTCTGGTTACCCGGCGTGGCGGGCGTCGTGTCGTAGACCTGCGTCACCGCCAGCGCGGGGGCGGCAATGGCGAGAACGGCGGTTACGGCGAGCAATTTGAACATGGCAAGCTCCTTTGTCGTACAGCCCAAAAGCAAGAAACGGGCCAACCATGCGTAGTGCCGAAACTCAAGGGATTACGGCTTTCTGGAAAGATTTTGTTAACCGAAAAGTGTAAAGTTTTCCGACACGTTGCCGCCCGCTTTTACTGCCGCCGCCGCGATCGCGACCAGATATTGAGGCCCTCCACGACCGCCGAGAACGCCATCGCGGCATAGACATAACCCTTGTCGACATGCGCCCCGAAGCCTTCGGCGATCAGTGTCATGCCGATCATCAGCAGAAACCCCAGCGCCAGCATGACGACCGTCGGATTCTTCGCGATGAACGCCGACAGCGGCCCCGACGCCCACAGCATCGCCGCGACCGCGACGACGACGGCGACGACCATGACGGGCACGTGCGGGGTCATCCCGACCGCCGTAATGATTGAATCGAGGCTGAAGACGAGGTCGAGCGCGATGATCTGGCCGATTGCGCTGGCGAAGTTGAGGGTCGGCGGCGCGGGCTTGTCGGTATCGAAGGCACCGCCCGTCGGTGCCGGATCGAGACTGTGGTGGATTTCCTTGGTGGCCTTCCAGACGAGGAACAGCCCGCCCGCGATGAGGATCAGGTCGCGCCACGAAAAGCCGTGCCCGAACGCCTCGAAGATCGGCCTGGTCAGCGTCACGATGAACGCGACCGTGCCGAGCAGCGCAAGCCGCAAGCCCAGCGCCAGCCCGATGCCGATCCGCCGCGCGCGTGCCTGCATGGCGGGCGGCAGCTTGTTGGTCAGGATCGAGATGAAGACAAGGTTGTCGATGCCGAGCACGACCTCCATCGCGATCAGGGTCGCCAGCGCCACCCAAGTCGCGGGTTGCGAGAACAGCGTTAGGAGATCGGCCATGCGCGGCTAGGTGGCGAGCGACGCACCGTTTCGCAAGCGTCGGGCGCGCTTATTCGTCGTCGGCGCCAAGTTCGAAGCGGCTGGGCTTTTCGCCGCGTCCGATTGCCTCGACGAGTTGCGCGGCGCCGACCGACGCGCTGCCGCCGTGGGGATTGTTGGCGATCGGCGTCAGCAGCGCGACCGCCTGCGCCTTGTCGCCGCGCCGCGCCAGGACCAGCGCCGCCGTCGCCGCAATCTCGCCGACATCGGGGG
The DNA here is from genome assembly GCA_964246975.1 of uncultured Sphingomonadaceae bacterium. Taxonomy (GTDB): domain Bacteria; phylum Pseudomonadota; class Alphaproteobacteria; order Sphingomonadales; family Sphingomonadaceae; genus Glacieibacterium. Next base: position 25,812 of record CAXTSL010000023.1, read on the forward strand.
CGAGGGCATTGGCCCGCAGCAGCACCTCGACCTCGCGGTCGGGGAGATCGAGCGAATCGAAGCTGCGCGCGTGCGCGAACAGGATGCGGTAATCGTCTGGCCGCGCCGCGTTGGCGCGGGCGAGCAGCTTGCGCGCCGCCAGCCGCGCCGTTGGGTCGCCCGCATCGTCGAGCATCGCGACGCCGCGCAGGTACAGCGCCTGCGCATCGCCGGGATCGCGCGCCAGCAGCGCACCGAGCCGCGCCAGCCCATCGGCGCGGTCGCCCAGCTTGATCTCCGCTTCCGCCCGCGTTGCATCGGCGAAGGCATCGCCGGTCGCCGGGGTCGCGCGCCGTATCGTTTGGAGCAGGCGGGCGCGCGCGGCCGTGGTTTCCGGTTTTGGCTTCGCGGGCGGGGCGCTGAGCATAGCGAGCCGGACGGCGGGCAGCAACAGGTCGTTCGCCGATTTGGGCAGCGCCGTTACCGCCGTCACCGGATCGCTCGCCGCCGCCACGCCGCTGATCCGCGAGCGCGAGAAATCATGGCCCTTGAGATACGCGCGCAACCGCTCGCCGAACGCTTCGAAGCCGACCCCGAAGCACTCGCCGAACGCCGTCGCGGCGGGTTCGCCGCGATTCAGCGCCGCCAGATAACGATTGAGCTGCTGCCGCCGCGCCGGTTCGCGCGACAGATAATGGACGGTCAACCAGCTCTGCGCATAAAATTGTGCGACCTGCTCGACCGTTTTGAAGTCGCCGACCCGCGCGGTCATGACTTGCTGCATCGGCAGCCACTTCATCAGAAGGAGGCCGAACACACGGCCCTTGTCGAAACCGCCGAACTCGGCCCAGCCGGGGCCGAATTGAGCGGTCGAAAGATATTCGGCGAAACCCTCGACGTACCACGCCGGATAGGCGGCGCGCGTCGCGTGAAACATGAAGTAATGCGTATATTCATGAAAGATCGTTAGGCTGACGCCGCCGCCGAAATTGCTGCGCGCACGATCGGTCGCGATAAACGCGCCGGTCGTGCCGGGACTCGACGCATAAAATCCGACGACTTCCGCGCCGGCTACGCCCAGTCCCGGGAAATCGCGGCCCTGGACGAAATAGACCGCCAAGGGCGAGATGCCTTGCGGGTCCAGACCTGTGAGCCGCCGCACGAGGGCGTCGAACTGCTGCAACTTGGTGAGTTGTATACGCAGATCGCGGTCGGTGGTCCGCGAATAACCGACGAATGCCGGACTGTCGGCACGCAAGCACGCCGCCCGAACCGGCGCGGCGAGCGTAACCAGCAGAGCGAGCGACGCTGCAGCGCGGAACATCGAGGCAGTCTGACGGCACCGCAGCGCGCGCACAAGTCCTTATGGCTTGAGCACAACCTTGCGGAACTCGTCCTGCTTGTCCTTGAAATTCTTATAGGCCATCGGCGCGTCGCTGAGCGGCAGGCGGTGGCTGATGACGACGCGCGGGTCGATGTCGCCGCGCTCGATCCGGTCGAGCAGGGGTTTGAGATAGCGGTGAACGTGCGTCTGCCCGGTCTTGAAGCTCAGCCCCTTGTTCATCGCCGCACCGAACGGGATCTTGTCGAGGAAGCCGCCATAGACGCCGGGAATGCTCACCGTGCCCGCCTTGCGGCAGGCGAGGATCGCCTCGCGCAGCACGTGCGGGCGGTCGGTGCCGAGGCCGACGGCCTGCTTGGCGCGGTCGATGACATTGTCGAGCGCCAGGCCGTGGGCCTCCATGCCGACGGCATCGATGCAACGGTCGGGGCCACGCCCGCCGGTCATCTCGTTGAGCGCATCGAGGATATGGACCAGCTCGAAGTTGAGGCACTCGGCCCCCGCCTCCTCGGCAAGCTTGAGCCGCGCCTCGCGGTGGTCGATGGCGATAACGCGCTCGGCCCCCAGCATGAAGCACGAGCGGATGGCGAACTGCCCGACGGGGCCGCAGCCCCACACCGCGACGGTGTCGCCGGGTTCGATGTCGCACTGCTCGGCGGCCATGTAGCCGGTCGGAAAAATGTCGGTGAGAAACAGCACCTGATCGTCCTCGAGGTGGTCGGGCACGACCATCGGGCCGGTGTCGGCGAAGGGCACGCGGACATATTCGGCCTGCCCGCCCGCGAAACCGCCGGTCATGTGGCTATAGCCGAACAGCCCCGAGGGCGAATGCCCCATCAGCGTCTCGGCGATATCCTGGTTGTCGGCGGGACTCGAATTGTCGCAGCACGACCACAGGTCCTTCTGGCAGAAGAAACAGTTGCCGCAGGCAATGGTGAACGGCACGACGACGCGCTGCCCGACCTTGAGCGCGTGGCCGTTGGCGTCGCCGTTGCGGTGCGCCGCGCCGACATCGACGACTTCGCCCATGAACTCGTGGCCCATGATGTCGCCCTTCATCATCGTCGGGATGACGGCATCGTAGAGGTGCAGGTCCGACCCGCAGATCGCCGTCGACGTGACCTTAATGATCGCATCGCGCGGGTTCAGGATTTCGGGATCGGGAACGGTATCGACGCGAATGTCGTGCTTGCCGTGCCAGGTAACTGCGCGCATTGGTTCTTCCTTCCTTCGTCATCCCCGCGAAGGCGGGGACCCAGCCCGCTTCACAAGAAAGAGTGGCAGCTTTGCTGAAGCCATAGTTCAAGAGGACTGGGTCCCCGCCTTCGCGGGGATGACGAACGCACGTTCAGGCTTTGGGGGCGTTCGCCACCATCTCGGCATGCGTCCGCGCGTTGGTCGACACTTCGCCCGCCTCGATCAGGCTTTTCAGGCGTTTGAGGTCGCGGCGCGTCTGGATGCCGGGCTCCTGTTGCGTCAGCTTCGCGGCATAGCGCCCCAGACTGCCGCCCGGCGGCTGATAGGCGATCAGCGCATGGATTTCGGTGCCGCGCCCGCCCGCCGCGTCGCGCAGCTCGATGCGACCGCGGTTGGGCACCTTGCTGCCCTCTACCGATTCCCACGCAAAGCGCTCGCGTGGCAGGTCCTCGGTGATCGTCGCGACGGTTTCGACCGGCCCGCCGGGTCCCGCGCTGGTGAAGGTCAGGCGGTCGCCTTCCGCCTTCGCAGCCTTGATGTTGACCATGAACGACGGCCAGCGCTCGACTTCGCGCAACACCGCCCAGACGGTATCGCGGTCGGCGTTGACGCTGACCGCGCGCGGGGCCTTGGCGGCGCTCGTCCAGCCCGCCTTCTTCGCCAGCCGCCGCTCGTCGGGTTCGGTGCCGAGCAGGCGCTTGGCGGGATCGCTGCCGCCGACACCGCGCGCCACCAGCACGCCGCCCGCAAGCCCGAAGATGACGCCGAGCGCACCCTTCGATTGCGTCGCGACCAGCCCCAGCACCGTGCCCGCCGCGACCGACAAGGCACGCTCGGTGGCGCCGAGATTGGCGACCGGATCCTTGTGCGTGCCGGGCGGTGCTGCATCGGTCGAGCGGGCGGCGAGCGTGGCCATCGGCGTGTCCTGCTATGCTGTCGGCGTCGCGAGCCTGAACCGTGGAATGCACCAGCGGTTCCCGTCTTTTATCGGCTCGCCAGCGCATCGGTTTTGCGCTACGCAACGAGTCGGGGCGGTGTGGTCGGGTGCGATGGTCGCGCCTGAGGCATTGTTCCGGGAACTGTGACGGACGGCCTCGCGTTCAACCCGCCAGCACAACACGCGGCGCACGCACGACATTCTGTGACATTCGGCACTAAAATTCTACGGCAAGCGAAAGACTAGACTGACATGGGTTTCGATAAGCGGGGACGCGGTCCCTCACGTGGCGGCGGGTTCGACAAGCGCGAGCGCGGGTTCGACCAGTTCGAGGGCGGCGGCGACCGCTTCGGCGGCGGCGGCGGCGGGGATCGCTTCGGCGGTGGCGGCGGCGACCGTTTCGGCGGCGGCGGCGGCGGCGGCTTCGGTGGGCGTCCCGGTGGCTTCGGCGGTCGTCCGGCGGGCGGCGGCGGTTTTGGCGGGCCGCGCCCGCCGCGCGACATGGGTCCCGGCATCAACCTCGGCACCGCCAAGGGCAGCGTCAAGTTCTTCAACGGTCAGAAGGGCTTCGGCTTCGTCGTCCGCGATGACGGCGGCGAGGACGTGTTCGTCCACATCTCGGCGGTCGAGCAGGCCGGGCTGACCGGCCTTGCCGACGGCCAGCCGCTCGAGTTTACCCTCACCGAGCGCAACGGTCGCGTTTCGGCGACCGACCTCGTCATCGACGGCGAGCCGATGCCGGTCAGCGACCGTGCACCCCCGCGCGACCGCGATGCCGGCGGCGGCTTCGGCGGACGTTCGAACGACGGTCCGCGCGGCGGCGGCTATGGCGGCGCGAGCCGCGAGTTCGGCGGCGGCGCTGGCGGCGGCGGCACTTCGGCCCCCGGCGAGCGAGTCGAGGGCACCGTCAAGTTCTTCAACGGCACCAAGGGCTTCGGCTTCATCCAGCGCGAAGACGGCGGGCCGGATGCGTTCGTCCACATCTCGGCGGTCGAGCGCGCCGGCATGTCGGGCCTCGGCGAAGGTCAGCGCGTCAGCTTCCAGCTCGAGGAAGACCGGCGCGGCAAGCAGGCGGCGATCAACCTCACCGCGCTGTAAATCATCATACGGCTGGACCGCATGATCGGGGACCGTGGCAACACGGTCCCCGTTTTGCGTTGGGTCCCGCGCTACGACGCGTTGCAGGCGTCCTTCAGCGCCTTGCCGACGCGGAACTTGGGCACCGCGCTCGCCTTGATCTCCATCGGTTCGCGCGTGCGCGGGTTGAGCGTCGTCGACGCCTTGCGCTGCGTCACGACGAAGCTGCCGAAGCCGACGAGGCGCACCTCTTCGCCGCGCCCCAAGCTCGCCGTGATTGCTTCGATCACCGCCTCGACGGCCCGCGCCGCGTCGCGCGTGCCTAATCCCGCCGCCTCGGCAACTGCGCCGACCAGTTCCTGCTTGTTCACACACCTACCTTGAATCGCCCCCGGACAGGGTGCGCGCGGCGGGGTCGACAAGTCAAAAGGAAAGCGCCGGTTGCCCGACGCTTCCCTTCGACCCGTGCCGCGAACGCGCCGGTCAGTGCAGCGCAATCTCGGGGGCGAGGCCGCCGTCGGGCACCACCGCAAGTTCGGCAGGTTCGACCCAGTCGATCGGGATCAGCGGCATCGTCAGCGCCGCCGCCAGCACCTGATCGACGTGCGCGACGGGGATGATCCGCAAGCCTTCGGTGACGTTCTTCGGGATTTCGGCGAGATCCTTCTCGTTTTCCGCCGGAATCATCACCGTCGTGATGCCGCCGCGCAGTGCCGCAAGCAGCTTTTCCTTCAGGCCGCCGATCGGCAGCACGCGACCGCGCAGCGTCACCTCGCCGGTCATCGCAAAGTCCTTGCGGACCGGAATGCCCGTCAGCGTCGAGACGATCGCCGTCACCATGCCGACACCGGCGCTCGGCCCGTCCTTGGGCGTCGCGCCCTCGGGGACGTGGACGTGGATATCCTTCTTCTCGAACAGGCTCGGCTTGATGCCGTACTGCACCGAGCGCGCCTTGACGAAGCTCAGCGCCGCCTGGATCGATTCGGTCATCACGTCGCCGAGCTTGCCGGTGGTCTTGATCAGCCCCTTGCCGGGGGCCGTAACGGCCTCGATGGTCAGCAACTCGCCGCCGACCTCGGTCCACGCCAGCCCCGTCACCGCGCCGACCTGATCCTCGACCTCGCCGACCCCGAAGCGGTACTTCCGCACGCCCGCGAACTCGTGGAGGTTGTCGCTGTCGACGGTGACGCTCGGCGCCTTATTTTCAAGGATGCGCCGCAGCGACTTGCGCGCCAGCTTCGCCAGCTCGCGTTCGAGCGTCCGCACCCCGGCCTCGCGCGTATAATAGCGGATCAGGTCGCGCAGCGCGCCGTCGGTGACCGCGAACTCGTGCGCCTTGAGGCCGTGGTTGTCGTACTGCTTGGCGAGCAGGTGGCGCTTGGCGATCTCGACCTTCTCGTCCTCGGTGTAGCCCGACAGCGTGATGATCTCCATGCGGTCGAGCAGCGCCTGCGGCATGTTGAGCGAGTTGGCGGTCGTCACGAACATCACGTCCGACAGATCGTAGTCGATCTCGAGATAATGGTCGTTGAACGCCTTGTTCTGCTCGGGATCGAGCACCTCGAGCAGCGCCGACGACGGATCGCCGCGGAAGTCCGCGCCGAGCTTGTCGATCTCGTCGAGCAGGAACAGCGGGTTCGACGTCCCGGCCTTCTTGAGGTTCTGGATGACCTTGCCGGGCAGCGAGCCGATATAGGTGCGGCGGTGGCCACGAATTTCGGCCTCGTCGCGCATCCCGCCCAATGACTGGCGCACGAACTCGCGCCCCGTCGCCTTGGCGATGCTGCGGCCGAGCGAGGTCTTGCCGACGCCCGGCGGGCCGACGAGGCAGAGGATCGGACCTTTCAGCTTGTTGGTCCGCACCTGCACACCGAGATAATCGACGATCCGGTCCTTGACCTTCTCGAGGCCATAATGATCGTCGTCGAGCACCTTTTGCGCCGCGACGATGTCCTTCTTGACCTTCGACTTCTTGCCCCACGGCAGGCCGAGCAACACGTCGAGATAGTTGCGCACAACGGTCGCTTCCGCCGACTGCGGGGCCATCGCCTTGAGCTTCTTCAACTCGCTGATGGCGCGGTCGCGCGCCTCCTTCGGCAGCTTGGCGCGGGCGATCTTCTCCTCGATCTCGGTAACTTCGTCCTTGGCCTCCTCGCCCTCGCCCAGCTCGCGCTGGATCGCCTTCATCTGCTCGTTGAGATAATATTCGCGCTGCGTCTTCTCCATCTGGCGCTTGACGCGACTGCGGATCTTCTTCTCGACCTGCATGACGCCCATCTCGCCTTCCATGAACCCGAAGACGAGTTCGAGGCGCTTGGCGACGTCGAATTCACCAAGGATCTGCTGCTTGTCGGCGATCTTGAGGTTGAGGTTAGCAGCGACGGTGTCGGCGAAACGCGCCGCGTCGTCGATCTGGTTGATCTGAACGGCGATCTCGGGCGCGGTCTTTTTGTTGAGCTTGACGTAGGCCTCGAACTGCTTCGCCGCCGAGCGCACCAGCGCCTCGACCTGCGTCGCGTCGCCGGGCGTTTCCGCGACCGTCTCGATGCCCGCGACCAGATGATCGCCGGTCGCATCGAGGTCCGCGAGTTTCGCGCGCGACTGGCCTTCGACGAGCACCTTCACCGTACCGTCGGGCAGCTTGAGCAGTTGGAGCACCGTCGCGACGGTGCCGATGTCGTAGAGGTCGTCGGCACCGGGGTCTTCGTCGCCCGGGTTCTTCTGGCTGAGCAGGAACACGGTCTTGTCGCCGTGCATCACCGCTTCGAGCGCCTTCACCGATTTCTCGCGACCGACGAACAGCGGCACGATCATCTGGGGAAAGACGACGATATCGCGCAGCGGCAGCACCGGCAGGGTCGTCGGGACATTGGTCATTGGGTCGAACACTCCCTCGTCCCGCAGTGTACGGCGGAACTCTCTGGAAGCGATATGGGGGTTCCATGCGTCCGCATCAATCCGGCGCGTTTTATCGGCTCCCCGCCTTGCCGCCCCCCGCCGCCTTGTCCTCATCGGCGAGATACTTCGCCTGCACCCCGACATAGCCCCGGATCGCCTCGATATCGGCCTCCGACATGTACGGCGCGAAGCTGACCATGCCGCGATCCTTGAGCGCCCCGTCGTGGACGATGCCCTGCCATGTTGCCGCATCGGCGAGCGCCCCCGAGCGGCGGAGGTCGGGCAGCACCCCCGACGAGCGCGCGCCGCCGCCGTGGCAGACGCCGCAATTGCCCTCGAACAGGTCGCCGCCGTGGGTGATCTGGGCGGCGGTGAACACCTCCTTCGGGGGGTTCGGCGGCGGCAGGTCGAGCGGCGGCGCGGGCGGCAGCTTGGCGGTGCCGCCGATCCGGAACACCAGCACGCGACCGTTCTGCGTGGGCCGCGGGTCGTCATAGCCGCTGCTGACCGGATAGGCGCCGCCATAGCCCGCCATCACGGCGACATACTGGACGCCCTTGACGCTATAGGTCACCGGCCCGGCGATGACTCCCGTCTGCGCCGGAAAGCTCCACAATTTGTCGCCCTTGGCGGCGTCGAAGGCCTGGAACACGCCCTTGCCGTTGCCCTGGAACACCAGCCCGCCCGCGGTCGCCAGCGCGCCGCCGTTCCACGGGCCGTCATAGTCGATGTGCCACGCTTCCTTCTGCGCAAC
>CAXTSL010000024.1:0-9790 GCA_964246975.1 uncultured Sphingomonadaceae bacterium
GTCGGTCTATGGCAGCGCGACGATCAGCGAGCGTCACCGCCACCGCTACGAGGTCAACAGCCACTACCGCCAGGCCCTCGAAACGGGCGGGCTGATCTTTTCCGGGCTATCGCCCGATGGGCTGCTCCCCGAGATCGTCGAGCGCCCCGATCACCCGTGGTTCGTCGGCGTCCAGTTCCACCCCGAGTTGAAGTCCAAACCCTTCGACCCCCATCCGCTGTTCGCCAGCTTCATCGCGGCGGCGGTCAAGCAGAGTCGGCTGGTCTAGCGCAGCTCAGCCGTTCGGGCTGAACGCGCCGGGCTTGGTGAATTCCTGCAGATTGTCCTGGGCCTGCTTGGTGTTGCGATCCCAATTGCGTTGTGTCGCACAGACGCGGCGCTTGGCGATCAGCGAGCCGATGACGACCTCTTTGCGGCAGATGAGCTTTTCGGGCTCCGGCCCCGACACCTTGATGACCGGCGCTGCCGACTCGACGATGATCGACGGCGCGGTGAGGGCGGCGCTGGCAGGCGGCGCGGCGGCTGTCGTCGGCGCGGCAGGCGTCTCGGCGGCCATGACCGGAGCCGCGCTCAAAAGCAGGGCGATCGTCAGACTATTCGGTTTCACATCAAATTCCTTTCGAAATGAACCGTGACGCGGAAGGTTAGCGTGGCAGATTGAGGGGATCGAAACCACTGCCCGGCGTCAGCGTGTCGTTGCCCGGGCCGTTCGGCGACCACGCTCCCGGTTGCGTGAACATCTGCGTCTGATCCTGTGCGTTCTTGGCATTGCGATCCCACATCGCCTTGGTCGCGCACACCCGCCGCGTCGCGATCAGCGAACCGATCGGGACCTGCTTCTTGCAGATCAGCTTTTCGGCTTCGGGTGTCGCGCCCGGCGCAGCTTCGGCCGCAAGCGACGACGCACCGGACATCAGCAGCGCGAAAGCCAAGACTGCACGAACCATGATCAACCCCCTTCGCCGGACCGCCACGATAACGCATCCGCGCCGCGCGGAAAAGTCCTTGAGGATCAGGCGTAGCGCGCCGTCGCGCACGCGTGCCAGTCGCGCAAATTGCCATGCGCGGCATCCACCGCGATGCCGATCCACACCGCGAAATCGAGCGTCGTCAGCAGCACGATATCGGCCATCGTGAAGCGCCCGCCCGCCAGCCACGTCCGACCGTATAGTTGCGCGTCGAGCCACGCCAGCGCGTCGAGCGCCCGCACCCGCGCCGCCGCGCCCGCCTCGGGAATCTGGACGAGCAGCGCGGCGGTCATGGGGTGGCTGTGCTGCCACACCGTCGCGACGGGCACGCCGAGCGCGGTCTCGACGCGGCGGATCCACATGTCGGTCTCGGCACGTTCCCAAGCATCGCTGCCGAACAGCGGCGGTTCGGGATGAATCTCGTCGAGATAGCGGCAGATCGCGACGGTTTCGGCGAGCACGCGGCCGTCGTCGAGTTCGAGGAAAGGCACCTGCCCCCGCGGGTTGAGCGCCAGGGCCTCGGGTGACTTGTGCTCGCGCTTGAACAACGACAGCGATGTGGTGGGGAGGGTCAGGCCCTTGTCGTGGAGGAACAGCGTCACCCGCCGCGGGTTCGGGGCCGGATCGGGCGCGGTATGGAGCATCATCGCGGCAGCTTCCCCCAAAACGAAAACGCCCGGGCGTGAAGCCCGGGCGTTCGCGGTGACGAGACCGAACTCCCGTCCGCAGCGTGCCGAAGCCCCCTTCGCACCACTGCGTACGACCTGCAGCCTTGTGGCTGTCTTCCCTGAACCTTGGCCGCTCGACCAAGACGCGATTGAATCGATAGGCAAAACCTTAAGCGGTGTCTTTGGCGAACGACTCGCAACAAGCGGTTCGGTACAGATTGTTGTTCCTCGGCAACAGTTCGTTACGGGCAGCGCACGTTGCACGCGCCTTGCCCCGTGCTACACGGGCGGAAATCGCCTTGCCCGGAGCGTCGATCCCCATGCGTTTGTCGCGTTATTTCCTCCCCGTTCTCAAAGAGATCCCCAGCGAAGCGGTTGTCGTCTCGCACCAGCTCATGCTGCGCGCCGGGATGATCCGCCAGACGGCGGCGGGCATCTATGCGTGGCTGCCGCTCGGCTTGCGCGTGCTGCGCAAGATCGAGGCCGTCGTGCGCGAGGAGCAGGACCGCGCCGGGGCGCTCGAAATCCTGATGCCGACGATCCAGTCCGCCGACCTGTGGCAGCAGAGCGGGCGCTACGAAGCCTATGGCCCCGAGATGCTCCGCATCAAGGACCGTCACGGGCGCGAGATGCTCTATGGTCCGACGAACGAGGAGGTCGTCACGACGCTGTTCCGCGATGGCGTTCGCAGCTACCGCGACCTTCCGCGCATCCTCTATCACATCCAGTGGAAGTTTCGCGACGAGGTGCGACCGCGCTTCGGCGTCATGCGCGGGCGCGAGTTCCTGATGAAGGACGCCTATAGCTTCGATCTCGATGCGGCCAGCGGGCAGGCGAGTTACCGGGCGATGTTCGCGTCCTATCTGAGGACGTTTGCGCGGCTTGGGCTGAAGGCGGTGCCGGTGCGCGCGCCGACGGGGCCGATCGGTGGCGACCTCAGCCATGAATTCCACATTCTCGCCGACACCGGCGAGAGCGCGATCTTCTACGACGCGGCGCTCGACGACATCGACCTCGAAGCGCCTGGCGCGGTCGAGGCGCTGACCGGCCTCTATGCGATGGAGGAGGAGGAGCATGCCAAGGTCGAGAATTGCCCCGTGCCCCCCGAGCGCCTGCGGACGCGACGCGGCATCGAGGTCGGCCACATCTTCTTTTTCGGCGACAAATACACGACCGCGCTCGGCATGACCGTGCAGGGGCCCGATGGTGCGCCCGTCGTGCCGCAGATGGGCAGCTACGGCATCGGCGTGTCGCGCCTGATGGCGGCGATCATCGAGGCGAGCCACGACGCGGCGGGCATCGTCTGGCCTGAGGCGGTGGCACCCTACAAGGTCGCGCTGATCAACCTGCGCGCCGACGACGCCGCGTGCGCGGGCGCGGCCGACGCGCTTTACGCCGAACTGGAGGCGGCGGGGGTCGAAGTACTCTACGACGACCGCGACGAGCGCGGCGGTGCCAAGTTCGCCACCGCCGACCTCATCGGCCTGCCGTGGCAGGTCGTCGTCGGCCCCAAGGGGGTCGCGGCGGGGACCGTCGAACTGCGGCGGCGTGGCGGCGAACGCGCGGATATCGCCTTGGCCGACGTCGTCGCGCGCCTGCGTTAACGCGCATCGCTGCCCGGTCCCACCCGGACAGCGTCGCACAGCGTCAGGCGATGAACAGCGCCGTGCCCGCAACATCGAGCAGGTCGTGATAATGCGCGACCGCGCCGGGCGTGACGGTCGCCCAGTTTCCGACCGGGGCGGCGGCGTCATAGCCGATGTGCTGGGCCAGCGCGACACTCCCCGCTTTCGGCGCGAACCACGCCGCCGGGGATCCGCTGCCCGGCTCGTGATGGTAAAGCGCCGAGTAGGCCGTGCCGACGCCGGTCGCCAAGTCCCAGGCGTCGATATTCGAGAACTTAATGAGACCCGTATCGTGATCCGAGAACATCATCGAAGTGATGTTATGGTCGACGACCGCGCCCGTCGTGTAGCCGGTGTTGATCGCGGCATCGAGATGCTGATAGGCATTGTTGTACTTGGGCGACGAAATCACGGTGTTGTTCGTTATCTGGACGCCGTCGATGTCGTAGGCCGTAATGCCGTGCCGCGATTGTCCGTAATAAATGTTATCGGCGATCAGAAAGTCGCTGTGCCGCGTGGCCGCGACACCCTGCTCCGAGCGGACGAATATCCCCTCGATCGGCTGGCTGCCGGCGAACAGCATGGCATTGTTGGTAATGTCGACATGGTGCGAGCCCCCCGAGGCGACGGTCCAGAACTGCACCGCGTCGGGATGATCGGGGTTCGGGCCATCGAGCTGGGGATGAAACCCGGTGAACAAATTGGCATCGATCGTGACGTATTTCACGCCGGCAAAATCGAAACCCTCGCGCACCCAGCGCACGTCGTTACCCGCAAGTATGAGATGGTCGCTCTCATGCGCGAAGACCGCCCAGCGCAAGTCATGGAACTTGCTGTCGAGAACGCTGATGCGACTGCTGTTGACGATTTCCAGCCCGCCACCGTCATTGTTGACGTTGTTGTCGACCGCACTGAAAAACTCATCGTGAAGGAAAGTGATGTCGTGCGAGTTCGACACGTAGCTGTTGCCACTGCCGTCGAGCGGGTTGACCGGGACATGGTTGAGGGTCAGTTCGCTGAAAGTCATGTTCGACGAGCCGCGGAACTGCAGCATGTCGATGACCGCGTGCTGCGTCGCGCTCTCGGAAGTGACGGTAACCTGCGCTAGCGGATTGATGTTGGTGACGCCGACCCAACCGTAATTGCCTGGCTTCAGTCGGATTTCGGTTTCGCCCACCGCTGTTTGCAGCGCGCTGATAAGCTGGGTCGCGTTGGCGACCGTTTTGACAGTGACTGGCATTGGAAAGACCCCCGCACTCGACAGGCTACGCGGCGAATCGCCATGCCTGCCTGTGGCGGGTATCCGGCCACACCCGTCAGCGGGCAGTTAACGACGCAGTCATTATAGCGACAAAACGCTCAATACTTGCGATGAACGGCGGAACCTTCACAATTTCTTCTTATTGCTTCGCGTTTATTAACCGACATTGGCGAGTTGGCCCGCTGCCAGGCGCCCCTCGTGCAGCGTCACCACCCGGTCCATCTTCGCCGCGAGCGCGATATTATGCGTCGCGACTAGCGCCGCACTGCCCTGGTCGCGCACCAGCCGCAGGAATTCGGCCAGAACCCGGCCCGCCGTCGCCTCGTCGAGATTGCCCGTCGGCTCGTCGGCGAGCACCAGCACCGGGCGATTGGCGAGCGCGCGCGCCACCGCGACGCGCTGCTGCTCGCCCCCCGACAATTGCGCCGGACGATGGTCGAGACGCGCCGCGAGGCCGAGGTCGCCGAGCAGTTGCGCCGCATGGGCATCGGCATCGCGACGGCTGCGCCCGGCGATGAGCTGCGGCAGGACGACGTTCTCGGTCGCGGTGAAGTCGGGAAGCAGATGGTGGAACTGATAGACGAAGCCCAGCCGGTCGCGGCGCACGCGCGTGCGGCCGGCGGCGTCGAGCGCCTCGACCCGCTCGCCCGCGATGGCGATGGCCCCGCCGAAGCCGCCTTCGAGGAGCCCGACCGCCTGGAGCAGGGTCGACTTGCCGGATCCCGAGGGTCCGAGCAGCGCGACGATCTCGCCGGCGCGCACCGTCATGTCGACGCCGCGCAGCACCTCGATGATCGCCTCGCCCTGGCGGAAGCTCCGCGTCAGGCCCTCGACCCTGAGCACATCGCCACGAGGCAGGTCCGCACTACTCATAGCGCAGGACCTCGACGGGGTCGGTACTCGCCGCCTTCCAAGCCGGATACAGCGTCGCGAGGAACGACAGCAGCAGCGCCAACACGACGATGCCGAGGACTTCCATCGGATCGGTGCGCGAGGGTAATTCGGTCAGGTAGCGCAGCGACGGATCCCACAGCTGCGTTCCCGTGGCGCGCGCGACGGTGCCGGTGATCGCCTCGCGGTAGCGCAGCACGACAAGGCCGAAGACCACCCCCGCCGCGATCCCCGTCGCGCCGATCAGCGTACCAACGAAGATGAAGATTCGCATTGTCGCCGCCCGCGTCGCGCCCATCGTGCGCAGGATGGCGATGTCGCGCGTCTTGGCGCGCACCAGCATGACCAGCGACGACAGGATGTTGAAAGCGGCGACGAGGATGACGATGGCGAGCAGCCAGAACATCACCGTGCGCTCGACGACCAGCGTCTCGAACAGCGCCGAATTGGTCGTCCGCCAGTCGTTGATCACGGCGGTGCGCCTGACGCTGGCGGCGACGGGGGCGAGGATTTCGCCGACGCGGTCGGGATCGACGGTCACGACCTCGACCATGCCGACCGCATCGCCAAGCATCAACAGCGTCTGCGCGTCGCTCATCGGCATGACGACGAACGCCTTGTCATAGTCGTAGATGCCGACTTCGAAGACCGCGACGATGCGATAGGCAATGATCCGCGGCACGGTGCCGAACGGCGTGACGTTGCCCTGCGGGTTGATCAGGCTGATCGTGTCGCCGACCCCCGCGCCGAGCGATTCGGCGAGCCGCGCGCCGATCGCCACGCTGTTGGAGCCGGGGACGAGGTCGCGCAGCCGCCCCGACTTGACGTTGTCGGCGATCGGCCCCGTCGCGGCGATGTCGGCGGGCGTCATGCCGCGCACCAACGCGCCCTCGACGCGGTTGCCGAAGCTGGTCATCATCGGCTGCTCGATCAGCGGCGTCGCCTTGGTGACCCCCGGCAACGCCCGGACGCGCGCCGCCAGCGGCTGCCACGCCTCCAGCCGCCCGCCATAGCCCTGGATGACGGCGTGGCCGTTCAACCCGAGGATGCGGTCGAACAATTCGCCGCGAAAGCCGTTCATCACCGACATCACGATGACCAGCGCGGCGACGCCGAGCGCGACGGCGGCAGTGGCGATGGAGGCGACGAGAAAGATGAACCCCTCGCCGCGTCCCGGCAGCAGATACCGCCGCGCGATCATGCGCTCATAGGGGGTGATCACGGGGGCGGCAGTCCTTTGCGGTGTCGCGACCGGCCTTAGCGGGTCGAAGCCTGACCGTCGATGAATGACGGGGCGACTTACCTGTCGTCGGACCGGGCGTCATCATCGGCGGCATCGTTCTCGATCCGCGTCGCAAGGCCGAGCAGCCGTCGGTGGTAGCGCTCGAGCCGCGAAAAATGCGCCTGAATCGCGAGCGCGATCTCGCGTGAATTCTTCACCGCGAGGAAATGCCCGACGATCTGCGAATAGTGTTCGGCTTGGCGCGGAAGTCGCAGGGCCGGATCGAGTTTTTCAGCGATCTCGCTGTCGCTCATCACCTGCACGATATCAGTCGGTGGGGGAACATCACCACCGATGACAGGACGCGGTACCTTGCCATTCATCAGCGGCGATCTGCGATGAAAATGGTCGAAAAGTCGGTCTTCGAGCGCCGCAATGTCGGCGACGTTCGGAACCGGATACGCCCAGACCCAAGCGATTTCCCAGACATCGACCTGACGATTGGCGATGATGTCCGACCGTGCCGAAGTCAAATGTCGGTTCACTCGCGCTCGAATGCCGTCGGTCGACTGCCCGACATAAATCGGCACCTGGTCAAGATCGCACAGTATGTAGCAACCGACCGCATTGGTCAGCGTGCGGACGGCGCGGCGACGGAAATCGAGATCTATCGCCACTCAGGCCGCTGCCAGCAACATTGGCGTGGTGTTGGCGTAGAGGATCGGTTCGAGCAGCGTCCGCCGCAGATAGTCGACCACCGGGACGACCACGCCGTCACCCGCGAGATGATAGGCGTCGTTATAGCGCGTCGGCAGGCGATAACTATCAGGTAGCCCCATGAGTCGCGCCGCCTCACGTGGCGACAGCAGCCGCGTGCGAACCGATTCACCTTTGGCGATCAGCAGGGTCTGTCGCGACGAGCCGCCGCCCGGCGTGCGCAGACATCCGGAGATCTGGTCGTTGCGCAGCTCGGCGCGTTGCACGCGGTTGCCGTGTTCGTCGAAGCGCGTGCGTTTGTAGATGGTGCCAATGCAGCCGTCGGGCGTGGCGCGCATCGCGGCAAGACGCGACAGGCTGGCGGGTGCCATCATCGCGAGCATAGTCCGGGTGGTCGCGGCGTTATGCCATTCAACCCCGGTCGGATTGGACTCGACGATGTCCGCCAAGCATAGCCGACGGGGTGGTGGGGGAGGGGGCGCGAACCACAGCCACTTGTCCGCATCGGGTTCTGCAAGGCGGGCTATTGCCTTGGACATGGCTACCGGGTGGGTCGGTTGGCGCGGGCCTGGCGCCAGCAATCCCGCCGGAAGATGGCAATCATCCCGAATTGCGACGACGAACAAGCGAGGCCGCGACTGCGGCACGAAGCGCTCTGCATCGATCATCAGCGCGCCGAAACGATAGCCCCCCAACGACAGGCAGCGCGCGATGACAGCGAAGTCGCGACCGTCATTCGCCGTCAACGCGCCATAGACATTTTCGAGGACGATGATCGTCGGTGCCCGACGCTGCGCGGCAAGCGCCTGCATCAGCCGCCAGAACGCCCAGAATGCCCCGGACCGTGTCTGCACCGCTTCGGTGCCGATGCCGCGCGCATTGCCGGCGAGGCTCAGGTCCTGACAGGGGAACGATGCCCATGCCAGGCTGGCAGCCCCCGGCAGATCGTCGACGGTCAGATCGTTAATATCGGCCAGCCGGACCGCATCGTCCCAATTCGTACGATACGCCGCGACCTTCATCGGCGAAAAATCATTCGCGAAGGCGCATTCCCAGCCCGATCCGAGCCCGGCGCGTGCCATGCCGCCGCCGGCGAAGAACTCGAAAAAGCGCGGCCTGTTCACCCTTCGTTTCTAAGCCGATTCGGCCACAATCGTCAATTCGCCGCGCGCCGACTGATGAACGCCAGTCGTTCGAACAGCATCACATCGGCCTCGTTCTTGAGCAGCGCACCGTGCAGCGGCGGAATCAGGCTCTTGGTATCGCGGTTGCGCAGCACTTCGACGGGCAGATCCTCGTGCATCAGCAGCTTGAGCCAGTCCAGCAACTCCGACGTGCTCGGCTTTTTCTTCATGCCCGGCACCTCGCGCAGGTCGAAGAAGATATTCATCGCCTCCGCCACCAGCGATTTCTGGATGTCGGGGAAGTGGACGCGGACGATGCGCTCCATCGTCTCGCGGTCGGGGAACTTGATATAATGGAAGAAGCACCGGCGCAGGAAGGCGTCGGGCAACTCCTTCTCGTTGTTCGAGGTGATGATGACGATCGGGCGCTGCACGGCCTTCACGCGTTCGCCGGTCTCGTAGACGTCGAACTCCATGCGGTCGAGCTCGGTCAGCAAGTCGTTGGGGAACTCGATATCGGCCTTGTCGATCTCGTCGATCAGCAGGACGGGCAGTACGGGCGAGGTGAACGCTTCCCACATCTTGCCCTTGCGGATGTAGTTGGCGATGTCGTGGACGCGCGCGTCGCCGAGCTGCGAATCCCTGAGGCGCGACACCGCGTCGTATTCGTACAGGCCCTGCTGCGCCTTGGTCGTCGACTTGACATTCCACTCGATCAGCGGCGCACCGAAGGCGGTGGCGATTTCCTGCGCGAGCACGGTCTTGCCGGTGCCGGGCTCGCCCTTGACGAGCAGCGGTCGCCTGAGCGTCGCTGCGGCGTTGACCGCGACGCGCAGATCGTCGGTGGCGACATAGGCGGCGGTGCCTTCGAAACGCATGGGGCCAGCTTTCGATGGTTGACGTAAACGTCATCGCTAGAGCCGCGGGGGAGTTGCGGCAAGAGGGTTGCGGCGCGGGGAGGGGGGGCCTAGCGACGCCGCCATGATTGCAGGGTTCGACACGCACGCCTTCGTCGCCGCCACGCTGGCGGAGGATCTGGGCACGGGCGGCGACATCACGTCGCAAGCGGTCATCCCGGCGACGGTGCGGCTGCGCGCCGTGCTGGCGAGCCGCGACGACATCACGGTGGCGGGACTGTGGCTGGCGGCGGCGTTCTTCCTTGCGTGCGACCCGGAGGCGAGTGTCGCGACGCTGGTGGACGAGGGCACGCGCGTTCCGGCGGGTACGCCGCTGCTGCGCGTCGAGGGCAACGCGCGCGCGCTGCTCGCCGCCGAGCGCTCGGCGCTCAACACGGTGCAGCATCTGACGGGCATC
>CAXTSL010000024.1:9800-29060 GCA_964246975.1 uncultured Sphingomonadaceae bacterium
GCGACGGGCGCGGTGCTGCTCGACACGCGCAAGACCTTGCCGGGGCTGCGCGCGCTCGAGAAATACGCGACGCGGACGGGCGGTGCGACCAACCACCGGATGCGCCTCGACGACGCGGTGATGATCAAGGACAATCACATCGCGGCGGCGGGCGGCGTCGGCGCGGCGGTGCGCGCAGCGAAGGCCGCAGGGCTGGGCGGCATCGTCGTCGAGGTCGACCGCATCGACCAGATCGAGGCGGCGCTCGACGGCGGAGCCGATCGGCTGCTGCTCGATAACATGGCACCGCCGCTGCTGCGCGAGGCCGTCGCGCTGATCGCCGGGCGCGTGCCGACCGAGGCGTCGGGGGGCGTCAACCTGTCGACGATCCGCGCCATCGCCGAGACCGGCGTCACCTATATCTCGGTCGGGCGGATCACCCAGAGCGCGCCCGCCGCCGACATCGGCATGGACTATCTGCCGGGCTGAGGCGGGACGCATCGCCAAAAAAACTTCGTCATCCCGGCGAACGCCGAGACCCATCACCCGAACCCTGGAGAAGGGTCCCGGCTTACGCCGTGATGACGGATCGCGTGCAGACCATCGTGCCCCAGTCTCGCTTTGGGAGCGGCTGGACTTTGTCGCCCGCCTGCCATATCGGGGCGCTCCCCCACGGGGGCGCGTAGCTCAGCGGTAGAGCACTCGCTTCACACGCGAGGGGTCGCAGGTTCAAACCCTGCCGCGCCCACCAGTCCCTACAGCGCAGACATCGACAGCGCGCCCGCCGACTTGGACCTGTTGGATCTAACTGAACCGGCGTTGAACATCTTCAAGTATAAGTCGAATGAACAGGCGTTCATTTGGACGGATTTACTTGCAACCTCGATTTATATTCGGGGGATGGGACCCGAACAGTGCGTTTGACGGTTATGCAGTCGAGCGGCGTCCTGTCCGATCTTCGCCCAAGCTGCACAACGATGGAGTGACCCATGTTTCGCACCCTCACCCTCGGCGTCTCGGCGCTGTCGATCCTCGCGATGCCGATTGCCGCGACCGCGCAGGCCTATCAGGACCGCGACCCCAATGCCTATCGCGACAGCCGCTATGTCGACGGACGCGAGGTCCGCAACGACCGCCGCGATGTCCTTGAGCAGCGCCGCGAACTGCGCGATGCCCAGGCCTATGGCGACCGCCGCGACGTGCGCGAGGAGCGCCGCGACGTGCGTGACGCCCGCAACGAGCTGCGCAACGACCGTCAGGATTGGCGCTCGTATCGCAACTACGATTACAACCGCCCCGCACCGGGCCAGACCGCCTACTACGCCGACCAATATTACCGTGATGGTCAATATTATCAGCCGCGCCGCCTGAGCGCCAACGACCGCATCTACCGCGGCCGCGACAACCGTTATTATTGCCGCCGCCAGGACGGCACGACGGGGTTGATCATCGGCGGGCTGACCGGCGGTGTGCTTGGCAACGTCATCGCGCCCGGCGGCTCGAAGGGGCTGGGCACCGTGCTCGGCGGCATCGGTGGCGCGCTGATCGGCCGCGGTGTCGACCGCAACAACGTCACCTGCCGCTAAATACCGATCGACGCACGAAAAAGGGCACCGGCTTCGCGGCCGGTGCCCTTTCTGCGTCCGCTTGGCGTCAGGCGGTAAGCGCGAAGCGGCGACGACGCGCCGCCATACCGACCGCGCCGAAGCCGCCGATCATTAGCGCCCAGGTCGCGGGCTCGGGCACCGAGCCCGCCGTCAGGCCGCTGAGCGCACCTCCACCGACGGTACCGATCAGCGTCGCCGCGCCAGTGCCGAGGCTGAGCGAATACAGGCTGTTGCCGTTGCTCAGGAACGCCGTGTTACTGCCGCCCGAGATGTCGAAGCTGATCGCGTCGCTCGCGCCGATGGTGAAGCCGAGCGGACCGAACGCGACGCCCATGGTGTTGAGGTTGGTATAGAGACCGTTGTTCGGATCGGTCGAACGGACCAGCGAGCTGGTCAGCGCGTCGATGCCGTACAGTGTCGTCGCAGTCACGGTGCCCGAACGGCTGTTGGTGTAGGCCGCGCCGATCAGGTCGACGTTGGGCGAGCCGTTGAGCGTGATGTCGGCGTCCTTGGTGACGCCGCCGGTGCCGACATTGATGCGCAGGTTCTGGTTGGTGTCGCTGACGACGCGCAGCCGATCGGGGACGGGGTTGAAATCGACCCCGAAGCGGCTGCCGCTCGGCAGGATGGTCGCCGCGACCGAAGACGCGGTATAGCCCGTGCCGCTGGCGTTCTTGGCGATCGCATAGATGTTGCCGCTGGTGCCGATGCTGTACAACGTGTTGGTCGCCGGACGCAGGTCGAGTCCGAGCAGCGTGTCGCCGCCCGCGATGCCCGAGATCGCGCCGCTGTTGGTGATCGTTCCCGGCGTCGCCGAGTCGAAGGTGATGATAGTGTTTCCGGTCAGGCCGAACAGGCGTTCGGCACTGGCGGCTCCGGGCAGCGCGGCGAGCATTGCCGCCCCTGCAAGATACGCAACGAGTTTCATGGGATTCCTCCGTCGACGACGAGCCCCCTTGGCCCGCACGAGTCGTTACGGACCGCACCGCGTAGCGGATGCCGTTCACGTAAGTTTAATTTTCGGGCCGCGCACGCGGCATCTGAGGCGAGCCGGCAGGGGGTGCGGCGGCGGCGCGGTTGCGCTAGGACGCGGTCATGAAACCCGCCGACGCCGTCTACATCACGACCGCCATCGCCTATCCCAATGGCGCGCCGCATATGGGCCATGCCTATGAGGTGATCGCCACCGACATGATCGCGCGCTTCCACCGGCTGGCGGGCAGGTCGGTGCGCTTCCTCACCGGTACCGACGAGCACGGGCTCAAGATCGCGCAGGCGGCGCGCGCGGCGGGGGTCGCGCCGCGCGCCTATGTCGACGGCACCGTCGAGCCATTCAAGGCGATGGGCGCGGCGTTCGACATCTCGTTCGACCGCTTCATCCGCACCACCGACACCGACCATTATGCCGCGAGCCAGGAACTCTGGCGACGCATCGCAGCGAACGGCGACCTGTACCTCGACCGCTACGAGGGTTGGTATTCGGTGCGCGACGAAGCCTATTACGACGAGGGCGAGCTGATCGACGCGACCGACGCCGCCGGGGCCGCGCTGCGCCTGTCGCCGCAGGGCACGCCGGTCGAGTGGACCGTCGAGGAAAGCTGGTTCTTCCGCCTCTCGGCCTATCAGGACCGGCTGCTGGCGCTTTACGACGAACCGACGTTCGTCCAGCCCGCCAGCCGTTGCAACGAGATGCGGAGCTTCGTCGCGGGCGGCCTGCGCGACCTGTCGGTATCGCGCACCAGCTTCGACTGGGGCGTGCCCGTCCCCGACAGCCCCGGCCACGTCATGTACGTCTGGCTCGACGCGCTGGCCAACTACCTGACCGGCGCGGGATTTCCGGGCGGGGAGGGGGCGTGGTGGCCCGCCGACCTGCACGTCGTCGGCAAGGATGTCGTGCGCTTCCACGCGGTCTACTGGCCGGCGTTCCTGATGTCGGCGGGGCTCGCTATGCCGAAGACGATCTTCGGCCACGGCTTCGTCCTCGACCGCGGCGTCAAGATGTCGAAATCGACGGGCAACGTCGTCGATCCACTGGCGCTCGCCGCGACGCTCGGGGTCGATCGGCTGCGCTGGTTCCTGCTCCGCGACGTGCCGTTCGGCGACGACGGCAGCTACAGCCACGAGGCGATCGTCGAGCGCACCAACGCCGATCTCGCTAACGGCATCGGCAATCTGGCACAGCGCGCGTTGGCGATGGTGGCGAAGACCTGCGGCGGGGCGATGCCTCCGCTGGGTGCAGTCGGCGCGGCGGAAAACGCCTTACGCCAGGCCTTTATCGGCGGGATTGAAAGCTATTTTGTAAGCATGGGCTGCCTCCAGCTGCACCGCGCGCTCGAAGCGGTGATGGGCCTCGTCGCGGCCGCCAACGGCTATTTCGCCGAAGCCGCGCCGTGGGGAATGAAGGACGACCCGGCCGCGCGCGCCAGCGTGCTCGCGGTAACGCTCGACGCGGCGCGGCGGATCGCGATCCTCGTGCAGCCCGCGATCCCCGAGGCAGCGGGGCGCCTGCTCGATCAGCTCGGGGTCGCGTCGACCGCGCGGGACTTTGCGGCGCTGGCGACGCCGGTGCCCGAGGGCACGCCGCTGCCGCCGCCGCAGGGCGTCTTCCCGCGCTGGGTAGAACCCGCGTGAGGGGCCACCCCTCTTCCACCGGAATTGATCGGGCCAAAACCTGATGCTCGTCGATTCGCACTGCCACCTCAACTACAAGGGCCTCGTCGAGGACCAGGCGGGCGTCATCGCGCGCGCCCGCGCCGCCGGGGTGGGGACGATGCTCGGCATCAGCACGCGGCAATCCGAATGGGCGGCGGTCATCGCACTGGCCGACGCCGAACCCGACATCTGGGCAACCGTCGGCATCCATCCGCACGAGGCCGACGCGCACCCCAACATCGACGCCGCCAGGCTCGTCGACGCGGCGCGCCACCCCAAGGTCATCGGCATCGGCGAGACCGGGCTCGATTATTTCTACGACCATAGCGACCGTGCCGCGCAGCGCGCCAGTTTTGCCGCGCACATCGCCGCCGCGCGCGCTACCGGACTGCCGCTTATCGTCCACACGCGCGACGCCGAGGCCGATACTGCCGCGATGCTGGGGCAAGCGATGGGGGAGGGGGCCTTCAAGGGCGTCATCCATTGCTTCACGGCAAGCGCGGCCTTTGCCGAACAGGCGCTTGCGCTGGGTTTCTATATCTCATTGTCAGGTATCGTGACCTTCAAGAACGCCCGCGACCTCCAGACTGTTGCCGCGACCCTGCCCGGCGACCGGCTGCTCGTCGAAACCGACTCGCCGTTCCTTGCGCCGGTGCCGATGCGCGGGCGGCCGTGCGAACCGGCGTTCGTGACGCACACGGCAGCGTTCGTCGCGGGGCTGCGGGGGGAGGGCGTCGAAGCCCTTGCGGCATCGACCACCGACAATTTCTTCCGGCTTTTCGCCAAGGCCCAACGACCGGCCTCGCGACCGACATGAAGGTGACGGTCCTCGGCTGCGGCACCTCGACCGGCGTGCCGCGCCTTGGTGGTCCCGATGGGCACGGCGACTGGGGCGACTGCGATCCCGCCGACCCGCGCAATCGCCGCCGCCGCGCCTCGCTGCTGATCGAGGCGGACGACATCCGCGTGCTGATCGACACCGGCCCCGACCTGCGCGTCCAGCTCCTCGACGCCGGTATCGGCGCGCTTGACGTGGTGCTCTACACCCACGACCACGCCGACCACGCGCACGGCATCGACGACCTGCGCCAGATCTTCCACAACTTGAAGAAACCCGTCGACTGCTATGCGAACCAGGCGACCTGGGACGTACTGGGGCGACGCTTCGACTATGTCTTCAAGGGCACGAAATTCTATCCGGCGACCGCGATCGCGCACGTGCTGCCGCCGATTCTCGTCGTCGGCCCACTGACGATCACGCATTTCCGGCAGAACCACGGCAACATCGACAACCTCGGCTATCGCATCGAGCAGGCGGGTAGGGCGGTCGCTTACTCGACCGACGTCAAGGCAATCCCACCCGAATCCGAGGCTGCACTGGCGGGCCTCGACCTGTGGGTCGTCGACGCCCTGCGCATCGCGCCGCATCCGACGCACAGCGATCTCGCGCAGACATTGGGCTGGATCGAACGCTTCGCGCCGGCGCGCGCGGTGCTGACCCACATGGACAATTCGATGGATTATGCGACGCTGGCGGCCAGCTTGCCGAACGGGGTCGAGCCGGGGCATGACGGACTGGTGATCGAGTTGCCGCCACAATGACCGTCGCGACGACCGCTGGCGCCGCCGACATCCGTCGCGCCCGCGCGCGCCGCAAGTTCGTCTTCGGCGTCCTCGAACAGGCTGCGAACATCCTCGGCGCGATGACCGCGAGCGTCCTGGTGGTCGGGTTGCTTCTGCCAGCGCTCGGTGCGTTCACGGGCCGCGTCGAGGTCAGCCATGCGATGTTCGCGGCGACCGCGCGGCTGGTGCTCGGCTTCGCGGCATTCACCGCCACCGCGTCACTGGGCCTGCGCGGGCTGGCGCGGCGGCTCGAAGACGACAGCCTCGACACCGACGGTCATGCCGAGCGCCCGGGCGACCGTCACGACGCGGGCGGAGGGCATTGATGTCGATGATGGCGGCAACCCACGCGGCGGTCGGCTATGCCGGCGTGTTCGTCATCGTGGTCGTCGCGGCGTGCGTCGCGCTGTACCTCTACGCCCGCCGCTAAGGACCGCGATTTAACATAATATATATTATCGGATTGACGTGTGTCGCTCAGGGGAGTTGCCTCGTCAACTTGTTCCTCTCCACGCCCTGTCGTATCGACGCTGGCACTATCGTCCCCGGACTGGCATGAGGCCGTCGTGACCCGCGCCCGCCCCGCAAAGACGTCCGACGGCGGCGCGTTCCTGCGCGAATGGCTGTCCGATCCCTTGCGCGTCGCGTCGATCGCGCCGTCGGGCCGCGCCCTCGCCGAGATGATGACGCGCGATATCGACGCCGCGTCGGCTCCGGTCATCGAACTCGGGCCCGGCACCGGGGCGTTTACCGATGCGCTGCTGGCGCGGGGCATTCCCGAGGACCGGCTGGCGCTGATCGAGATGGGGCAGAACTTCGTCAACCTGCTGCGCTACCGCCTGCCCCGGGCCACCGTCCTCGCGATGGATGCGACGCGCCTCGGCAAGGTCGAGCTGTTCGGCGGCGAGAAGGCGGGCGCGGTGATCAGCGGGCTGCCTGTGCTGGCGATGCCGCCGCGCACGGTTATGCTCATCCTCCATGGTGCCTTCGCCCACCTGCGCGACGGCGGCGCGTTCTATCAGTTCACCTATGGCCCGGTGTGCCCGGTCAAACGCCCGATCCTCGACCGCCTGGGCCTCGAAGCCAAGCGGATCGGCGGCGCGATGATCAACCTGCCCCCGGCGTCGGTTTATCGGATCACCCGCAAGCCCGCATGATCAAGGCCGCATGATCGAACCCCTCGTCGCTCTCATGGCGCGCTTGCGCGATCCCGCCATCGGCTGTCCGTGGGACGTCGCGCAGAGCTTTGCAACGATCGCCCCGTATACGATCGAGGAGGCCTACGAGGTCGCGCAGGCCATCGCCGACGGCGACATGGCTGAGCTGCGGGGCGAGCTCGGCGACCTGTTGCTGCAGGTCGTCTTTCACGCCCGCATCGCCGAGGAGACCGGGTACTTCACCCTCGCCGATGTCATCGCCGGTATCGTCGGCAAGATGGTGCGGCGGCACCCGCACGTCTTCGGCGATGCCCGGCCCGATACCGACGCGGCGGCGCAAAAACTGACGTGGGAAGCCCTCAAGGCGCAGGAAAGGCCGCGCGCCGGAGCCCTCGACGGGGTGGCGCTCGCCCTGCCCGCGCTGCTGCGCGCCGACAAGCTCCAGCGCCGCGCCGCGCGCACTGGCTTCGACTGGCCCGATGCACACGGGGCCCGCGCCAAGGTCGTCGAGGAATTGGCCGAGTTCGACGCCGCGACCGATGCCGTGCACCGCACCGAGGAAGCCGGCGACCTGCTCTTCGCCGCCGTCAATTACCTCCGCAAGCATGACATCGACCCCGAAGCCGCGCTGCGCGCCGCCAACGCCAAGTTCGAACGGCGCTTTGCCGCGATGGAAGCTGCGGCGGGCGGCGCGTTCGCCAACCTCGACCTCGATGCCAAGGAAGCGCTGTGGTCGGCCGCCAAAGACGCCGAGCGCGCCGCTCAGCCCGCGTAGAACGACCCCGGCGCACGCCACCACAGCAGCTTGCCGAGCCCCGCCGACACCCGCGCGGCGGCATCGTCGCGACGCGGCGAACCGGTCAGCGCCAACAGGCCAAAGCGCGCGCCGTGCAGCAGCGCCTGCACCGCCCCTGCCCCCATCCATGCCGCCGCCTTCGCCGCCGCGCCCACGCCGCCCGTGCCGTAGGTGCAGATGACGCGCAGCTGCCCGTGGTTGAACTTGCGCTGCCGGACCGACGCCAGCGTCATGCGCGCCGGCGGCACGACCTCCTCGACGAGCGCCTCGGCGTTCCACGTCAGCGCGATGCCGCGCGCCAACAGGCCCCTGATCATCCAGCTGTCCTCGCCGCCGCGCGCGTTGAAGCGAACATCGAACGGCGCGCCGTCGGGAAAGCACCGCGCCTTGTCATACATCGAGTTGCCGGTGCCGAGCGCCGCCCACGCGCCCGAAACGTCGCTGCCCGTCGGTCCGCCGAACGCACGGCTGAACAGCGCCTCGAGCAGCCCCCGCAACTGCGGCGGCGGCACGCCCTCAAAGCGCGGCACGATACGCCCGAAACTTGCCGCGACGCCCGTCCGGGCCTGTCCGGCATAGGCGGCGAGCCAGCCGGGTGCCGGGACTTCGTCGTCGTCGAGAAAGACGACATGGGTGCCGTCCGCCTCGGCGATGCCCCGGTTGCGCGCGTGCACCACCCCGCGACGCGTCTCATGCACATGGCGCACGCCCGCGTGCAGGGCGACACCGCGCGCACTCGCGGCGGGATCGTTGTCGATGACGATCACCTCCGTACCCGGATGGTCGGCGACCTGCGGTGCGAGTCGCGCCAGAATCTCGGCAAGTCCCGCCGGACGGCAATAGGCCGGAATCAAAATCGACAGCCGTAACGAATTGTTCGAAACCATTCGCTCCGCCGCTCCGTAGTTACCATTTGTTATTTGTTGGTGGTGTCGGTCGCGACTTCGCTATAGACGTATCGGGGCATGCGCGCAGGCGCAATTGGGGTTAATCGCGGATATGTGCGGGATTGCCGGATTCACGACGGGACAGGGCCGCGATTTCGCGGCGCGCGTCGTCGACGGCATGACCCGCGCCATCGAGCATCGCGGCCCCGACGGACGCACCAGCGTGCTGATCGACGCCGCGCCCAAGACGCTCGCGCTTGGTCACCTCCGCCTGGCGATCATCGACCTCGCGACGGGCGATCAGCCCTTCGTCTCCGCCGACGGCCGCTACACGCTGATCTATAACGGCGAGATCTATAATTACCTCGAGATCAAGGCCGAGCTGCAGGCGCTCGGGCAGAACTTCCGGACCACGTCGGATACCGAGGTGCTGCTCACCGCATATCAGGTCTGGGGCGCGGCGTGCCTGCCCAGATTTCGCGGCATGTTCGCCTTCGCGATCTGGGATGCGCGCGACCGTACGCTGTTCCTCGCGCGCGACCCGTTCGGCAAGAAGCCGCTGCTCTATCTCCAGCACGGCGACGACCTCGTCTTCGCGTCGGAGTTTGCGGCGTTAGCGTGCCACCCCGCCTTTACCGGGCGCATCGACGAGGACGCGCTCGCCCAATATCTAGTCTTCAAATACGTCCCCGGCTCGGGCACGCTCGTCGGCGGGGTGCGCCAGCTGCCGCCGGGCCACCATGCGACCTGGGCGAACGGCACGCTGACCGCGACGCGCTATTACGCGCCCCCCCTGCCCGACGCCAACCCGGCGCGCCGCCGCGCCCTCGATGCCGGCACCATCACCGCTTTCAGAAACGAGCTTGACGAGGCGATCCGCCTGCGGATGCGCGCCGACGTGCCGCTCGGGGCGTTCCTGTCGGGCGGCATCGACAGCTCGGCGATCGTCGCGCTGATGGCGCAGCAGTCGTCGCAGCCGGTGCGGACCTTCTCGATCGGTTTCCACGACGAGGCCTATTCCGAACTCTGGGCCTCGCGCCTCGTCGCCGAGCGTTACAAGACCGATCACCACGAGCTCAAGATCGCCCCCGACGACTTCCTCGACAAGTTCAGCGACGTGACGTGGCACCGCGGCGCGCCGCTGTCCGAAATGGCCGACGTGCCGCTCTATTATCTGTCGCACGTCGCCGCCAAGCACGTGAAGGTGGTGATGAGCGGCGAGGGCTCCGACGAACTCCTCGCGGGCTACCCCAAGCACTGGGGCGACCTCTACGCGCAGCGCTATCAGTCAATCGTCCCCGCCGCGCTCGACGGCGTGCTCCTCGGTGCGCCGCTCAGCGTCATGCCCTATGCCCAGCGCCGCGCCGCGATCCTGTTGCGTGCCGCGCAGTCGCGCAGCTTTCTCGGGCGGCAGGCGGCGTGGTTCGGCCTGATGAACGAGGACGATGCGCGCAAGCTCTGCCCTGCCCTGTTCGAGCATTACAAGCTGTTCGTGTGGGCCGAAGACCCCGGCGCGCACGTCGGCTCGCTCCACCGCAGCCTGTATTTTGACAAGACCGTCTGGCTGCCCGGCACGCTGCTCGAACGTGGCGACCGCATGACGATGGCGGCGTCGATCGAGGGGCGGATGCCGTTCATGGACATCAAGCTGACGCAGTTCGTCGCGACGCTGGCCGATGACGCCTTCCTTAAGGGTCGCGTCGGCAAGCAGATCCTGCGCCGCGCGATGGTCGGCGACCTGCCCCACGCTATCCTGCACCGCCCCAAGGTCGGCTTCCGCGCGCCCGTCCACGAGTGGCTGCGCGGGCGGCTGCGCGACTTCACCCGCGACATGCTGCTCGGCTCGGACTCGCACTTCGGGCGCTACGCCGACCGCAAGCGCCTCGAACTGCTCATCGACGAGCACGACCGCAAGGTCCGCAACCGCGAGAAGGAGCTGTGGTCGATCCTGTCGCTCGAAGTCTTCCTGCGCCGCCTGAGCAGTTCGGCGGTGCCCGCCGCGCGCCCCGTGCCGCAGCTGCGCGCAGTGGCGGCGGCATAGACTGCCTGCGCATCGGCGTTTCCGCCACCTGATCTATCCCCGTCATGCTGGCGCACGCCAGTATCCACGTCGCGGCAGGCGAGAAAGCGTCCCCTTGCACCGCCGTGGATGCTGGCATGCGCCAGCATGACGAGTGTTTGGGTGGGATGTTGCAGCCCTTTCCTACAGCGCGTCGAAGCGCGCCTTGACCGCATCTTTCATCCGCACCTGCAGCACCACCGCGTCGTCCTCGTCGCGCCGCCCGACGACCTCGCCGTGCTCGTGGAGCCACGCCGCGCGCCGCCCGTCGCCGTGCGGCAGCCGGATCGCGTGGACACGCTGCGACGCCTGCAACGTCCGCGCGACGAGATTGGTCAGCGCCTCGACGCCCTCGCCGCCGAGCGCCGAGATCGCCACTGCCGCGTCCCCTGCCCCCGCCACCGCCGCCGCGCGCGCCTCGGGTTCGAGCAGGTCGATCTTGTTGAGCGCCGTCACGATGGGAATGCGCGGGTCCTTCGTCCCGTCGAGGACGCCGAGATCACGCAGCACCGCCTCGACATCGCCCGCCTGCGCCAAAGTATCGGGGTGCGCGACATCGCGGACATGGACGATGCAGTCGGCCTCGAGCACCTCCTCCAACGTCGCGCGGAACGCCGCCACCAGCTGCGTCGGCAGCGCCGAGACGAAGCCCACGGTGTCCGAGACGATCGCCTTGTCGATGCCCGGCAGCGCGACGGCGCGCATCGTCGGGTCGAGCGTCGCGAACAACATGTTCTCGGCCATCACGTCGGCCCCGGTCAGCCGGTTGAACAGCGTCGACTTGCCCGCATTGGTATAGCCGACGAGCGCCACCACGGGGTAAGGGGCCTTCTGCCGCCGCGAGCGGTGCAGTCCGCGCGTGCGCTTGACGTCCTCCAATTGGTCCTTGAGCCGGACGATGCGGTCGCGGATCAACCGCCGGTCGGTCTCGATCTGGCTTTCGCCGGGGCCGCCGAGGAAGCCGAAGCCGCCGCGCTGGCGTTCGAGGTGGGTCCACGACTTGACCAGCCGGCTCGCCTGATAAGACAGATGCGCGAGTTCGACCTGCAGCGTCCCCTCGGCGGTCGAGGCGCGCTCGCCGAAGATGTCGAGGATCAGGCCGGTGCGGTCGATGACCTTGGCCTTCAATTCCTTTTCGAGGTTGCGCTGCTGGATCGGCGAGACGATGCCGTCGACGACGACCAGCTCGACCGCCAAGGCCGCGACCGTCGCGGCGAGCCGCTCAACCTGCCCCTTGCCGAACAGCAGCGACACCGTCGCGGTGCGGATGCGGACGACCTCGTCATGAACGACTTCGAGGCGAATGGCGCGCGCGAGGCCGACCGCTTCCGCCAGCCGGGCGGAGGCATCGCGCGCCTCCTTGGCGCTCCCGTCGCGGTAAGGCAGCACGACGATCGTCTTCGCGCCGAAGCGCACGCCGCGCGCCGCGTCGAACCCCGGCTGCACGGCGGCATCGCCCTCGCCCTTGCGGCGCGACACCTTGCGTGCGGGGTGCCCCCCCGCATCGGCGTCATCGGCGTCGTTCAGGGTGTCGTCGGGTGTGGCTGGGCCGGAAAGGGCGGCGTCGGGCATGGCGCCGCCGTCCTGCGGGTCGAAGCCCGCGTCGCCGCCCCCCGGCGGAGTGGGCGCGCGGCTCAAGCGGTGTCAGCCCCGTCGTCGAGCTTCTCGGCCTCGAACAGCTGGAGCGGGCTGGCCGGCATCACCGTCGAAATGGCGTGCTTGTAGACGAGCTGCGAATGCCCGTCGCGGCGCAGCAGCACCGAGAAATTGTCGAACCAGGTGATGACCCCCTGGAGCTTGACGCCGTTCACGAGGAACATCGTCACCGGGGTCTTGGTCTTGCGGACGGTGTTGAGGAACACGTCCTGCAACGAATTCGCCTTGTCGGCAGCCATGGCGGCCACTCCTCGTCTTGGCGGACTGCTCCGGCCCGCATGCTCGCACCGTTGCCCGGCGTGGCGCGCCCGCGTTGGGCGGACGTGCGAAGCGTAGCGCGGGCGAGGGGTGGGGGGCAAGGGCGGGGGGTGATGGGAGAGTTTCAGCCGTCAACTTGTTGCCCTTAGACGGCGATCATCATTGGCAATAGTGGACCAGAGGCGCTAGTCCTGCGCATCGGCGAATTGGGGGGTAACTATGAGCGAGTTCGATCAAGTCAAATTTGGCGATTTTGAATTTGTCGATAATCCAGAACCGCGATGCCCTTGCGTTCTCGTTCTCGATACGTCCGGCTCCATGAGTGGGCAGCGGATCACCCAGCTTAATGATGGCGTTCGCTTGTTGGGGAGGAGCTGCGTGGCGATACTATGGCCGCAAAGCGTGTTGAGGTCGCAATCGTCAGCTTTGGACCAGTCCAAGTCGTGCAGCCCTTTGTAACAGCTGACAATTTGATCGTCACTCCGCTCGCGCCGCAGGGCGCAACGCCGATGGGCGAGGCCATACTTCGCGCGATTTCACTGCTCGACGAGCGAAAAAGCGCCTATCGCGCCAACGGGCTTGGTTACTACCGCCCGTGGATATTTTTGATTACCGATGGTGCGCCAACCGATAGCGTCGTAGCGGCTACGAGCGCAGTTCACGCGGGCGAGGCGGCGAAAGCCTTTAGCTTCTACGCTGTTGGAGTTGAAGACGCTGATCTAGGTCAGCTTCGTAAAATTGCTGTACGAGAGCCGTTGGCGCTGAAGGGCCTTGCTTTTCGCGAAATGTTCGTATGGTTGTCGAATTCTCTCAGCGCGGTTTCACGCTCTCAGCAGGGGGAGGATGTTGCGCTAACCAATCCTACTACGCCGAGTGGCTGGGCGACGACAGGCTTATCATGTGGCGTTTTGCGGCCGCCCGTACGGTCGGTACCTCTCACATAAAGGTCGGTACATCCTGCCAAGACCGCTTCGCGTGCGCGTCGGGGCCGAATGGAGTTATCTTGGCTGTTGCGGACGGTGCGGGCAGTGCTGCCCGATCCGAAATCGGCGCAGAGCTCGCTGTTCTGACAGTGATCGAACAACTTTTTCGTGAACTTGAACAACCGAATTGTGACTGGCCCATGCTGCTCTCGCAGGCAGCAAGCCAAGCTCGGTCGGCTATCCTTGCACGCGCAATCGAGGACGGACAATCGTCCCGTGACTATGCGACAACACTTTTAGTAGCCGCTGCAACAGACGCCGGCGGCGGTGCCTTGCAAATCGGCGACGGTGTAATTGCATTTCGGGACTTCGATGGTTGGGCACCGTTATTCTGGCCGCAGAAGGGCGAATACGCCAACATGACGAACTTCTTGACCGACGATGGCGCGGAGAGCGCTTGGGAAATTGCGACCTTGCCCAGCCACAAAATAGATCTCGCACTTATGAGTGATGGATTGGAAAATCTAGCGTTAAACGTTGTCAGTCGTTCAATTCATTAGCCATTTCTGGAGGCGCTGTTCAAGCCGCTCCGAGACGAGACGGATATAGGTGAGAGGAAAAATATTTCTTCGGCTCTTGAGGCATTTCTTAGGTCACCGCGAATTTCTGAGCGTGCCGATGACGACCTAACTATCGTGATCGCAACAAGAAACTGATTTCGTGATACTCTATTCAGCTACGACCAAGAAGCCCCTCGAAATCGGTCGAGAGCTTGCGAGGGGAGGTGAAGGGGCCGTTTTCCTAATTCCCAGCGATCCGAAGCTGGTCGTAAAGAAATACCTTCTACCTCCAACACCGGAAAAGCTGCAAAAGTTGCACGCGATGGCGGTCGCAGCTACCGACGACCTTATCAAGGTTGCCGCTTGGCCGATGGAACTCTTGACTGTTCGGCCCTCTGATGGACCGAGTGGCGCGGTCGGCTTCGTAATGCCCAGAGTAGCGTCACCCGATCAGCTTCATGAAATATACACACCGAAGAGTAGAGCTCAGGCGTTCCCCGATGCCGATCTTCGCTTTATCATCCATGTCGCTGCGAATGTAGTGCGCGCCTTCGGTACTGTGCATTCGGCAGGGCATGTTATTGGCGATGTCAATCATGGCCATCTGTTAGTCAATCCAGATGGCAGGGTAACGCTAATTGATTGCGACTCTTTCCAAATCACAAGCGGAAGCCGAAAATTTACGTGCGATGTCGAGGTACCTCTGTTCACGGCTCCCGAACTTCAAGGAAAGAACTTCAGAGGTCTTCTACGGACTGCGAATAATGATCGCTTTGGCCTAGCCGTCTTGCTCTTCCATTTACTTTATATGGGCCGTCACCCCTACGCAGGGGTACCTCAAAACCGGTCGCAATCGGCGGAGATCGAGCCTTCGATACGCGCGGGGCGATTCGCGTATGGAGCGCGTCGCAGTGCCATGGGTGTTGAGCAGCCGCCGGGAACTATTGCGCTTGACACCTACGGCCCTCTGATAGCTGCAAACTTTGAAGCAGCTTTCGGTCATCCCTCGACTGAAAGTCGACCAGATGCGGGTACATGGTTGACCGCGCTGACCGCTCTTCAATCGTCGCTCAAGCCCTGTGGCAGGTCGCAATCTCATCAATATCCAAGACACCTTCCAGATTGCCCTTGGTGCGTAGTCGAGGCCCGGACTGGCGTGCGGCTATTTGGTACAAAGCTGCAAGGGGCGGCGCATGAGCGCGAAATCAACGTGGCGCGACTTTGGCGCGCAATCACAACTGTGCCTGTTCCAGCCTCCGTTTCAGGGGTCGATGTCACCAACTTTGAAGCTCGCGCGAGAAATAGCGAAGAGACGAAGCGCAATACAATTAAACGCCTACGCAAAGGCGGTGCGGCACTCTCTTGGGTCCTAGTGCTTGGAGCTTTCGCAACCGTCGATTTAGCCGGTTGGGGTTTCCTTCTTGCGTGTCTTGCTAGTATTATTGTTTGGCCCCGTGCCAATTCAGAAAGGGCGGCAGAAGCAAGCCGGGATCTGAAAAAAGTCGAACAGGAGTACGAAGCATTAAAAACGGAGTGGCGCCGCACTGCAACGGAAACAAACTTCAATGTCTTGCTTTCGAAGTTGCAGGAAACAAAGGCAGGCCTTGATGCCTTACCCCAAATGCGCGTAGCCCGCATAGCGGAGTTGACGTCCGAAGCGAGACAACGAACCGCCTACCTTGACAGGTTTCGTATCGCTCGCGAGCGCGTAGCTGGTATCGGCACTGGCAGAGCATCAACTCTTGCTTCGTTCGGTATCGAGACTGCTGCTGATGTTAGTCGTTCAAAAATCTTAGGCGTCCCAGGATTCGGCCCGTCGCTGGCCGATAATTTGGTGTTTTGGCGAGACTCCCTTGTCAGGCAATTTCGATTTGACCCTGCACAAAAACCAGCCCCCGCAGACGTGCGGGCTATCGAAGCCGATATTCTCAATCAACAGCGCCAACTCTTGTTACATTTGCAGTCCGGACCAAACTTGCTGGCTAGAGCGAACTCCGAAGCGTCGGCCGCGCGACAGCGGTTGGCACCTGCAATACAGGCGCGGTATGTACAGATCTTAACGTTACGGCGCGCACGAGCGGAAGCGTGATCAGGCGTCGGAATCCACACTGGTCGCCCCCTACTCCACCCCCTCGTCATCCCCCTCCCCCACGCCCAGCGCCTTCAACTTTCGGTGCAGCGCCGAGCGCTCCATGCCGATGAAGGCCGCGGTGCGCGAGATATTGCCCGAGAAGCGCCGGATCTGGGCGCGGAGGTATTCGCGTTCGAACGCCTCGCGCGCCTCGCGCAGGGGGGTGCCCATGATCGAGCGGACGGCTTGGCCGGGGACGAGTTTGGAGGGTTCGCTGGTGACTTCGGCGGGGAGCATGTCGATGTCGATGCGCCCTGCCCGCTCGGGCGGCGCGAGGATCATCGTGCGCTCGACGACGTTCCGCAGTTGGCGGACGTTGCCCGGCCAGTCGTAGGTCTGCAGCGCGGCGACGGCGTCGTCGCTGAGCGTCGGGGTCGAGACGCGGCGTTCGGCGGCGTAGCGCGCGAGGAAATACTGGACCAACTCGCCGATGTCCTCGCGGCGCTCGGTCAGCGACGGCAGGCGGACGGGGACGACGTTGAGGCGGTAGTAGAGGTCCTCGCGGAAGCGGCCTTCCGCAATCTCGGCGGCCAAGTCGCGCGACGTGGCGCTGACGACGCGCACGTCGACCTTGACCCAGCGCGACCCGCCGATGCGCTGAAACGTCTGTTCGGTGAGGACGCGCAGGATTTTCGCCTGCGTCGGCATCGGCATGTCGGCGACGTCGTCGAGGAACAAGGTGCCGCCGTGCGCCTGCTCGAACAGCCCGGCACGGACCTGATGGCCGCCCTCCTCCTGCCCGAACAGCTCCTCCTCGACGCGCTCGGGGGTCATGCGCGCCGCGCTGACGACGACGAACGGCGCGTTGGCGCGCGGCGACCATTGATGGAGGAGGCGCGCGGCGATCTCCTTGCCCGACCCTGCCGCGCCGGTGATCAGGACGCGGCTGCCCGTCGCGGCGACGCGCTTGATCGTGGCGCGGACGTTGTTGATGACCGCGCTGCTGCCGGTCAGCTCGGTCTCGGCCCCGGCGCGCTCGCGCAGCTCCTCGTTGTCGCGGCGCAGGCGCTCGACCTCGGTGGCGCGACCGACGACGAGCAATAGCGCCTCGGCGCGGAAGGGCTTTTCGATGAAGTCGTAGGCGCCGCGCTTGATCGCCGAGACGGCGGTCTCGATGTTGCCGTGTCCCGAGATGACGATGACGGGGAGCGTCGGGTGGCGGCGCTTGACCTCCTCGAGCAGCTCGATGCCGTCGAGACGCGACCCCTGCAGCCAGATGTCGAGGACGAGCAGCGATGGGCGGCGGTCGGAGATCGCGGCGAGCGCGCTGTCGCTGTCGTGCGCGGTGCGCGTGCCATAGCCCTCGTCGCCGAGCACGCCTGCGATCAGGTCGCGGATGTCGGCCTCGTCGTCGACGATGAGGATGTCGAGCGCCATTCAGGCATTCCCTTGCAGCAGGTCGGGGGCGTCGTCGGAGAGGCCGAGGTCGGCGCGGCGGTCGAAGCCGAGGCGCGCGACGGTGCCGCCGCCGGGCGCGTCGTGGAGGTCGAGCGTGCCGCCGTGCTCCTCGACGATCTTCTTGACGATGG
The DNA here is from genome assembly GCA_964246975.1 of uncultured Sphingomonadaceae bacterium. Taxonomy (GTDB): domain Bacteria; phylum Pseudomonadota; class Alphaproteobacteria; order Sphingomonadales; family Sphingomonadaceae; genus Glacieibacterium. Next base: position 27,618 of record CAXTSL010000024.1, read on the forward strand.
CGAGGCCAAGCCCGGTGCCGCGTACGCGCGTCGTGACATAAGGTTCTGTCAGCCGGTCGCGCGCTTCGGTCGGCAGGCCGCAGCCGTTGTCGGTGACGCGCACGGTAACGCGCGTGTCGGTCGCGTCGATGGCGAGCGAAATGAGGCCGGGCGCGGCATCGCCCTTAATCGCAATGGCTTCGGCGGCGTTCTTGAGCAGGTTGATCAGCGCCTGGCTGATCTGGCGGCGGTCGCAAACGAGGTCGGGGAGGTGCGCCGGGCTGACGAGGCCGAAGCGGATGTGCGGGTAGGCGACTTCCTGCAGGAACAGCGCCTGCTTGGCGATTTCGGCGAGGTTCTCGGGCTTGAACACCGGCTTGGGCATGCGCGCGAAGCTGCTGAACTCGTCGACCATGCGGCGCAGGTCACCGACCTGGCGGACAATGGTGCCGGTCAGCGACGCGAAGGTCTCGGGGTCCTCGACGATCTGGCGCGCGTATTTGCGCTGCAGGCGTTCGGCGCTGAGCTGGATGGGGGTCAGCGGGTTCTTGATCTCGTGCGCGATGCGCCGCGCGACATCCGCCCATGCGGCGCGGCGCTGATCGCCGAGCTGTGCGGAGATGTCGTCGAAGGTCAGGACATAGCTGCGCGCGCCGCCCGTCTCGGCGGCGATGCTGACGCTCAGCGTCTGGGTGTCCGAGCCGCGCGGGATGATCACCTGCCCCGCCGCGTCGCCCTGCGCGCTCGCCTCGGCGAGCAGCGTCGCGAGCTGCGGCACCGCGTCCGCCAGCGGCTGCCCGGCCAGCGCATGCTCGGTGGTTTCGAGCAGGTCGGCGGCGCTGCGGTTCGCCAGCTTGATGATGCCGCCCGCGTCGATCGACAGGACGCCCGCCGATACCCCCGACAGCACGGCCTCGGTAAACTGGCGGCGCTGGTCGGCCTGTGCGTTGGCGCTGACCAGCGCCGCCTGCTGCGTCTTGAGCTGGCCGGTCATGCGGTTGAAGGCTCGCGCCAGCGTGCCAATCTCGTCGGGGGCGCCGCGCACGGGCACGCGCGCGTCGAGGTCGCCGGCACCCACCCGCTCGGCGGCATCGGCGAGGCGTGCGATCGGCGACACGAGCCGGTTCGCCAGCCACAGCGCGAACCAGATCGCCGCCGACAGGATGAGCAGCGACGCGACCATCAACAGCAGATTGAAGCGCCATTTGAGCGCCCGGCTGCGATCGGTCAGCGCTTGGTATTCGCTCATCGCGCTCTTGGTGCGCGCCACCGTCGCGAGCACGTCGGGATCGACTGCGGTACTGACGTACAGGTAGCGCTCGCCCGCCCCTGCCAGCCGCACCACCGCCTCGATCCGGTCGGCAGCGCCCGCGAAGACGCGCACCTCGCCGACGCGCGCGCCGGCCAGTTCGGCGGGCCGGACGCGCACCGAGACGGGGCGCCGGTCGAGCTTGACCGCCGCGA
>CAXTSL010000024.1:29070-33447 GCA_964246975.1 uncultured Sphingomonadaceae bacterium
AAAGAAAAAGGCCGGGTCGCCCCGCCCTTTCCGATTGGTTTCCGTCGTCGCGCTACTCGGTCCGCGCGAACAGCTTGACCGCCGCGAACGTGCGGTAGCCGCCCGGGACCGGCGCAAACACCGCCGCCGCTTCCATCCGGCGGCGCGGCACCTGAAAGAGAAGTCCCTCACGGAAGTCCTTCGAAGTATAGCCGAATTGCTGGCCATAGCCCGCGACGTCGCCCGCCATCGCGACGATATCGCCGACGATCTGCTGCTGCTTCTCGGCGACATACGCCTGGGCGACCTTGTCGGCGTTTTCGAGCACGGTGCGGGCGCGGTCGGAAAACCAGAACTGCGTGCCGAACTGGAAGAGCAGCGAGGCGAAGATGACGACGAGCAAGGTCGGCACCGCCGCGACGCCCGCGAACAGCGCGACGAGGCGGACGTGCATCTGCGCGCCCGCCGTGCCGCGCCGCCGGTTGGTGAGCAGGATCGCCGCGCGCCGCGCGATCAGCACGATCAGCGCCATCAGCGGCAGTAGATTGGCGACGAGCAGCAGCGTCACCAGCGGCGGCGACATGCCGCCCGCGCGCTCGCCGGTCAGCACCGCATAGCTCGCGAGCCCGAGTACCACGACGAGCAGCGCGACGACGACCTCGAGACGGGGGTACAGGTCGACGCGGTCGCGCCAGCGGTTGAAGCGGCGGCGCTGGATGCGCCACCTGCCGCCTTGCCCTTTCGCCGTCGCCTCATCCATCGCGCTGCGTCATAGCCCAACAGCGTGACAAAAGGAACACAGGCGTTGCCGCGTTGCGACGGACGGTGGCGGCATGGCGGTCGCGCGCGCTTCGCCCCCCGGTCGGGTGTCGCAAAGCCGTCACGAACCCGACGCCGAATTGTCGCGCCGCAATCCTAATCGTGTCCCCAACGATTCGAGGGGCAAGCACATGACCGATCTGCGGGCGGCGAGCGGCGCATATACCGATGGCGACATCGACACCAATCCGACATCGGGTCCCTCGCTCGAGATGCTCGTCGCGTCGCGCTATTCGCGTCGCCAGACACTCTTCGGCGGTGTCTCGGCGCTGACGGCGGCGGTGTTCGGCGGCGGTCTGCTCGCTTCGTGCAAGGACGACAACCAGCAGCCGAGCGTATTGCTCGGTGCGTCGAGCTCGACCTTCTCGGGCCGCAGCGTGACGATCGCCGCGACGACCGCCGACGCCGACGGCACCGTCGCGACGACGACGTGGACGCAAGTGTCGGGACCGACGGTCGCCTTCACCGGCGGCAGCACCGGCAGCATCGCCTTTACCGCGCCGAGCGTCGCCACCTCGACCCCGCTGGTCTTCCGCCTGACCGCCGTCGACAATCGCGGTGCCACGTCGTTCGCCGATACGACCGTCACTGTCGAACCGGCGGTGCTGAGCTTCACCGCCGTCGCCAAGAGCCTGGCCGACATCGTGACCGTGCCCACGGGCTATACTGCCACAGTCCTCTACCGCCTCGGCGACCCGATCGCGGCGGGCGTCGCGGCCTATGCCAACGACGGCAGCGACAGCAATTTCGCGCAGCGCGCAGGCGATCACCACGACGGCATGTCGTTCTTCGGCCTCGCCGCGACGGGTACTGCGCCCGACCCGGCGAGCAACACGCGCGGCGTCCTCGTCCTCAATCACGAGAATATCACAGCGAGTTATCTCCATCCCGCCGGGCAGACGGGCAATGTCGCCGGCGGCGTCCGCCCCGAGGCCGAGGCGCGCAAGGAAATCGAATGCCACGGCGTCAGCGCCGTCGAGGTCGCGCGCACCGGCGCGACGTGGGCCTATGTCCAGGCGTCGCCGCTCAATCGCCGTATCACCCCCTTCACGCCGACCGCGTTCAGCGGGCCGGTGCGCGGCAACGCGGCGCTGCGCACGCGCTTTTCGACCGACGCCACGCAGGGGCGCGGGACGATCAACAATTGCGCCAATGGCTACATGCCGTGGGGCAACTATCTGACCTGCGAAGAGAATTGGGCGGGCTATTTCCGTCGCGACACGAGCGACGATGCGGCGCGCGGCGGCGCGACTGCGAAGGCAGTGGTATCGCTCAACCGCTATGGCATCGGCGTCGTCGCGGGCAACCGCGCAGGCAACAACCGCTGGAGCACCGTCGTTCCCGCCAACTCCGCCGAGACGGGGTTCGCGCGCTGGAACATCAACGTCCAGGCCAGCACCCCCGCCGACGGCACGGGAGATTTCCGCAACGAAGCCAACCAGTTCGGCTGGGTCGTCGAGATCGACCCGTATAATCCTGCCAGCGTGCCGCGCAAGCGGACGGCGCTCGGTCGCATGAACCACGAGGGTTGTTGGCCGGGCAACGTCGTCGTCGGCCGTCGCCCCGCCTTCTACATGGGCGACGACGCACAGAATGAATATCTCTACAAATTCGTCTCGGCGACGCCGTGGGTCGCCGCCGACGCATCCGCCGCCGACCGGCTCGCGACGGGCGACAAATATCTGGACGCCGGGACGCTCTACGTCGCACGCTTCGATGCCACCGGCGCAGGCGTGTGGCTGCCGTTGGTATTCGGCACCGGGCCGCTGACCGCCGCCAATGCCGCGTACAGCTTCGCCGATCAGGCCGACGTGCTGCTCAACGCGCGGCTGGCGGGCGACGCCCTCGGCGCGACGCGGATGGACCGGCCCGAATGGACCGCCGTCAATCCCAAGACCGGCGAGATGTACCTGACGCTGACCAATAATTCGTCGCGCAGCTTCACTGGCACCGACGCGCCCAACCCGCGCTATTACAACGACCCCAAGGGCGCGGCGGCACAGCGCGGCAATCCCAACGGCCACATCATCCGCCTGCGCGAGACCGGCGATACCAGCGAGGCAACGAGCTTCGCGTGGGACATCTACATTTTCGGCGCGGGCGCCGACCTCGATGCCGCGAACATCAACGTCTCGGGCCTCGACGCGACCAACGACCTGTCGAGCCCCGACGGCCTGTGGTTCGCGCGGCCTTCGAACGCGTCGGGCGTCGTCAATCCGCTGCTGTGGATCGAGACCGACGACGGGGCCTACACCGACGTGACCAACTGCATGTTGCTCGCCGCGCAGCCCGGCGGCGTCGGCGACGGCGGCGCGCGGACGATCACCAATATCAACACCGATGGCACGACGCGGACGCAGGCGACGTTCGTCGGCAAGGCCCCCGGCGCGACGCTGCGGCGCTTCCTCGTCGGCCCGAAGGAGTGCGAGATCACCGGCATCGACACGACCCCCGATGGCCGCTCGCTGTTCGTCAACATCCAGCATCCCGGCGAGAACGGCGGCCCGGCGAGCATCACCAGCAGCTGGCCCGCCAGCCAGTCGGGAACCCCGCCCACGCCGGTAAGGCCGCGCTCGGCGACCATCGTCATCACCAAGGACGACGGCGGCATCGTCGGCATTTGAGGCGGCTCAGCCGCGCCGCGATGCCCCCGCGTCGAGGCCGTGGTCGCCGAGCTTCTTGCGCAGCGTGTTGCGGTTGATGCCGAGCAGCTTCGCCGCGCGGATCTGGTTGCCGCGCGTCGCCGCGAGCGCCAGCGTCAGCAGCGGGCGTTCGACCTCGGCAAGGACGCGGTCGTAAAGGCCATCGGGCGGCAGGTCGCTGCCGAAGGTCGCGAGATAATCGGCAAGGTGCGCCTCGACCGAGGCGGCGAGGCCCGCGCCAGGCGGCACCGCAACCCCCGCCGCCCCGGGGCCGCGCAGCCCGGTCGCGACCGCCGCGCCGTCGATCGTCTCGCCGCTAATCAGCGCCGCCAGCCGCCGCATCAGGTTTTCGAGTTCGCGGACATTGCCCGGCCACGGGTGCGTCGACAGGGCGTCGATCGCGCTGGGGTCGAGGACCTTGCGCGGCAGCCCGTCCCTTGCCGCGCGGTCGAGGAAATGGCGCGCCAGCACGGCAATATCGGCGACACGTTCGCGCAAAGGCGGAAGATGCAGCGGCACGACGTTGAGACGATAGAATAAGTCTTCGCGAAACTGGCCGCTGGCGATTCGCGCCGACAGATCCTGATTGGTTGCCGAGATGATCCGCACGTCGGCGCGGATCGTACGCTGCCCGCCGACCGTCGAGAAATCGCCCGACTGGAGGACGCGCAGCAGCCGCGTCTGCGCGTCGGCAGGCATGTCGCCGATCTCGTCGAGGAACAGGGTGCCGCGCTGCGCCTGCTCGAAGCGCCCGGTAACGCGCGCTGCCGCCCCGGTGAAGGCACCGCGCTCGTGGCCGAACAGCTCGGTCTCTATCAGCTCTCTCGGAATCGCTGCCATGTTGAGTGCGACGAAGGGCGCGGCCTTGCGCGGGCCGAGGTCGTGCAGCGCGCGTGCGACCAGCTCCTTGCCGGTGCCCGACTCGCCGAGGATAAGC
>CAXTSL010000025.1:0-4464 GCA_964246975.1 uncultured Sphingomonadaceae bacterium
TCGCGGCGGGCGAAGTCCGTTTCGGCGTGGCCAAAAGCGGAAGCTGGAAGCTCGCCGACAGCATGGAAAAATTGCTGGCGGAATTAGCCGTAAAGGTTTTGGAGAGCGACGCCGAGTATCGCTACGCGGCGATACGCGGCGCGTTGGAGCGCAGCGGCACGCCCATCGGTGCCAACGACCTGTGGATCGCCGCGCACGCTCTCGCGCTCGACTGCACGCTCGTCACCGCGAATACCGCCGAGTTCGAGCGCGTACCCGGCCTGCGCGTCGAGAACTGGCTCGACGCCTAGCGAGCCAGCGCTGTCAGCACGGCATCGCCCATCGCCGCCGTCCCCAGCGTACCGCCCAAGTCGCGCGTGCGCGCGCCGCCGTCGAGTGCCGCTTCGACCGCCGCCTCGACGCGCGCCGCGAGATCGGGCCGCGCCAGGCTGTAGCGCAGCGCCATCGCGAGGCTGAGGATCGACGCGCACGGGTTGGCGACGCCCTGCCCGGCGATGTCGGGGGCGCTGCCGTGGATCGGCTCGTACAGGCCGGGGCCGCCGCTGCCCAGCGCCGCCGACGGCAGCATCCCGAGCGAGCCGGTCAGCATCGCGGCTTCGTCCGACAGAATGTCGCCGAACAGATTGTCGGTCAGGATGACGTCGAACTGCCTCGGGTTCTTGACCAGCTGCATCGCGGTGTTGTCGGCGAGCATGTGGCTGAGCGCGATGTGCGGGTATTCGGCGTCGCGGAGCGCCTGCACCTCCTCGCGCCACAACAGCCCCGATTCCATGACGTTGGACTTTTCCGCCGAGCAGACGCGGCCGGAGCGGTGCGCCGCCAGCTCGAACGCGACGCGCGCGACGCGGCGGATTTCGCCGCTGGTATAGACCTGCGTGTTGACCCCGCGCCGCTCGCCGCCGCCCAAGTCTTCGATGCCGCGCGGCTCGCCGAAATACACCCCGCCGGTGAGTTCGCGGACGAACAGGATGTCGAGCCCCTCGACGAACTCGCGCTTGAGGCTCGAGGCGTCGGCGAGGCTCGCGAAACAGCGGGCCGGACGCAGGTTGGCGAAGACGCCCATGCCGCTGCGCAGCGCGAGCAGCCCGGCCTCCGGGCGCCGGTCATAGGGCTGTGCCGCCCAGCGCGGCCCGCCGACAGCGCCCATCAACACGGCATCGGCGGCCCTCGCGGCGTCGAGCGTCGCGGGGGTCAGCGGCACGCCGTCGGCGTCGATGGCGGCACCGCCGAAGCGCGCCTCGGTCATCGAGACATCGAGCCCGGCGTGCGCGTTGAGCCATTCGACGACGCGCGCCGATTGCGCGGTTACTTCGGGGCCGATGCCGTCACCGGGAAGCAGGAGAAGGGTCGTCATGCCGCGCGCCGTGCCGCGCCGCCGACCCACGGCTTTGCCGCCGCCAGCCGCACCTCATAGGCCGCGATATCGCCCGCCAGCGCCTGCGTCAGCCCGATCTCGTCGAGGCCCTGCATCAGGCACGATTTGCGGAACGGGTCGACGGCGAATTCGAAGCGGTCCTGATAGGGCGTCGTGACGACCTGGTTTTCGAGATCGACGGTCAGTGTGTCGGTCGCGGCAACGGTCATCAACCGGTCGATCTGCTCCTGCGGCAGGACGACGAGGAGAATTCCGTTCTTGAAAGCGTTGCCCGCGAAAATGTCGGCGAAGCTGGGTGCGATAACGACGCGGAAGCCCATGTCGGCGAGTGCCCACGGCGCATGCTCGCGGCTCGATCCGCAACCGAAATTGTCGCCGGCGACGAGGATCGGCGCGCGCCGGTTGCGCGCGCAGTCGAAGAGGTTGTCGGGGTCCTCGCGCAGCGTGGCGAAGGCCGATTTGCCCAGCCCGGTGCGCGTCACGGTCTTCAGAAAGCGCGCCGCGATGATCACGTCGGTGTCGACGTTCTCGACGCCGAACGGCACGGCGACGCCGGTAAGGGTGGTGAAGGCCTGCATGGCGAGGGCTCTAGCCGACGCGGCGGGGGTCCGCCAGCATCCGCATCACGCCGCCTTGCGTTGCGCCTTGACGAGCTTCTTGACGATCATGTCGCGCTTGAGCTTCGACAGATGGTCGATGAACAGGATGCCATCGAGGTGGTCCATCTCGTGTTGGAGGCACGTCGCGAGCAGGCCGTCGAGTTCTTCCTCGTGGGGCGTGCCGTCGAGGTCGAGCCACTTGGCGCGGACCCGCGCCGGGCGCTCGACGTCGCCGAACAGTTCGGGAACCGACAGGCAGCCTTCGTTGTAGCTGGCGTAATCCTCGGACTCCCAGAGGATTTCCGGGTTGATGAAGACGCGCGGTTCGCGCAGCGGCGGCGGCTCCTCGCCGGGGCCGGCGGCATCCTCGTCGGGGCGCTGCAGGTCGATGACGAGGATCCGCTGCGGCACGCCAATCTGGATCGCCGCGAGGCCGATGCCGGGGGCGGCGTACATCGTCTCGAACATGTCGGCGACGAGCGTGCGAACCTCGTCGTCGACGTGCGCGACGGGTTCGGAAATCTTGCGCAGGAAGGGGTCGAGCGCGTTGACAATATCGTGGATGGCCATGCGGCTCAGATAATGCGGCGCGCGGTTCGACTCAAGACACCGGACGCCTCGCGCGCAACGCCTGTGCCAGCGTGCCCTCGTCGAGATAGTCCATCTCGCCCCCCACCGGCATGCCGTGCGCCAGTTGCATGACGCGCGCGCCCGAGCCCGCTAGCCGCTCGGCGATATAATGCATCGTCGTCTGGCCCTCGAGCGTCGCGTTCATCGCCAGCACGACCTCATCGATGCCGCCCGCCGCGACGCGCGCGGTCAGCGCGGCGATGCTGAGCTGTTCGGGGCCGACGCCGTCGAGCGCCGACAGGCGGCCGCCGAGCACGTGGAAGCGCCCCGGAAACAACCGCGCGCGGTCGAGCGCCCACAGGTCGGCAACCTCCTCGACGACGCACAGCGTCGCGGCATCGCGCTTGGGGTCGCGGCAGATGCCGCACGGGTCGCGCGTGTCGACGTTACCGCACACCGTGCACGTCGCCAGCCCCGCTGCGACCGCCTGAAGCGCGGCGATCAGCGGCGTCAACGCGGTCTCGCGGCGCTTGAGCAGGTGCAGCACCGCGCGTCGCGCCGAACGCGGCCCGAGGCCCGGCAGCCGGGCGAGCGCCTGGCTCAGCGCGTCGATTTCAGGAGACGACATCGCGGCGAGATATGGCGGTGCGGGAACGGACTGGCAACCGCTGCTCAGCGCTGCATCAGCGCGTTGAGGCGCGCGTAGCTGTAGGTCCCGGACGCGCTGCCGCAGAGTGCGGCACTGTCGCCCGTCGCGATGAACGCCTGCGCCAGCGACCCGGCGGCGACGATCGCGGCGGTCGCCAGCGCACCGCCTGCGCTGAGCCGTCGCACGCCGAGCCGGCGCAGGGCTGTCGCGTCGGGGAGGCTGGGCACTGCCATCAGATTGACCGGCAGCGGCGCGGCAGCGACGACGGCGGCGGCAATCTCGGTGGGGTCGGCAAGGCCCGGCACGAACACGCCGTCCGCCCCCGCCTGCGCGTAGCGCGCGATGCGCGCGGCAAGTTCGGCGGGACGCGTGGCGGGCGCGCCGATGCCGCGCAGATGCACGTCGATGCGCGCGTTGATAAAGACGCCGTCGCCGCACGTCGCGCGGATCGCGGCGATCTTGGCCGCCAGCCGCGCCGGCGGCGCATTCCCATCCTCGATGTTGATGCCCACCGCCCCGGCGGCCACGACTTTGTCGACGGTCGCCGCGACCACCTCGGCGTCGTCGGAATAGCCGCCCTCGACATCGACCGTCAGCGGCACCGCGACCGCGCGCGCGATGGCCCCGACGCACGCGAGGAGCAGATCGGCGGGCAACGCGTCGCCGTCGGGGTAGGCATTGGCCCAGGCGACGCCCGAGCTGGTCGTCGCGATCGCCTTGCTGCCTAGACTTTCGAACAGGCGCGCGCTGCCGGCATCCCAGGCATTGGCGAAGATCAGCAGTTCCCCCGGCGCGTGCAAGGCGTGGAACAATTCGATCCTGGTCATCGGCAGTCTCCCCGCCGCACTTCTAGTCGCCCGGCGCGCGCCTGTCCGGCGGAAAACGGACCGCGACATTGCGCGGAAGAAGCGCAGCGGCTAGCCGCGAGCGGATGCGCATCGCCTTCATGGGAACGCCCGATTTCGCCGTGCCCGCGCTCGACGCGCTGCTCGCGGCGGGGCACGCGGTCGCGGCGGTCTATACCCAGCCGCCGCGCCCCGCGCAGCGCGGTCGCGCGGTGCTGCCCGGCGCGGTGATGCGGCGCGCGACGGCGCTCGGGCTCGACGTGCGAACGCCGCTGAACTTTCGCGACGACACCGACCGCGAGGCGTTCGTCGCGCTGGGGATCGAGGTGGCAGTGGTCGCGGCCTATGGCCTGATCCTGCCGCAGCCGGTGCTCGAAACGCCGCGCCGGGGCTGCATCAACATCCACGCCTCGCTGTTGCCGCGCT
>CAXTSL010000025.1:4474-32566 GCA_964246975.1 uncultured Sphingomonadaceae bacterium
GGCGGCGCCGATCCAGCGCGCCATCCTCGCCGGCGATGCCGAGACCGGCGTGACGATCATGCAGATGGAGCGCGGCCTCGACACCGGGCCGATGCTGCTGTCGCGGCGCGTGCCGATCGCCAGGCACACCGCAGGCGACCTAACCGCCGCGCTCGCGACGCTCGGCGCGACGCTGGTCGTCGAGACGCTGGAGCGGCTCGACACGCTGACGCCGGTGCCCCAGCCCGACGACGGCGTGACGCTCGCGCCCAAGGTGACCAAGGCCGAGGCGCATCTCGACCTGACGCAACCCGCCGCAGCGGTCGAACGCGCGGTGCGGGCCTATCACCCGGCCCCCGGAGCGTTCGTCGAGATCGGCGGCGAGCGGCTGAAGATTCTCGCCGCCGAAGTCGTCGAAGGCAACGGCGTGCCGGGGACGATTATCGACGACCGGCTGACGCTGGCGTGCGGTACCGGCGCGCTGCGGCCGACCTTGATCCAGCGCGCCGGCAAACCCGCGATGACGGTGCGCGACCTGCTCAACGGCTGGCGCGTGACCGCAGGTGGCAAGGCGGCGTGACGCGCTTTCGCCTGACGCTCGAATACGACGGGCGGCCCTTCGTCGGCTGGCAGCGGCAGGAGCAGGGGCGCAGCGTCCAGGGCGTGCTGATCGACGCGCTGCGGGCGGTCACCGGCGAGGACATCGTGCCCTATGCGGCCGGGCGCACCGACGCCGGGGTTCACGCCGCCGCGATGACCGCGCACGTCGATATCGCCAAGCCGCTCGGCGCGTTCCGCCTGATGTCGGCGGTGAACGCGCACCTGCGCCCCGCCCCCGTCGCGGTCGTCGATTGCGCCGTCGCGCCACCCGATTTCCACGCGCGCTTCGACTGCACCGGGCGGCGCTATCGCTATACCATCGTCAACCGGCGCGCGCCGCTGACCATCGAGCACGGACTGGCTTGGCGCGTCACCGTGCCGCTCGACGCCGACGCGATGCACATGGCGGCGCGGCGGCTGCTCGGTCGCCACGACTTCACCACCTTCCGCAGCGCGCATTGCCAGTCCGCCAGCCCGGTCAAGACGCTCGACCGGCTCGACGTGACACGCGACGGCGAGCGGCTGACGATCGTCGCGGCGGCGCGCTCGTTCCTCCATCATCAGGTGCGGTCGATGGTCGGCTGCCTCAAGCTCGTCGGGGCGGGGGTGTGGACGGCAGACGATCTCGCGGCGGCACTGGCGGCGGCAGACCGGCGCGCGCTGGGCCTCAACGCGCCTCCCGACGGCCTGTCGTTCATCGCCGCAAGTTACCAAAATGTCGGATAATTTTACACTTGCATGACGTTTCGGCGACGCCATTTACCTTAAATCAAGGGCTTCGCGACTTTTCGTCGACTGGCACGGGTTTTGCAGCCAAATTGTTGAAGCGGTCGAGGACGACACGGTCAGGTGTCGTCTTTCCCCCCGCCGCTTCGGAAGGCCAATCGGTGCGCGCTCTCGGTCGTCTGTTTGCAATCCGTCGTGCGGGCGCGGTCAGCGCCGACTCGCGGCTGGTCTGGGTCGTCGGTCTTGCTTCGGGCATCGCCGTCGGGGCTTTGCTGTCGTGGGCGTTGGCAGGGGCGGGGGCCGGATCGACCGCCATCGCCGCGTCGCCGTCGGATATCGCCTCGGGGCGCTAGCCTAGCGCCGCCGCACGATCAGACCTGCGACCCAGCCCGCGAGCAGCGCCAGCGCCACCGCTACCAAGCCGTAAAGCAAACCGAAACGCTTGGAAAACACATAGACCCAGCGCTCGAAGCCCGATTTGTCGATGCTGATCGGCGTCTCCGACACTGCGATCACCGTGCCGCGCCGGATCAGAAAGATTTGCGCGCTATAGTCGCCGACTGGCACCGCGCTGGGGATGGCGATGCGCGCGCGGTACAGGACATTCTGCGTTACGCCGACATCGCCCTCATGCTCGGCGAACAGCCCGGCACGGCGGCGCAGGTCGATCAGGCCGCGCTCGAACTCGCCCGTCTGGTTCGCACTGTTGCCGCTGGCGGGGGACAGCTGCAGGCTGCCGACGCCGATCTCGTAGATCGCGGCCGTGCGCTCGTCGATCAACTTGGCGATCGGGGCCGAGGTGGCGACGGCGTAGAAGCCCGGCGCGGTCTCGAAGCGGACGCTGTCGGTATTGACCCAGATGCCCGCGACGCGCGCCTTTTTGCGGACGGTGATCGGCACCGGCGGGCCGCGCACGACGATGGCGAGGCCCGGCGGCTCGTCGGGAACGCTGCCGGTGGGGTACTGGATCGCCCCGAAGACCAGCAGCTCGGCACCCCGGAAGGTATAGACGATGTCGATGCGACGCTGGCTGATGTCGGTGATCAAGCGGATCGGTGCCGCCCCGACGCAGGCCAGCCAGACGCCGAGCAGCGCCGCCAGCCGCCTCATTGCGGCCCGTACACGGTAAACAGCTCGGCGGGCCGCCACGTCAGCCCGACGGCGAGGCGCAGCGCCACCGCGACGACGATCAGCGCGAGGAACAGCCGCAACCGCTCGGGCTCGAGTCGCTGCGCCGCGCGCACGCCGAACTGCGCGCCGATGACCCCGCCGACGAGCAGCAGCATCGCCAGCACGATATCGACCGTCTGCGACTGCACCGAATGGAGGAGCGTCGTCGCGGCGGTGACGAAGATGATGTTGAACAGGCTGGTGCCGACGACGACCCCGGTCGACATGCCGAGCAGATAGATCATCGCGGGCACCATGATGAAGCCGCCGCCGATCCCCATGATGACCGTCAGGATGCCGACCGCGATGCCCAGCCCGAAGGGGGCGAGCGGCGAGATGAACAGGCCGGACTTGTAAAAGCGGACCTTCCACGGCAGTGCGGCGATCCACGGCTTGTGCGGGTGCAGGCGGCCCGGCAGCTTGACCCCTGCACGACTGCGCCGCACCGCGCCGACCGCCTCGTTGAGCATCAGCCCGCCGACGGTACCCAGGAACAGCACGTAGATGATGTTGATCGCGACATCGATCTGGCCGAGCGACTTGAGAAAGTCGAAGAGCACCGACCCCAGCCCCGCGCCGACGATGCCGCCGGCGGTGAGTACGCCACCCATCTGCACGTCGATGCCGCCGCGCCGCCAATAGGCCAGCGCGCCCGAGACGCTGGCGCCGGTGATCTGCGTCGCCGACGACGCCACCGCGATGGCGGGCGGAATGCCGTAGAAGATCAGCAAGGGCGTCGTCAGAAACCCGCCGCCGACACCGAACATCCCCGACAGGAAGCCGACCAGCGCGCCCAGCCCGACGATGACGAAGACGTTGACCGACATTTCGGCGATGGGAAGGTAGATAGACACGCCCGCGACGATAGCGGCGGCGGGGCCGGAGCGCGACCCCTCACCGGCTCGCGGCAAGCCCCCGGTCGCCCCGATGCGCCACACGCCGCAGCCCCGCGAAGGGCCGCAGCCAGCCGATCTCGCGCGCACCCAGGTAGAACGCCGCCGACCCGGCCGCCGTGGCACTCACCAGCACCGCGAACTCGGCTCCACTGGGCAGGCCCGCCGGGCGCAGCCAGTATTCGACCACGAGGATGACCGTCTGGTGCGCGATATAGGCGGGAAACACCGCCTCGTTGAGCGTCGTCCGCCACGGGTGATCGTGGTTGAGATAGCGCTGCGCCAGCCCGAGCAGGCCGATGATGCCGCCCCATGCCTGCACCGCGCGCACCGTCCGCAACGCCGCCAGCCACAGCGGCGGCAGCACGTCATCCTCGGCGAGCGACAGGTTGACCGCCGAGACGACGACCCATGCCGCCAGCGCGGCCAGGCCCATCGGTCGCCAGACGCGCGCGATCGTCGGCCACAGCGTCCGTGATCCCGCCAGCCCGAGGCCGAAGGCGAACGCGCCGCCATAGACGAGGTGCGCGTAAGGATCGGCGAACAGCCCGTGATTTTCGGGGTAGCGGTCGGCGAGCACGATGCGCGCGATGGCGAACCACAGCACCGGCAGCACGACCAGCCGCCAGCCGCCGAAGACCCGGTCGAACAGGCCCTGCAGACTGCTGGCGCGCGGCAGCAGCGCCAGCACGGCGGCGGCCGCCATCGTATAGACCCACAGATAGGCGACGAACCAGAGATGGTTCCACGTCGGCACGTCGATGCCGAGCGACTTGTCGAAGCGCCAATAGTCGCGCGCCCAGAACGCCCAGAAGCCCTGCGTGTAGCCGTGGTTGACGGTCAGATCGACCCACGCCTGCGGCGGCAGTACGACCGCCATGCCGAACACCAGCGGCACCAGCAGCCGCGCCGTGCGCGACCGCGCGAAGCCGCCCGCACCCCCCGCCCTGGCCAGCATGAAGCGCGACGCCACGCCCGAGATCAGGAACAGCAATGCCAGCCGCCACGCATTGAGCAGCAGCATCGGCGCCTCGACCCAGCGCTGCGGATGCGCGGTCTTGATGTGGAACTCCCACGGCACGAAAACCATCCCGACGTGATAGAGGATGAGCAGCCCGAACGCGCCGATGCGCAACCAGTCGAGATCGTAGCGACGTCCGCCCGGCAGCGATGGCGTCGGGGTGGTGGTCGGCGTGGTCGTCGGCATGGTCATGGGCATCACCCGGATTTTATTGTCGATGCGCCAAGGCTATGGTGGCGCGTCGCGCCGGTCAGCCGCGGCGGGACGGCTGGCGGGTCCAAGGGGATGGAGGCGGGGTGAGCGGGACCAACGGCGCGCCGGACGGGACGAGCGGCCCGGCGACGGGGCCCAGGCTGCCGTCGCCCGATGCCCGCCTGCCCGAACGCTCCGTGCTGGCGCTGGTCGCGGCGGTGACGCTCGGCTTCGCGACGGTCAACGCGCTGACCGTCTGGGACGATTCGACGGGCCGCCTCGACGCGTGGGAACCTTGGGCGTGGGAGATGACCAGCGCCGCTTTCTGGATCGCCGCCGCGCTGCCGCTGATCCGCATCGCCCGCGCGCTGCGCCCGCCGCGCCTCGGCTGGGCGACGGCGGTGGCGGCGCTGCTGCTGCTCAGCGTGCCGGTCTGCGGCCTCCACATCGCGTGGCTCGCGGCGTCGCGCAGCACGGTCTATGCGGCGCTCGGGGCGCGCTACGACTATGACTGGACGTGGGCGCACGTCGTCTACGAGTGGCGCAAGGACCTGTTGTCGGTGCTGGTGTTCGCCGGGATGGGGGCCGCCGCCGACCGCTGGATGGCGGCAAGCCGCAGTGGCCCGGTCCCCCCGCCCGCGGCCGATCGCGCGCTGACGTCGCCGTTCCGGCTCGAAGTCCGTGACGGTGCCCGGCGTCGGTGGTTCGCGGCGCACGAAATCGAGCGCGTCGAGGCGGCGGGCAATTATGTCGAGTTGCACACCGACCGCGGGGCCGTCCTCCACCGTGCGACGCTGGCGTCGGTCGCGGACGAACTCGGCGGCCACGGCTTCGTCCGCATCCACCGCTCGCGCCTCGTCCGCGCCGCGGCCGTGCTCGCTGTCGAGACGACCCCGGCGGGCGACTTCGAAGTCGCGCTGGCGAGCGGTGCGAAGGTCGCGGGCAGCCGGAGGTTCCGCAGCGGTCTGGGGTAGCGAGGAACGGCAGGCAACGGCGTTGCTCCGGCGCGCGGTCGCCTCGACAACCCGCCTCCGGCAACCGCGCCTATGCCGCAGCCCCCTCCGGCGGATACAGCCGAACGCGCCGCACGACGCGCGGGTCGCCGTCGATGACCTCGAACTTCCAACCCGTCGGGTGGTCGACTGTCTCGCCGATGGCCGGCACCCGACCCGCCAGCATGAAGACCATGCCGCCCAGCGTGTCGACATCCTCGCCGATGTCGTCGTTGGCGAGGTCGACGCCGAGTGCGGCGTGGAGTTCGCCGAGGTCAAGGCGCGCGTCGGCTTCGTAGACGCCCTCGCCGATTTCGAGGAGCTGCTTCTCCGCCAGCTCGTCGTGCTCGTCCTCGATGTCGCCGACGATCTCCTCGACGAGGTCCTCGATGGTCACGAGGCCGTCGGTGCCGCCATATTCGTCGACGACCACCGCCATGTGCGTCTGCCCGGCGCGCATCCGCGCCAGCAGGTCGAGGACGCGCATCGACTCGGGCACGTGGAGAACATCGCGGAGCAGCGATTCGACGGGAATATGCTCGTAGGGCTTGCTCGACACGGCGTCGGAGAAGGTCTCGCTGATCCGCGCGTAGACATCCTTGATGTGGATCATGCCGATGACCTCGTCGAGGCTGCCGCGATAGACCGGCATGCGGCTGTGCCCCGCCTCGCGAAAGCGCGCGACGAGATCGGCGAAGCTGTCGGCGACGTCGAAAGCGATGATGTCGGCGCGCGGCACGGCGGTGTCGCCGACGAGGCGCTCGCCGAAATGGAGGAGGTTCTTGAGCATCGTGCGCTCGATGGGGGACAGGTCGTCGCCCGCCTCGCCGGCCGCCGCGTGCTCGTCGATCGCCTCCTCGAGACTGGCGCGCAGCGACGGCTCGGCATCGGTGCCAGTCAGCAGCGTGCGCAGCCCGTGCCACAGGCGGGTGCCGAAATCGCTGCCACTACTTCGGGGTTCGCTCATCGTCCGGATTCAGGCCGCATAGGGGTCGGCATGGCCCAGGCGGGCGAGCGCCGCCGTCTCCATGGCTTCCATCAGCGTGCCCCGCGCATCGTCGTCATGGTCGTAGCCTAGCAGGTGGAGAAGCCCATGCACAATCAGGTGCGCGGCGTGCGCGGGCGGCGCGAGATGCTTGTCGGCGGCCTCGCATGCGACAGTCTCCCACGCAAGGACGATGTCGCCAAGCAGCGTCTCGCCGTCATCGCCCGCCGACAGCGCCTCGATCAGGTCGGGCTGGACCATCGGGAAGCTCAGCACGTTGGTGGGCACATCCTTGCCGCGATACTGGGCGTTGAGCGTTCGGACCTCGGCGTCGTCGGTCAACCGCACCGCGACTTCGACGGCATAACCCGCGCGGTCGAGTCCCGCATGCGGCGTCTCGGCAAGCGCCGCAGCGCAGGTGCGGCTGGCTAGCGACTCCCAGTCGGTGGCGGCGTCCCAGCCAGGGGCGGCGACGGTGGTCTCGACGACGATCATTATTTCTTGGCGAAGGCGTAGCCGACGACACCGCCGACGATAGCCGACAGTGTCGCCCGCGCCCATTCCTTGGTGGCGGCGTCGGCAAGCGTCGCGGGTGCGATGAACGCGAGATACGCCGCACCGAGAGCGACAATGAGGAGGAGCAGCATGGCGAGATAGAAGGTCCAGCGCTTGATATGCCGGTCGAGCTGGATGTCGGCGCTACTGCGTTTGGGCGTCGCGGTGAGATCGTGCGTACGCGGACTAAACGCCGGTTCCGACGGCAGGATCGCCATTAAAGCCCGACGAACTCGAGCACCGGCTTCTTGTCGGCGTCGAGCAAGCCGACGGTCTGGCCGTCCTTGCGCGCCTTTTCGAGCTGAATGAAGAAGTCGACGGCGCGCGACACGACCTCGCCCGGGGAAATCCGCTGCGAGCTGGCGATCGACTCGATTTCGGCGTTCGCCAATGGCGACATCGCGAGATCGAAATGCACCTTATCGTCCGCGCGGCTGGCCATAGTTACACCTCGTTCACACAGACCATATAGGCCGCGCCAACCGTCTCGGCAACGGCATCAGCTAGCCTCCGCCACCCCCTCGTACGCCTCGACGATGCGCCCGACGATCGGGTGGCGCACAACCTCGCGCGACGAAAAGCGCAGTGTCGCGATGCCGTCGAGCTGCTCGAGCTTGCGCACCGCGTCGGCCAGCCCCGACGACGCCGGGTTGGGCAGGTCGACCTGGTTTGGGTCGCCGCAGACGACCATGCGGCTGCCCTCGCCGAAGCGCGTCAGGAACATCTTCATCTGCAAAGGCGTCGTGTTCTGCGCCTCGTCGAGTATGATGAAGGCGTGCGCCAGCGTGCGCCCGCGCATGAACGCCAATGGCGCGATCTCGATCTCGCCCGACGCCAACCGCCGCTCGACCTGCTCGGCGGGCAGCATGTCGTAGAGCGCATCGTACAAGGGTCGCAGATAGGGATCGACCTTGTCCTTCATGTCGCCGGGGAGGAAGCCGAGCCGCTCGCCCGCCTCGACCGCCGGGCGCGACAGCACCAGCCTGTCGACCGACCCCGCGACGAGCTGGCTCACCGCCTGCGCCACCGCGAGATAGGTCTTGCCGGTCCCGGCGGGGCCGAGCGCGAAGATCACGTCCTTCGACCCCAGCGCCTCGATGTACTTCACCTGCGTCGGCGAGCGCGCGACGATGGTCTTGCGGCGCGTCCGGATCGCGGCGGCATTGCCGGGGTTGGCGTCGGCGGCGGCCAGCCCGAACAGCGACGGCTCGTTGCTCAGCGCCACCGCACCGTCGACATCGCCGGTCTCGACACCCAACCCCTGCGCGACGCGGTTGTAGAGCGAGGTCAGCACGTCGCGCGCGCGCGCCGCACTGTCGGCCTCGCCCTCGATGGTAACGCGGTTGCCGCGCGCCGCGATATAGACGCCAAGGCGGTTTTCGAGCGCGATGAGGTTTTGGTCGTACTGGCCGAACAGCGGGCCGAGCAGTTGCGGGCGGTCGAACTCGACCTCGATGCGGACGCGCTCGGCGGGCGGTGGGCCACTGGGGCCGCGCGGCGGTGCGCCCCGACCGCCGCCACGCGCCGATCCACCACTGGCGGAGCCGCCGGACCGTCCCTTGGACGTCGACTTGGGTTTCGCCACTCAGGCGGCCATGGCGCGGGTGGTCAATCGTCCCTCCATCGAGTTGGGCTGCGCGTCGATCAGTTCGACTTGGGCAATGTCGCCGATTTGCAAAGCCGGGTCACTCACGAAAACCGACTGCAGCCACGGCGACTTGCCGATCAGCTGGCCGGGGCGGCGACCGGGGCGTTCGAACAGCACATCGCAGACGCGACCCACCGAGGCGCGGTTGAACGCCAGCGCACCGTCGCCGATGACGCGCTGCAATTCCGCAAGGCGCGCATCCTTGACCGCCTCGGGCACCGGCTCGGCCATGACGGCGGCGGGGGTGCCGGGGCGCGGCGAATATTTGAAGCTGTACGCCTGCGCATAGCCGACCTCGCGGACGAGGCTCAGCGTCGCGTCGAAGTCGGCATCGGTCTCGCCGGGGAAGCCGACGATGAAATCGCCCGAGATCGCGATGCCGGGAACGCGCGCCTTGATGTCGGCGATCTGCGCCAGATACGACGACCGCGTGTGCGCGCGGTTCATGCGGCGCAGCAGCGGGTCCGACCCCGCCTGCACCGGCAGGTGCAGGTAGGGCATCAGCGCGGGGACGTCGCGGTGCGCGGCGATCAGGTCGTCGCTCATGTCGCGCGGGTGTGAGGTCGTGTAGCGGATGCGCGCGATACCGGGGATGGCGGCGACCCGCCGGATCAGCGCGGCAAGGCTCAGCGTCCCCCCGGCCCCGTCGTCGCCGTGGTAGGCCCCATGGTAGGCGTTGACGTTCTGCCCGAGCAAAGTCAGCTCGCGCGCCCCCGCCGCCGCCAGCGCGCGCGCTTCGCCCAGCACCGCCGCGACGGGCCGCGAGACCTCGCCGCCGCGCGTATAGGGCACGACGCAGAAGGTGCAGAACTTGTCGCACCCCTCCTGCACCGTGAGGAACGCCGAGGCGGGGACCTGCGCGCGCCGCGCCGGCAGGGCGTCGAACTTGGGAACCACCGGCATGTCGGTGTCGACCGCGCGCGCGCCGCGCCGCAGCAGCTCGGGCAGCCGATGATACGCCTGCGGCCCGACGACGACATCGACGGCGGGCGCGCGGCGCAGCACTTCCGCGCCTTCGGCCTGCGCGACGCAGCCCGCGACGACGATGCGCGGCGCGCCGCCGTCCCGCGCGCGCAGCCGCCCGATGTCCGAATAGACCTTCTCGGCAGCCTTCTCGCGGATATGGCAGGTGTTGAGGACGACGATGTCCGCCCCCTCGATGCCCTCGGCGATCAGCCCCTCGCCCTCGAGCAGCTCGCCGATGCGCTCGGCATCATAGGCGTTCATCTGGCAGCCGAAGGATTTGACGTGATAGGTCTGGGTCAAGGCAGGACTCGTCGGAATTGAGGCCCAGCTATACGCGTGCAGCCCCGGCGCGTCATCCCTGCGCCTAGACCCGTGCCGACACCGCGATCGCGACGCGGCACCCGGCGCGGATGACCGCCGACAGCAGCGGGTAGCCGAATGCACCTTCCGCACCGTGTTCGAGCGCGGTCGCCTTGTGTTCGACTTCCTCGGCCTGGAAATCGGCGATGTGCGCTTCGAGTTCGGGGTCGGTGCCCGCAAGCGCGTCGCGTTGCGCCTGATAGTGCGCGTCGATCTCGGTCTCGACCGACGCGGTGCAGGCCATCGCCGCCTGCGGCCCAAGCAGCGCGGTGCCGACGCCGAGCGCATAGCCCGCGACATGCCACAGCGGCCCGAGCAAAGTCGGGCGGATGCGGCGCGCGGTCAGCATGGCGTCGAAGACGTCGAGGTGGCGTTGCTCCTGCTGCTTCATGCGCGCGATCGCCGCGCTGCCCGGCGCGCGCGCGCCCATTACCGCAAGCTGCCCGGCGTAGATACGCGCCGCACCGTATTCGCCCGCATGGTCGAAGCGGATCATCGCATCGGTGTCGTCGCGGCGGGAGCCCGGCAGGCGGGTCAGGGTCGTCGTGTCAGTAGCCATAGCGCGCCTCCGCCGGTCAGCGTCGAGAGTATCGCGTTCCACCCTGCCATCGAAATGCCGAACAGCGACCATGCGATGGCGTCGCAGCGCACCAGCGGGGTGGCCAGAATGTCGCGCATGATATCCTCGGCTGTCCCGCGCGCGGCGGCCGCGGCGCACGCGGTGATGCCCGGCCACCAATGCTGCTCGACGCCGACATGGAACATCGCGATGCCGCCGCTGGCCAGGACCGCAAGCGCCGCCAGGGCGACAAGCAGGCGGTTCGAGCGCAGCGCGAGCGCGAGCAGCCCGAGCAGGATCGCCACGCCGTGCGGCCAACGCTGCCACACGCACATCTCGCACGGGTGGATGTGGCCCAGATACTGGAACGCCAGAGCGCCGCCGATCAGCGCGGCGGAGCCGACGACGACCAGCCCGTTGGCGCGGACCTCAGAGCGCATATTTGACCACCACCACCGCCGCGAGCAGGGCGGCCATGCCGACGACGAAGCGGTGGAAATGTGCCTCGATCCAGTGTTCGGCGCCCTTGCCGAAACGCTGGAGCAGCAGCGCGACGATCAGGAAGCGCGCGCCGCGCCCGACCACCGAGGCGATCAGCGCCAGCGCGAGCCCGAGATGGACGCTGCCCGCCGCGACGCCCGCCGGCATCGGCGCGGCGAAGAACGCCAGCGGCCAGAGCAGGAAATTGCCCGCGACATCGGTCGCGAACAGGCGGAACTCGGCTTCGCGCCCGAGGAAGCGCAGCAGCGGCAACGCCACCGCCTCGAACAACCCCGCGCCGATCAGATAGGCGACGACCGCCCCCAGCGCCGTCGCCAGCGTCGCGACGAGCGCATAGCGCAACGCGCGCTCGGGCCGCGCGATTGACATCGGCACCTGCATCAGCTCGGGCGGAATGGTGAACAGCGCGCCGTCGATGAACGCGACGAGGATCAGCCAGCGCTCGGCACGCGGGCGCGCGGCGACGGCGAGCAGCCAGTCGTAGAGGCGGCGAAGCACGGGGCGGGGCTCCGATTCGGATTGGGGCGTGCGGGGCGGATAGCAGGGTGAGAGGCCGAGGTCTTCCCCCTCCCCTGTTGGGGAGGGGGAAGAAAGTCACCCCGCCGCCGCCACCCGCACCGGGGCCGCCGCGCCCAGTCGCTCGAGCAGCTTGACCGCATAGGTCAGCTGATAATCCGTCACCCCCGCCTTTTTCAAGCTGTCTGCGGTCTCCACGAAGCGCGGGTCGGGCTTGGCGTCGGCTTCGATCAGCTTGTCGTCGACCGCCTTGATCTCATTGATCAAATGGCGGCGCAGGTCGGCCTCGCGCAGGCGCGGGCGGTCGCGCACCGTCGCGTCGCTGAGCTGCGGCACGCCGATATCGGGCTCGATGCCGCCCTCCTGCACCGAGCGTCCGGCAGGCGTGAAATAGCGCGCCGTGGTCAGGCGCAGCCCGGTGTCGGGACTGAGCGGCAGCAGCGTCTGCACCGAGCCCTTGCCGAAGGTGCGTGCGCCGATGACGACGGCGCGGCGGTGATCCTGCAGCGCCCCCGCGACGATCTCCGATGCCGACGCCGAGCCTTCGTCGACGAGCACGACGACCGGGCGACCCTCGGTCAGGTCGCCGGCGCGGGCGTAGTAGCGCTGGATGTCGGCCTTGGTGCGCCCGCGCTGCGAGACGATCTCGCCGTGGTCGAGAAAGACGTCGCTGACTTCGATCGCCTGGTCGAGCAAGCCGCCGGGGTTCGAGCGCAGGTCGACGACGAAGCCCGCGAGCTTCGCGCCGAGCTGTTTCTCGATGTCGGTCACCGCCGTGCGCGTCGCCTCGCCGGTCTTCTTGTTGAACGCCGAAATGCGGATGACGCCGACGTTGCCGACGACGCTCATCTTGACGGGGCGGATCTGGATGACCTCGCGGCGCAGCGTGAAGTCCATCGGCTTGGGCGCGCCCTCGCGCACGACCGTAATCTTGATCGTCGTGCCCGGGCTCCCCCGCATCTTGTCGACGGCGTCGTTGAGCGTCGTGCCGTAGAGCAGCTCGCCGTCGATGTGGGTGATGTAGTCGCCCGCCTTGATCCCCGCCCGAGCAGCGGGGGTATCGTCGGTTGGTGCGATGACCTTGACCGCGCCCTCGTCGGCCGAGACGGTCAGGCCGAGGCCGCCGTATTCGCCGTCGGTGGTCTGGCGCATGTTGGCGAAGTCGCGCGCGTCGAGGTACGAAGAGTGCGGATCGAGGCTGGCGAGCATGCCGTTGATCGCGCCCTCGATGAGCTTCTTGTCGTCGGTCTTGTCGACATAGTCGGTGCGCACGCGCTCGAATACGTCCATCAGCGCGTCGAGCTGCTTGTAGGTGTCGCTTTCGGCGGCGGCGTGGACGGCGGCGCTGGCGGGGATCAGCGCCAGTGCGGCAAGCGGGCCTGCGAGCTTCCAGTTGATGCGCGACACGTGCGTACTCCTCCCGCCCCCGGGTTGTCGGCGACCGTCATAGCACCGCAACGCGCGTGCGTCACAGCGCGATTTAAACGCACGGATACGATGCCGCAGCGGCGCGTTGCTGGTGCCGAAACCCAGGAGAAGACCCATGCCCTATGTCGAAGGCTCGGACGGCATCGAACTCTACATCAAGGAATGGGGCGAGGGTCCGGCGGTCGTGCTGATCCACGGCTGGCCCTTGAACGCCGACAGCTGGGATGATCAGGCGCTGGCGCTGGCGGACGGCGGCTACCGCGTCATCGCCTATGACCGCCGCGGCTTCGGGCGCTCGGAACAGCCGTGGGACGGGTACGAATACGACACGCTGGCGGACGATCTGGCGGCGGTGATCGAGGCGACCGAGGCCGACGATCCGGTGCTCGTCGGCTTCTCTATGGGCGGCGGCGAGGTCGCGCGCTTCCTGACGCGTCACCCCGGCGTCGCGCGCGCGGCGGTGCTGGTGTCGTCGGTGGTGCCGTATCTGCTCAAGGACGACACCAACCCCGACGGAGCGCCGGGCGCAATGTTCGACGAGATCGCCGCCAATCTCAAAAAGGACCGCCCGGCGTTCCTCGCGACCTTCATGAAGCAATTCTACGGCGTCGGGCTGATTTCGAGCCCGGTCAGCGCCGAGGTCGTCGACTGGTCGGTGGGCATGGCGCTGCAGGCGGGCCTCAAGGGCACGCTCGATTGCGTCGGGGCTTTCGGTCGCACCGATTTCCGTCCCGACCTGCCGAGCTTCACCGTGCCGACGCTGATCATCCATGGCGACGCAGACAAGAACGTGCCGATCGACATCTCCAGCCGCGTCGCGGCGCGCGCCATCCCCGGCGCGACGCTGATCGAGTACGACGGCGCACCGCATGGCGTGCTGGCGACGCACAAGGACCGCGTCAGCGCGGATCTGCTGAGCTTTCTGAACGGGTTGCCGGCGTAGCTCGGATCGGGTGCGCCCCGGCGTACGGTCTCTGAGCCATCGTGCGATGATGGCTGCGAGGCTGACAGCCGGGCGACCCGCAATAGGCAAGCCCCGCCCGGCGCGGTTGTGCGCCTATGACCTCGGGATTCGGGACCTTTCGGGAAAGTTCCGTTCATCGCCAACCCCCGGTGCCGCCTCGCGCGCCAAGGCGTCCGCTTCCAACAGTAGCGCGTCGTCAGCCGCGCCGAACACCCGCTCGCGCCCGGCTTCGAGCAGCACCGGCACCGCCAGCGGCGATACGCGGTCGAGGTGGACGTGGACCATCTTCGCCTGCGCGCGGTCGAGCAGCCCCGCCAGCCGCTCGATCTCGGTGAGCTTCGACCGCGCGTCGGTCCACGCCGCCGTCAGCAGCAGGTGGTCGGGCTCGTGGCGGCGCAGCACGTCGTAGATCAGGTCGCTCGAAAACGTCACCTGCTTGCCGGTCTTGTGCTGCCCCGGCTGCGCGCGGTCGATCAGCCCGCCGATGATCGCGACCTCGCGGAAGGCCCGCCTGAGGAACGGCGATGCGGCGATCCATTCGGCGAGTTCCTCCTCGAAGATATCGGGCGAGAACAGGGGTTTCGGGTCGGTGACGGGGACGAGGCTCCACACTGCGAGCATATAGTCGCTGCCGACGAAGCCGAGCGGCTGCAATCCCGCCGCCTCCATGCGCTGCGTCAGCAGCATGCCGAGCGTCTGGTGCGCGTTGCGCCCCTCGAACCCATAGGCGACCATGAACTGCCGTCCGTCGCGCTCGAAGGTCTCGACGAGAAGGTCGTCGAGGCCGGGCAGGCGCGAGCGCCGCTGCTGCCAGTCGAGCCACTCGCACACGTCGGCGGGCATTTCCCGCCAGCGCTCGGGCGTGTTGAACAGCTCGCGGACCCGGCGCGCGAGGTTGGTCGACAGCGGCATCCGGCCCCCGACATAGGTCGGGACGCGCGGGTCGCCCTTCGACAATTTGACGAACATGTCGGGGCCCTCGAAGCCTGTCACGGCGATGACTTGGCCCGCGAACATGAAGCTGTCGCCGAGGCGCAGCTGCGACGCGAACCACTCCTCGACCTTGCCGAGGCTGCGCCCGCGCCGCCCGAACTTGACGTTGAGCGCGGCGGCCTCGACGATGGTGCCCGAATTGAGCCGGTGCTGCACCGCCATGCGAGGGTGGGTCACGCGATAGAGGCCGTCCGGCCCCTTGGTCAGCCGCTTGTAGCGGTCGTAGGCGCGTAGGGAGTAGCCGCCGCTCTCGACGAAGCCCAGCGTCCGGTCGAACTCGACGCGCTTGAGCCCGGCGTAAGGCGCGCTCGACCGCACCTCAGCGAACAGATCGTCGGCGGCAAACGGCGCGGCGCTGGCGCACCCCATGATGTGCTGCGCGAGGACATCGACACCGCCGGGGCGAAAGCGGTCCTCGTCCAGTTCGCCCGCCTCGACCGCGTCGCGCGCCGCGAGCGATTCGAGATATTCGAAGCGGTTGCCCGGTACGACGACCGCCTCGCTCGCCTCGTCCATGCGGTGGTTGGCGCGTCCGATGCGCTGGAGCAGGCGGCTCGATCCCTTCGGCGCGCCCATCTGGACGACGAGGTCGACGTCGCCCCAGTCGATGCCGAGATCGAGGCTGGCGGTCGCGACGATGGCGCGCAGGCGTCCGGTCGACATCGCCGCCTCGACCTTGCGCCGTGCCTCGGGGCTGAGCGAGCCGTGGTGGATGCCGATCGGCAGCGCGTCGTCGTTGACCGCCCACAGGTCGCGGAAGACCAGCTCGGCGACGGCGCGGGTGTTGACGAAGACGATGGTCAGCCGCGCGCGCGCGATCAGCTTGATGACCTCGCCTGCGGCATAGCGACCGTTGTGCCCCGCCCAGGGGATGCGCCCGTCGGGAACGAGGATCTGGACGTGGGGCTCGGCACCGGGGTCGCCCCGCACCAGCCGCACCGCGCTGGCGTCCGCGTCGGGCGCGAGCCAGCCCTGGTACGCCTCGGGGTCGGCGATCGTGGCGCTCAGCCCGACGCGGCGTAGGCCAGGGCTGAGCGCCTGACAACGCGCCATCGCGAGGTTGAGCTGGTCGCCGCGCTTGGTCGTCGCGAAGGCATGGACCTCGTCGACGATGATCGTCTTGACGCTGCCGAGTATCCGCGCCGCGTCGGGGTAGGAGATCAGCAGCGCCAGCGATTCAGGCGTCGTCAGCAGCATCTGCGGCGGGCGCTCGCGCTGGCGCAGCTTGCGATCCGAGGGCGTGTCGCCGGTGCGCGTCTCGACGCGGATGTCGAGGCCCATGTCCTTGATGGGGTTGAGCAGGTTGCGCTGCACGTCGACCGCCAGCGCCTTCAGCGGCGAGACGTAGAGCGTGTGCAGCCCCTCGACGGGGTTGGCGATCAGATCGGCAAGGCTCGGCAGGAACCCCGCCAGCGTCTTCCCCGCCCCCGTCGGCGCGACGAGCAGCGCGTGGTCGCCGGCCCGCGCCGCATCGAGCATTTCTAGCTGATGCCGCCGCACCGCCCAGCCGCGCGACGCGAACCAGTCGGACAGGATGGGGGGGAGGGCCATATGCCGATATAAGTCGTTCGAATGATTTTCGCAGTTTCAAATGTCGCACCCCCCAAATGGGGATGTATCGAGTATCGACCACGCCCCAAAAACCGAGGGCGAAGTTTCACAAGGGGTTTCGAGATGCGTCGGTTCAATATCGTGTTCGCGCTTTGCCTCGGCCTTTGCCCGCTTGCTGGCGGTGCAACGGTTCTCGATTTCAGTGAATTCGCCAACGACGGTAGTCCCTCCGGTCGCTTCAGCCTGACGTCGACCTTCGTGACCCAGGGCTACCGCTTCACGCCGAGCGTCGACACGTCGAATTCGCTGGCATTCTGGAGCCGCGGCAACGAGTTCAATGCCGACCCGGGCGGCGCGGCGCTGGCGACGAATATCGGCGACCAGACCTTGCGTTTGGCGCGCATCGACGGCGGTCTGTTCGACTTCGCCGGTATTGGCATCGCGCATGTTTACGGCCAGATCGGAAACGTATTCGCCAACCCGACGGTAACCTTCACCTTCAATCGCGATGGCGGCTCGACAAGTTCTGTGATCGCAACGACGACGCGCTTCCTGACCCCGTACAGCTTCAACGAGACGGGTCTCCGCTCGATCGACCTGGCGGTCGATCGCTTTGCCCAGTTCGACAACGTCGCGGTGAGCAAGGTATCGGCGGTGCCGGAGCCGGCAAGCTGGGCGCTGCTGCTGGGCGGTTTCGGCATCGCGGGCCTCGGGCTGCGCGCGACACGCTGGCATAGGAACCAGTTCTCGCGCGCGGTCTGATGCGAGGCTGGCAGCGCAAGAACGATGTAGAACGCCGCTCGATACGGCATTAGACTGCGGCATCGCTTCGAGTAGCCCGTGATGTCCGACGACGCTTTTCACGCCGATCCGCGCAACTGGACGCGTGGTCCGATCAAGCTGTATTTCGCGCGCGCCGACCGGCGCTTCTGGGTACCGAGGTATCGCCCGGCGTTCGGCTGGACGATCAACTTCGCGCATCCGCTCGCGCCCGCGGCGATCGTCGGCGTGCTGGTCGCACCCTTCGTCACGAGTCTCGCGATATGGCTGACACGCTGACGCCCAAGCCCGTCGCGTACCGCGAACTGCTTTGCACCATTTCTCTCTCGCTCCAGCGGAGCAACCTGGGGCGTACCCAGATGCCCGCTTGACGATATAATTCTCTTGTGCGTTAAATTATGACGACAAGGAGAACTACCATGGCAGACATGGCGAAGCGACCGGCAGTCGTCTCGGCTATCGTTTACAAGGACGCGATGGCGGCGTTCGAATGGCTGCAGACTGCGTTCGGGTTCGAGCCCGCGATGCTGATCACCGACGCCGACGGCAAGCTCGCGCACTCCGAAATGGTCTTCGGCGACGGCTGGATCATGGTCGGCAACGAATGGAGCGACGACCATCGCAGCCCCGCCAACCTCGGCGGCAAGAACACCCAGACGGTGCATGTGCAAATGACCGCCGACATCGACGCCCATTGCGAGCACGCGCGCGGCGCCGGGGCCGACATCCTGATGGAACCCGAAACGCAGTTCTATGGCGACCGGACCTATCGCGCCCGCGATCCGGAAGGCCATATCTGGACCTTCGGGCAGACCGTCGCACAGGTCGCGCCCGCAGACTGGGACCGCGACACGGGGCTGAAGACCAAGATCTGGTCGTGAACGCGGCGGCGGCGCGGCTCGACCGGACGCTGGCGGCGCTCGCCGACCCGCAGCGGCGGCGGGTCGTTGAACTGCTCCGCGAACGCCCGCGCCGCGCCGGCGAGCTGGCGATCGCCGCCGGGCTCAGCCCGCCCGCGATGAGCCGCCACCTCCGCACACTGCGCCAGGCGGGCTGGGTGGAGGAACGCCACGACGGCTTCGACGCGCGCGTGCGAATCTATCGGCTGAGGTCCGAACCGATGGCCGATCTCGCGCGCTGGCTCAAGGAAACCGAGGCGCTGTGGGCCGGCCAGCTCACCGCCTTCAAGGCGCATATGCAAAGCCGTGGCGACGGCCGATGACCTCGCGTATCCTCGTGGCGTTGCGCGTCCCCGGTCCGCCGGGGCGGGCGTTCGCGGTCTTCACCGAGGAGATCGGCGAATGGTGGCGGGACAACCCGCTGTTCCCGTTCACCCCGCGCGGCCCCGGTCGCGTCGCGTTCGAGCCGCCGCGTGCCGACGCGCCGGGCCGATTCGTCGAGCGGCTGCCCGATGGCGAGGTCTTCGTGATCGGCGAGGTGACGACGTGGGAGGTCGGCAAGCGCCTGGCCTTTGGTTGGCAGCAGGCGTCATTCGCGCTCGGGCAATCCACCGAGGTCGCGGTCGGCTTCGAGGCGGTCGGGGACGAAACACGGGTTACGGTGCAGCATTCGGGCTGGGACAGCGTGCCCCCGGCGCATGTCGCCCGGCACGGCATGCCGGGCACGCTGTTCGACCAGCGGCATGGCCTGTGGTGGCGACTGTTGCTGTCGTCGATGCGGACGCGCTTGGCATGAGAACTTCGGCGGCGGCGGGGTCGTGTCGGCGGCGTGTTGAAGTCGCTGCGTCCCGCCGCTAGCCTGTTTCCCGTCGAATGGCAGGGGGCAATCGAATGCGCGGCATCGTCCGGGGGATATTGACTGCGTCGACAGCATTGCTGGCCATTGCTCCGATTGCCGCCGCGCCAGCCCCTGCCGCCTTCGTCCTCGCCAACGGCACGATCTACGACGGTACCGGCGCGCCCGGCTATCGCGGCTGGGTGAAGGTGGCGGGCGACCGCATCGTCGCGACGGGCAAGGGCGATGCCCCAAAGGGCGTGCCGGTGCGCGACGTCCACGGCCTCGCCGTCGCGCCGGGCTTCGTCAACATGCTGAGCTGGGCGACCGAGAGCCTGATCGCCGACGGGCGCGCGGTCAGCGACATCAAGCAGGGCGTGACGCTCGAGGTCATGGGCGAGGGCGAGTCGATGGGGCCGCTGAGCCCGGCGCTCAAGGCCTATGCGGAGAAGCAACAGGCCGACATCAAATATCCGATCACGTGGACGACGTTGGGCGAATATCTGGCGATGCTCGAAAAGCGCGGCATCGCGCCCAACGTCGCGAGCTTCGTCGGCGCGACGACGGTGCGTGAGAATGTCCTGGGCTTCGACGATGTCGACCCGACGCCCGCGCAGCTGACCGAGATGCGCCGGCTGGTGCGCGCCGCGATGGACGAGGGCGCGATGGGGGTCGGCAGCTCGCTGATCTATGCCCCGGCGTTCTTCGCCGAAACGCCCGAACTGATCGCCCTCGCCACCGAAAGCGCGAAATGCGGCGGACTGTACATCAGCCACATCCGCAACGAGAGCTACGACATCGACAAGGCGATTGGCGAACTGATCGAGATCGCGCGGGCGTCGGGCGGACCGGCGGAGATCTACCACCTCAAGCAGGCGGGGCGCGCCAACTGGGGCAAGCTCGACGCGGTGATCGCGCAGGTCGAGGCGGCGCGGGCGTCGGGGGTGCGCATCACCGCCGACATGTACACCTACACCGCCGGGGCGACGGGGCTCGACGCGGCGATGCCGCTGTGGGTGCAGGCGGGGGGATACGACAAATGGGCCGAGCGGCTGCGCGACCCGGCGATCCGCGCGCGCGTCGTTGCTGAGATGCGCCACGAACTCCCGGGGCAGGAGAATCTGCTGCTCGCGGCGGGGTCGCCCGACAAGGTGCTGCTGCTCGGTTTCAAGAACGAGGCGCTGAAGCCCCTCACCGGCAAGACGCTTGCCGAGGTCGCCAGAATGCGCGGCGTGTCGCCCGAGGAGGCGGCGATCGACCTCGTCATCGAGGACGGCAGCCGCGTCGGCACGGCGTATTTCCTGATGGACGAGGCGAATGTCGCGCGCCAAACCGGCCTGCCGTGGGTGGGGCTCGGCTCCGACGCCGAAGCGAGCGCGCCCGAGGGTGTCTTCCTCAAATCGAGCACTCATCCGCGCGCTTATGGCAATGTCGCGCGCTTCCTCGGCAAGTATGTTCGCGACGGGAAGACGGCGACGCTGCCCGACGCGATCCGCCGCCTGACCAGCTTTCCCGCCGCCAATTTGGGCATCGCCGATCGCGGCAGCCTCAAGCCGGGCTTCTACGCCGATATCGTCGTGTTCGACCCGGCGACGATCGCCGACCACGCCACATACGACCGGCCCATGCAGTACGCGACGGGTGTTTCGCAGGTCTTCGTCAACGGGGTGCAGGTGCTGAAGGATGGCGAGCCGACGGGCAATGCAGCAGGCCGGTTCGTGCGCGGACCGGGCGCGGGCAAGTGCCATTGAGCGCTGCGAGGGCCACTGGCGGACCCCCCATCGCCACGCTAGAAGCGCGCCATAAATTTGCCTTGGGAGTGAAAATGCGCCGTTTTGCCTTGCTTGCCGCCACTGCGGCCCTTGCCTGCACCGTTCCCCTCGCCGCCAAGCCCGCACCGCGCCGCGCCGCCGCACCTGTCGTCAAGCCGCAATACGGCAGCTTCGGCTTCGACGTGGCGGGAATGGACCGCAGCGTGACCCCCGGAAACGACTGGGGCAACTACACCAACGGCACTTACCTCAAGACGCTGACCATCCCCGCCGACCGCTCGAACTACGGCATGTTCACCAAGCTTCGCGACCTCAGCCAGGAGCGCACCCGCACCATCGTCGAGGCGGCCGCGAAACAGACCGGCGCCGCCAAGGGCAGCGAGACGCAGAAGGTCGGCGACTATTACGCCAGCTTCGTCGACGAGGCGACAATCGAGGCCAAGGGCCTGACCCCGCTCGCCCCCCGCCTTGCCGCCATCGCTGCGATTTCGGACCGCGCGCAACTGGCGCAGGCGCTCGGCGACGCCAGCCGCGACGGCACCGAGACCCCCATCGGCGTCGGCGCGCAGCAGGACCTCAAGAACCCCGAAGTCTATGCCGTGTACGTCGGCCAGGGCGGCCTCGGCATGCCCGACCGCGACTATTATCTCGACACCAAGAACCCGAAATTTGCCGAGACGCGGACCAAGTACAAGAAATACATCGTCGACATGCTGACGCTGGCCAACATCCCCGAGGCTCCGGCCAAGGCGGCGGCGATCTACGACCTCGAGGAGAAGATCGCCAAGGTGCACTGGACGCAGGTTGAACAGCGCCAGGTCGAGAAGCTCTACAATCCCGTCGCGCGCACCGCGATCGAAGGCCAGTACGCGGGCGTCGCGTGGACGCCGCTGCTCACCGCCGCCGGCGTCAACAGCCAGGCCGAGATCATCGTCGCCAATCCGAGCGCGATTACCGGCGCGGCGAAGCTCATTGCCAGCGAGCCGCTCGACACCTGGAAGGCGTATCTCACCTTCCGCACCCTCGACCGCTGGGCGCCATTGCTCCCCAAGGCATTCGTCGCGACGAAGTTCGCGTTCAGCGGCACCGCGCTGTCGGGTCAGCCCGAGAACCAGCCGCGCTGGAAGCGCGGTGTCGACGCGACCTCGAACGCGCTCGGCGAGGCGGCGGGCAAGCTCTACGTCGAGAAATACTTCCCGCCCGCCGCGAAGGCCAAGGCCGACGAGCTGGTCAAGAACATCATCGCCGCGATGGACGCACGCCTCGCCGCGCTGACGTGGATGGACCCCAAGACCAAGGCCGAAGCGCGCGCCAAGCTCGCGGTGTTCACCCCCAAGATCGGCTATCCCGACAAGTGGCGCGACTATTCGAAGCTCGACATCGTGCGCGGCGACGCGCTCGGCAATGGCATGCGCTCAGCGCGTTTTCGGTATCAGCGCGAGATCGACAAGATCGGCAAGCCCATCGACCGCAGCGAGTGGGAGATGACGCCGATGACCGTCAACGCCTATGCCAACCCGGTATGGAACGAGATCGTCTTCCCCGCCGCGATCCTGCAAGCCCCGTTCTTCGATCCCAACGCCGACCCGGCGGTCAACTACGGCGGCATCGGCGCGGTGATCGGCCACGAGATCAGCCATCATTTCGACGATCAGGGCCGCAAGTTCGACAAGCGCGGCACGCTCAGCGACTGGTGGACCGCCGAGGACGTCAAGCGCTTCACCGCGCTGACCGACAAGGTCGTCAAGCAATACGCGGCATACCAGCCCGCGCCGGGGCTGCACGTCAACGGCGAGCTGACGCTCGGCGAGAACATGGCCGATCTCGCCGGGGTTAACGTCGCCTATGACGCGTACCACAAATCGCTGAACGGCAAGACGCCCGCCGTCATCGACGGCTTCACCGGCGACCAGCGCTTCTTCCTCGGCTTCGCGCAGGTCTGGCGGCAGAAGTACCGCGATGCCGCCCTCCTCCAGCAGACGACGACCGACCCGCACACCGCAGGCTTCCTGCGCCCCAACGTCGTGCGCAATCTCGACAGCTGGTACGCGGCATTCCCGTCCAAGCCGGGCGAGGCGCTGTACCTCGCGCCGGGGGATCGGGTGAAGGTTTGGTAGCCTGAAACACCGGGTGCGCCCCCACCCTAGCCCTCCCCACTCTCCGCTTCGCGGGGGGGGAGGGAACCCGCTTGGCAGTACGCGCTCCCCTTACTGCTCCCTCCCCCCCCGGCGTAGCCGGAGAGTGGGGAGGGTCGGGGTGGGGGTCGCGCCACGGGCTGGCATCGCGTGACCCAAGTCCTCGGCATCCTCAACCTCACCCCCGACAGCTTCTCCGACGGCGGCCGCCACGCCGACCCAGATACCGCCGTCGCCGCCGCCCGCGCCATGATCGACGCGGGTGCGGCAATGGTCGACATCGGCGGCGAGTCCACCCGCCCCGGCGCGCCGTTCGTCTCGGAGGCCGAAGAACTGGCGCGCCTCCGCCCCGTCCTCGACCGCCTCGCGGGCATCCCGTTCAGCATCGACACCCGCTGCGCCGCCGTGATGACGCGCGCGCTCGATGCGGGCGCGAGCATGGTCAACGACGTCTCGGCGCTGACCCACGACCCCGCCAGCCTGAGCGTCGTCGCGGCGCGCGGCTGCCCGGTGGTGCTGATGCACATGGGCGGCTTGCCCGCGACGATGCAGGCCGCCCCGCGCTATGCCGATGTCGTCGCCGAGGTTGAGGCGTGGCTGGCGGCGCGCATCGACGCCTGCGTCGCGGCGGGCATCGACCGCGCGAAGATCGTCGTCGACCCCGGCATCGGTTTCGGCAAGACCCTCGACCACAATCTCGCCCTCCTCCGCGCCCTCGACCGCTTGGGGAGGCTCGCCCCGGTGATGCTGGGGGCAAGCCGCAAGGCGCTCATCGGCAAGCTCACCGGGGCCGAGGTCGCCGACCGCCTCCCCGGCAGCCTCGCACTGGCGCTCCACGGCGCGACACAGGGCTGTGCTTGGGTGCGGGTGCACGATGTGGCGGAGACGGCGCAGGCGCTGCGGGTTTGGGGGGCGGTCGCCTCGTAATCCTCCCCGTCTTCGGGGAGGGGGACCGCGCCCTTCTTCAGGGCGCGGTGGAGGGGCAGTCGATCAGCCTCGAACGACGCGGCGCGCGGCGCTGCCCCTCCACCACGCGCCCGAAGAGGTCGCGCGGTCCCCCTCCCCGAAGACGGGGAGAACCAGCTCGCGTCGCCCCGCCGCGCCGCCGCCAACCCTCAAATGTGTCGGAAAATCTTACACTCCGGCCCCGACATTTCCGAGACGTTTCCGTAACTAATTCCGATATCTCGACAAACATTTACGCTTGCAGGCGGCACGTTTCTTGCTTGCCACCTTTCGACGCCATGCCGGCAGGGCCGGGCAGCGACAAGGGGCAACACATGAAGGCAGTTTCGATCCTCGCGCTGGCGCTCGCCGCGGCGGTGGCCACCCCGGCGGCGGCGGTCATCAAGAAGGTGACCTTTTCGGGGACGCTGACGGAGGGTGTTGACTTCTGTGTATTCTCGGTCGGACGCTGCAATTTTGTTCAAGTGAATTTGGCTGGGGTGCCTTACGTCGCACAATTTACCTACGATACGACACTGGGCGCTCGAGTGACGACGCCCGGAGTGGAAGACTATATCTTTGGTAAAGGTTATGATCCCCTGACCGGAGCGATATTTCAGGCTCCTGTCGAGGCTATGATAACGATCAACGGTGTCTCAGTATCGCTTTCCGACAGACCAAGTCAGGGATCCGCCTATATGACGACTGGATATATGCAGTACACCAGCCAAAGCTATCGTAACGGCTCTCTCATCGATTTCAGCTCAGAAAATAATGAAACGCTCGCATCTTTAGACAATGATTTTGCAAGAGTTTCCAGTACCACTGTTTACGGTATTTTCGCATATTACGGGTCATACATCGGCGTTACTATCGTTGCTCAAGGCAAGGTGAGCGTTGATACGATTACGACCGTTTCAGTCGAAACGGTCCCCGAAAGCGCGACATGGGCGATGCTGATCGCCGGGTTTGGGCTGACCGGCGCGGTCGCGCGGCGGCGGCGGGCGGTCGCAGCGTAGGGCATTCTCGCTTCGACCTCCGCGTCTTGCACGACTGCCCCTCCACCACGCCGTGAAGACGGCGCGGTCCGCTCCCCGAAGACGGGGAGGATTGCCTAGCGTCACCCCGCCACGCTAGCGCTCCCGCCTCCCCCGTCCTACCTCACGCCCCATGGCAGACACCAACTCGCTCACCGGTCGGCTTTCCCGCTATGCCAAGGTCGGCGGCACCGGCCTCGGCCTTGCCGCGCAGATGGGTGCGGCGCGGCTGTTCGGCGGCAGCCACGACAAGGCGGCGGGGGCGGCGCAGCTGCGCGCGGCGCTCGGCGGGCTCAAGGGTCCGGTGATGAAAATCGCGCAGATCATCGCGACGATCCCCGACGCGGTGCCGCCTGAATACGCCGCCGAACTCGCGCAGCTCCAGTCGAACGCCCCGGCGATGGGCTGGCCGTTCGTGCGGCGGCGGATGAAGAGCGAACTCGGCCCCGACTGGGAGGGCAAGTACGCGAGCTTCGCGCACGACGCCGCCGCCGCCGCGTCGCTCGGGCAGGTCCACCGCGCGACGAGCCACGACGGGCGCGCGCTCGCGGCCAAGCTGCAATATCCCGACATGGCGAGCGCCGTCGAAGCCGACTTGGGCCAGCTCGATCTGTTGTTCTCGCTCTACGCGCGCTTCGACAAGTCGATCGACACCGGTCAGATCCACGGCGAACTCGCCGATCGCTTACGCGAAGAACTCGATTATGCGCACGAAGCGAAGAACCTTTCCCTGTACCGCGACATGCTGGGCGGCGAGGCGACGACGCATCTGCCCGAGGTGCTGCCCGAACTGTCGACGCGCCGCCTGCTGACCATGACGTGGCTCGACGGCCGCCCGCTGCTCGACTTCAAGGGCGCCGACCAGGGCACGCGCGACCGCATCGCCGAAAACCTGTTCCGCGCGTGGTATCTGCCGCTCCACCATTTCGGCGTCATCCACGGCGACCCGCACCTCGGCAACTACACCGTGCGCGACGATCTGGGCATCAACCTGCTCGATTTCGGCTGCGTGCGCGTCTTCCCGCCGCGCTTCATCGGCGGCGTCGTCGATCTCTACCGTGCGCTGCAGTCGGGCGACGAGGACCTTGCGGTCGATGCGTTCGAACGCTGGGGCTTCAACGGCCTCAGCCGCGAGATCATCGACACGCTGCTGATCTGGGCGAAGTTCCTCTATGGCCCGCTGCTCGATGATCGGCGGCGGGTGATCGACGCGAGCGGCAACCCCGCGACCTATGGCCGCGAGACCGCCGCGACGGTGCATCGCCGTCTGCGCGAACTCGGCACGGTCACCGTGCCGCGCGAATTCGTCTTCATGGACCGCGCGGCGATCGGGCTGGGCGGGGTGTTCATGCATCTGAAGGCGGAGCTCAACTGGTACGCGCTGTTCAACGCGATGATCGAGGGGTTCGACGAGGGCGTCATGGTCGAGCGACAGGCGGCGGCGCTGGCGCGCGCGGGGCTTTAGGGGGCGGCTTGCGCCGCCCGACGTCGACCTGCCGTCAATGCGCCCCCGCCGCGACCAGATGCGCGCGGCGCACGAATTTCTCGCGCGGCGCACCCGTCCGCGCCGCCGCGATCTCGGCGGCGTCGATGCGCTGCCAGTGCGCGAAGCCCGTTGCGGCGACGCCGCGTGCGCCGAGCAGGGCGTCGAGGCCCGCGCCCCCTGCCCGGCCGCCGGGCGCGACCTCGGCGGCGATGCGCGCGGCGACCGCGAGGCCGTCGGGGCGGTTGGTGCCGATCGTGCCGCTCGGCCCGCGCCGCGCCCAGCCGGTGGCGTAGAGCCCCTCGCCGATCCGCCCGTCGTCGTTGACGAAGCGCCCGCTCCGCGCATCGAACGGCACGTCGCCGAGCGGCGCGGTGCGGTAGCCGATGCACGAGACGATCAGCCCGCAGTCGATGCCGCGCAACGCGCCCGTGCCGACCGCCGCGTCGCCGTCGAGCCGCGTCGCCTCGACGATCAGCCGCAGATGCCCGTCGTGTTGCTCGACCGCGACGGGGCGCGTCAGGAAGTCGAAGCGCAGCTTGATGGGTACCGCGCGGGGCGGCGCGGCGGCGAAGGCGCGCAGGTGTCCGACGGTCTTGCGCAGGCCGGGTTCGAGACTCCCGTCGCCCTCGACGGGCGGCAGCACGGCCGGATCGACCAGCGGCTGCGCGCGCGCGAGATGCCCGAGTTCGCCCATCTCCTTGGGGGTGAAGCTCGCCTGATACGGCCCGCGCCGACCGATCAGGTGGATGTCGGCGATGCGGCTGTGGTCGAGTGCGTCGCGCGTGTGGCGCACGATGTCCGACGCCGCCAGTTCGTCGGGCGTCTTGGCGAGGATGCGCGCCACGTCGATCGCGACGTTGCCGTTGCCGACCACGCACGCGCCCGGATGCCCTAGCGGCACGTCGAGGTCGGCGAAGTCGGGATGCCCGTTGTACCAGCCGACGAACGCCGCCGACCCGAGCACGCCGGGCAGGTCCTCGCCCGGTATGCCGAGCGTCCGGTCGTGCGGCGCGCCGGTCGCGAGCACGACGGCATCGTACAGCCCCCGCATCTCCGCCATCGACACGTCGCTCCCGACCTCGACATGCCCGACGAAGCGCACCTGCGGCAGCAGCGCCGTTGCGTGGTAGCGCCGGTCGACCGCCTTGATCGACTGGTGATCGGGCGCGACCCCGGCGCGGATCAGACCGTAGGGCGTCGGCAGCCGGTCGACGATGTCGATCCGCACGCCTTCCCCCAGCGCCTTCGCCAGCGCCTCGGCGGTGTAGAACCCCGCCGGACCCGAACCGACGATCGCGACGTGCAGCATGTGCGTCTCCCCGTCTTCGTTTTACCCGTCGTGCCGTCGAACGCCAGCATCCAACTTCCCGCGCGCGGCTGGACGGATGCTGGCCTGCGCCAGCATGACGAACGCGAACAGGGGTGCTAAGCGCCTTCGAATGACCGCCCCCCTCGACCGTATCCGCAACTTCTCGATCATCGCGCATATCGACCATGGCAAGTCGACGCTCGCCGACCGGCTGATCCAGACCACCGGCGGGCTGTCGGCGCGCGAGATGTCGAGCCAGGTGCTCGACAACATGGACATCGAGAAGGAACGCGGC
>CAXTSL010000026.1:0-31079 GCA_964246975.1 uncultured Sphingomonadaceae bacterium
GCCGGGCCACCCGGATGTGCGTGCCGCCATCGAGGTCGCGCTGCCGCGCATCGTCCTCGAGAAGCTGGTTGTCGGGTCGACGCAGGTGGTGTCGCTCAGCGGCGGTGCGACCAGCGTCGGCGGGCTCGCCAAGCTCGATATCGAGGCGGGCGGCACGGGCGGCGACAGCGTGCGGCTGCACCTCGACGCCGAGCCCGATCGCGACCGCTTCGACCTCGATGCGACCGTCGCGGCCCCGGCGGGCGGCGTCGTCGCGGGACTGCTCGGCCTCGAGGCCCCGCTCGCGGCGCGCATCGTCGGCGACGGCGCGTGGCGCGACTGGCGCGGCATCGCGACCGCGACGCTGGGCGGCGCGGCGCTCGCAGAACTGCGGCTGAGCGCGGCGACAGGGCGCTATGCCCTGAAAGGCCGCATAGTGCCGCAGGCGCTGTTGTCGGGCGCAGCGGCGCGCCTCACCGCCGGTGGTGTAGACCTAGACGCGCGCGCGACGCTCGACGGGCGGCGCGCGGCGACGCAATTCAGCGTGAAATCGCGGGCTTTGACGACAAGCGCGGCAGGGACGGTCGACTTCGCCGCCGAGCGCTTTGCCAACCTGACCATCGACGCCCGCCTGCTCGACCCGCGTGCGCTGGCGACGCGGTTGACCGGGCGCGACATCCGGCTGCGCGCGACGGTCGCCGGGACCTTCCGCGCGCCGCTCGTCGACTATGCCGCGACGGCGACGACGCTGGCGTACGGCCAGACCGTCGCGACAGGGGTGCGGGCCGTCGGCAGCGTCGCGGGCGGGGTGCGACCGCTGGTCATTCCCGTCATCGCGACCGCAGCGCGCGTCACGGGTCTCGGCACCGACGCCGACGCGCTGCTGACCAACGTCCGCATTGCCGGGCCGCTGACGCTGCGCGGCAGCAGCCTCGCCTCGAACGCGCTGACGCTGCGCTCCGACCGGCTCAGCGGGCGCGCGGTGGCGTCGGCGGACCTCGCGGGCGGCGGCTTCACGGTGGCGCTGAACGGCAGCCTGCCCCGCTACCTCGTCCCCGGCGTCGGGATGGCCGACATCGTCGCCGACCTCCGCGCGGTACCCGACGGTCGCGGCGCGCGCGTCGCGGGCAGCGTCGGCGTCAAGGTGACGCGCCTCGACAGTGCATTCTTCACCTCGCTGACCGAGGGGCTGCCGCGCATCGCCGCAAACATCGTGCTGACCCCCGACAATGTCCTCGCCTTCACCAACGCGCGCCTGAATTCGCCCGGCCTGACGCTGACCGCGAGTGGCACGCGGGCCCCCGACCAGATCGTCCGGCTGACCGGCGGCGGGGTGTCACGGCGCTACGGACGGCTCGATCTGCGCCTCGCGGGGCCAATTGCGACACCGGTGGTCGACGTGACGCTGGCGCGCCCGGGGTTCGGCATCGGCCTCGCGCGGGTCGCGGCGCGCGTCGCCCCGGCGGGCGGCGGCGACTGGCGTTTCGAGGCGACCGGCGGCACAGGCTATGGCGACGCGACGGCGCGCGGCCTGATCCGCGCGGGTGCCGAGCCGGTGACCGTCGACGTCGCCGCGCTGACGCTCGCCGGGCTGACCGCGCAGGGCAGCCTCGCGCAAACCCCCACCGGACCCTTCGCGGGACGGCTGACCATCGCCGGCGCGGGTATCCAGGGCAATGTCGTGCTTGCGGCGGCGGGCGTCGTGCAGCGTGCCGACGTGGCGCTCGATGCGGCCAACGCGCGCCTGCCGCTGACGCCGGTGGTGGCGCTCGGCAAGGCGAGCCTGCGGGCGACCGTCCTGCTCCCCGACGCCGGACCGAGCGTCGTCGGGCGTTTCGAAATCGCCGAGGCGCGGCGCCAGGACATCGTGCTGACCCACGCGAGCGGCACCATCGACTATCGCGCCGGACGCGGCAGCGCGAAACTCGACGCGGCGGGTATCGGGCAGGCTCCGTTCGCCCTCGCCGCGCGGGCAAACTTCGCGGGCGACCGGATCGAGATCGGCGGCACCGGGACCTTCGACCGCCGCCGCATCGGCCTCGACCGCGCCGCCGTGCTGACGCGCAGCGGCAGCGACTGGCTGCTCGCGCCCGTGCTGGTGATGACCCCCGACGGACGCGCCGAGGTGTCGGGTCGCTTCGGCGAGACGCTGGCGGTCAAGGCGCGGCTCGACAATCTCGGGCTGTCGCTGCTCACCCTCGTCAATCCGGCGTTCGATTTCGGCGGGCGGGTGTCGGGAACGCTCGACCTCGCATTGCCGCCCGGCGCACTGCCCAGCGGCACCGCAGCGCTTCGCGTCGGCGGGCTCAGCCGCGCCGGCCTCGCGGCGGCTTCGCTGCCGATCGACCTTGCGATCAACGCCGCGCTGACCCCGGCGGGCGGCAGCGCGCGCGCCGTCGTCGTGCGCGGCGGCGCGGTCGAGGGGCGCATCCAGGCGCAGCTCGGCGCGGTTCCCGGCGACGCCAGCGATCCGGTTCTGGAACGCCTGCTCGCGACGCCGTTGTTCGCGCAGGCGCGCTTCATCGGTCCGGCGCAGGCGCTGTGGCCGTTGGCGGGGATCGAGGCGCTCGACGTGCGCGGTCCGGTGACGATCGCCGCCGATGTCGGCGGGCGGCTCGGCGAACCGACGCTGAGCGGCACCATCCGCAGCGACGGCGCGCGCATCGAGAACGTCACGCTCGGTACCGTCGCCGAAAAGGTCAGGCTCGACAGCCGCTTCACCGCCTCGCGCCTCGAATTGACCAGCTTCAGCGGCCAGATCGGCAAGGACGGCACCGTCGCGGGCAGCGGCAGCGTCGGCTTCTCCGCCGAACAGGGGTTTCCGCTCAACCTGACGCTCAAGCTCAACAAGGCCGACGCCCTGAAGCGCGACGACCTCGCGGCGACGGTGACGGGCGACCTGCGCATCGTCAGCGGCCGCGATGGCGGCACGATCTCGGGCCGGCTCGTCGCCGACAAGGCGCGCTTCCGCATCGGGCGTGCGGCGGCGACCGAGGTGCCGGTCCTCAATGTCCGCGAGGCCAACGCTGAACTCGTCCGCCGCAGCATCGTCCCCGCCGAACGCCCGGCGCGCTGGGAACTGGCGATCGCCGTCGACGCCAACAACCGCATCATCGTCGAGGGTATGGGGCTGCAGTCCGACTGGCGCGGCGAACTGACGATTAATGGAACGACGCTCGCCCCGGCGATCAGCGGGCGAGTCCGGCTGATCCGCGGTGATTATGATTTCGCCGGCAAGCGCTTTCAGTTGACGCGCGGCGACCTGCGCTTTCACGGGCGCTACCCGCCCGACCCGATCATCGACATCGCCGCCGAGAACACGAGTTCGAGCTTTACCGCGACGCTAACCATCACCGGCACCGGGCTGCGCCCCGAGATCGCCTTCGGGTCGGTGCCCGCGCTGCCGCAGGACGAAGTGCTGTCACGCGTGCTGTTCGGCTCGGGCATCGCGACGCTGTCGGCGCCCGAAGCGCTGCAGCTCGCGGGCGCGCTCGCGTCCTTGCGCGGCGGCAAGGGCGAGGGGCTCAACCCGATCAATCTCGTCCGCAAGGGACTGGGTATCGACCGGCTGCGCGTGCTGCCCGCCGATACCGTGTCGGGGCGGCGCACGGCAATCGCGGCGGGGCAATATATCGGGCGGCGGCTGTACGTCGAACTGGCGTCGGACGCGCAGGGTTATACCGCGACGAACATCGAGGTGTCGTTGACGCGCTCGCTGTCGATTTTGAGCCAGGTCGCGACGATCGGCGGGACGAGCGTCAACCTGCGGTTGAAGAAGGATTATTGACGCTCCTTCCGCCTCCCCTCCCGGTGAGCACTTGCGAACCGAGAGAGGGGAGGGTTGGGGTGGGGTGTTTCACCACAAGACGCGGACCACGGGGTAGCAGCACCCCACCCCAACCCTCCCCTCTCTCCGCTTCGCGGGGAGGGGAGGGAGCAGGGGGTTAATCCCCCACCACCGGCAACTCGACCGCGCTCGCCTCCGCCCCGCCGCGAAACACATGCTGGGTCGCGACGCGGTAATCCTCGGGCTTGGCATCGAAGATATTCGCCACGAACGACTGCGGATTGCGGTCGTACAGCGGGAACCAGCTCGACTGGACCTGCACCATGATGCGATGGCCGGGCATGAAGCGGTGGTTGGCGTTGGGCAGCGCGAAACGGTAGCGCTGGACCTTGTTCGCGGGGATGGCGCTCGGCTTTTCGAAGCTGTCGCGATACCGCCCGCGAAAAATCTCCATGCCGATGCCCAACTGATAGCCCGACAGTTCGGGCGCACTCGCGACCTCGTCGGGATAGACGTCGATCAGCTTGACCACCCAGTCGCTGTCGGTGCCGCTCGTCGCCGCATGCAGGTCGACCAGCGGCGCACCCGCGATATGCACCGCCTTGGTCAGCGGCGCGGTGACATAGGTCAGCACGTCGGTGCGTGTCGAGACGTTGCGCTGATCGCTGACCAGCCACGGCTTCCAGACCTGCCCATCATCGATGTTGCCGGGGCGCGGCACGAACGGCACCGGCTTGGCGGGGTCGCTGACATAGGCGTCGTCGCCCGACTTGGCGGGCCGCTCGAAGCTCAGGCCGAAACCCGGCGCGAGATAGATCGGGGTCATCGTGACCCCGGCGGGCGGCCATTGC
Organism: uncultured Sphingomonadaceae bacterium; assembly: GCA_964246975.1. Classification (GTDB taxonomy): domain Bacteria; phylum Pseudomonadota; class Alphaproteobacteria; order Sphingomonadales; family Sphingomonadaceae; genus Glacieibacterium. Next base: position 4,618 of record CAXTSL010000026.1, read on the forward strand.
GCCGATTTCTGCCAGACGTTCGCGCCGGTCTGGTAGGTCAGCACGCGAGGGCTGTCGGCGGCGGGTGCCCCAGCCTTATCGGATGCGTCCTTGAGATAATGGTCGAGGAACGGCTTCATCGTGTCGCGCCGGAACGCCAGCGCGGTATCTTCCGGATAGCGCAGCGGGCCGAGCGCCGAGGCGTCGTAGTTGACCTGGCTGTGCCGCCACGGGCCGATGACGAGGTGGAGCTTGTCGCCCGCGCTCGCCTGCAACGCCTTCCACACGGCGGGCGCACCGTAGCTGTCCTCCTGGTCCCATTGGCCGACGACGAGCATCGTCGGCACGGTCAGCGCGCGACCGCCAAGCAGCTTGTCGACCGCCTGCCCCTGCCAATAGGCGTCGTAGGCGGGATGCTCCATGATCTTGCGCGCAAAAGGCAGCACGTCGACGCCGTATTTGCGCGCGTAATCGCCCGCCGACCCGGCACCGAGATACAGCGCATAGCTGTCGGCGATGCCCGTCGGCACGACCTTCTCGTCGTCCTTCATCGCGGTCTGGTTGGCGATATAGTCGAAGTTCGACTGGCGGAACGCGCCGTTGTGAAACCAGTCGTCGCCGATCCACCCGTCGACCATCGGCGACTGCGGCACCGCGGCCTTCAACGCCGGGTGCGGATCGATCAGCGCCATCAGCGAGGTGAAGCCGGGATACGACGACCCCGTGATGCCGACGCGCCCGTTCGACTCCGGCACATGCTTCACCAGCCAGTCGATGGTGTCGTACGCATCGGTCGCATGATCGACGGCGGTCGGGTTGAGCGGGCCGCGCAACGGGCGGACCATGACGTATTCGCCCTCGGATTTATGCTTGCCGCGCACGTCCTGATAGACGCGGATATAGTTGTCGCGGATGAACTCGGCATCGCTGACCGGCAGGATCGCCTCGGCATTGGGCGAGACGTTGCGGCTCGTCGCCTTGCTCGCATTGTAGGGCGTGCGGGTCAGCAGCATCGGTGCGCGGGCAGCCCCCTTGGGCACGACGATGACGGTGAAGAGCTTCACCCCGTCGCGCATCGGGATCATGACCTCGCGGCGCTCATAGTTGAGCACGCCCGCCGGAAAATCGAACTTCGCCGGGATGTCGGGCGTGATCGCGGGGAGTTGCGCGAGGACCGGGGCGGTCAGCAACAGCGCGGCGAGAAGCGTCTTGGCGGGGAATTTCATGGCCTTGTTGTGCAGGCGGCACAGCAGCCGCGCAAGAGGGTCGCAAAGTGCCGCCGCGCTCGCTATGCGGGCGGGATGACCGCCACCGCCCTCGCCCGCCCCGCCACCGCCGCCGATCCCGGGCTGCCGATTTCGCTGGCCGACGTCATGGCGGCGCGCGACGCGATTGCCGGCGCGGTGATCCGCACGCCGTGCCTGATGAGCCAGACGCTCAGCGCGCTGACCGGGGCCGAGGTCTGGATCAAGTTCGAGAACCTGCAATTCACCGCCGCCTACAAGGAGCGCGGCGCGCTCAACAAGCTGCTGTCGCTCGACGCGGCGCAACGCGCGCGCGGCGTCATCGCGGCGTCGGCGGGCAATCACGCGCAGGGGCTGGCGTATCACGCGGCGCGCCTCGGCATCCCCGCCACGATCGTCATGCCGCGCTTCACCCCCATCGTGAAGGTCAAGCAGACCGAGGGCCACGGCGCGCACGTCATCCTCCACGGCGAGAAGTTCGAGGAGGCGAGCGCCGAAGCCTACCGCGTCGCCGCCGCGCGCGACCTCGTCTTCGTCCACCCCTTCGACGACCCCATCGTCATGGCGGGCCAGGGCACCGTCGCGCTCGAAATGCTCGAGGATGCGCCCGGCCTCGACACGCTGATCGTCCCCATCGGCGGCGGCGGGCTGATCTCGGGCATGGCGACGGTCGCCAAGGCGCAGGACCGGCCTATCGAGGTCATTGGTGTCCAAGCCGAACTCTACCCGTCGATGTGGGCCAAGCTGCGCGGCGAGGCGGTCAACTGCGACGGCGACACGCTGGCGGAGGGCATCGCGGTCAAGACGCCGGGGGCATTGACCTTTGAGGTGGTCAAGGCGCTCGTCGACGACGTGCTGCTGGTCGGCGAGCGCGATCTCGAACACGCCGTCGCGATGCTGCTGACCATCGAAAAGACCGTTGCCGAGGGCGCGGGCGCGGCGGGGCTGGCGGCGCTGCTCGCGCACCCGCGCCGCTTCCGGGGGCGCAAGGTCGGCCTCGTCCTCTGTGGCGGCAATATCGACACGCGGCTGCTGGCGAACGTCCTGCTGCGCGATCTCGCGCGCGCCGGGCGGCTGGCGCGGCTGCGTATCCGGCTCAAGGACCGCCCCGGCCAGTTGTTCGAGGTAGCGCGCATCTTCGACCAGCAGCAGGTCAACATCCTCGAAGTTTATCACCAGCGCGTCTTCACCAACCTGCCCGCCAAGGGCCTGATCACCGACATCGAATGCGAGACGCGCGACCGCGACCACCTCGACCGGCTGGTCGAAGCGTTGCGCGCGGCGGGGTACGATGTGCGGATGGTGGAGCTGGACTGACCTGCCTTACTTCCCCCTCCCCTCCCGGTGAGCCCTTGCGAACCGAGAGAGGGGAGGGTCGGGGTGGGGTGCCTTACCACGCCACGCGGACCGCAGGGCAAACACTCCCCACTCCGACCCTCCCCTCTCTCCGCTTCGCGGGGAGGGGAGGATGCAGAAATCCCCTTCCCCACCCGCAACTCGCGGCGCATCATGCCGCTTAGGGACTCGGAAGCGGGAGGGGGCGGCGTGCGATGACCGACCAAAGCTTCAAGTTTCCGCGCTTCTTCGTCACGGCGCCCGCGCCCTGCCCCTATGTGCCGGGCCGTTTCGAGCGGAAGGTCTTCACCGACCTCAAGCGCGGCGACGCCCCCGAGATGAACGAGGCGCTGGCGCGGATCGGCTTCCGCCGCTCGCAGAACATCGTCTATCGCCCGAGTTGCGACAATTGCTCGGCGTGCGTCTCGGTGCGCGTCGCGGCGCGGCAGTTCGTGCCGAGCGCGTCGCAGAAGCGGCTTTTGAAACGCCACGCCGACCTCGAGGTCTTCGCCTGCGAGCCGTGGAGTACCGAGGAGCAATTCGACCTCCTCCAGGATTATGTCGGGTCGCGCCACCCGCGCGGCGGCATGGCGATGATGGACGCCTACGACTTCGCCGACATGATCGAGCAGACGCCCGTCGACACCGTTGTCGTCGAATACCGCGAACCTTCGGTCGACGGGCAGCCCGGGCGGCTCGTTGGCGCGTGCCTGACCGACAAGCAGTCCGACGGACTGTCGATGGTGTATAGTTTCTACCTTCCCGACGACGGGGCACGGCGCGGGCTGGGCACCTTCATCATCCTCGATCACATCGTCCGCTCGGGCCGCGCCGGCCTGCCCTATGTCTATCTCGGCTACTGGATCGAGGGGTGCGACCGGATGGAATACAAGATGCGCTTTGCGCCCGTTGAGAAGCTGACCGCGCAGGGGTGGCGGCGGGCTGTCTAGCTGTCCTTTCCTTTCTTTGTCATCCCGGCGAAAGCCGGGACCCATCGCCTGAGTTTAGGAGATGGGTCCCGGCTTTCGCCGGGATGACGACGCCAAGGGAAATCCACCGCATGACCGACCTGTTCGCCGGACCCCGTATCGCGCCGCTCGGTTTCACAGGTTCGCCGCTGAACCGCGCCGAGGCGCTGCGCCGCGATGCGGGCGCGCTGGTCGCGGCACGCGCCGATCCCCGCGCGCGCTGGCTGATCTTCGACGACCTGCGCCCGGTCCTGAGCGCCGACGGCGACCTGCTGTGGGCGTATCGCTCGGACGTGCCGCATGACGCGCTGTCGGTATTTCTCGGCTTCGACGGCGAGGCGCCGCGCTTCGCCGTCGCCGCGCGCGCCGCCGATGTCGAGGGCGGCGTCGCCACCGACGCGCGCGCGGCGGGCGGGCTGCTCGCCGCGAGCGCCGATCCGGGGCGCGCGGGCATCGTCGCGCACGGTCGCTCGCTGCTCGACTGGCACCAGCGCCACGGCTTTTGCGCGACGTGCGGCAGCCGGACCAGGCTGATCAAGGGCGGTGCGGCGCGCCAGTGCGACGCCTGCGGGGCCGAGCATTTCCCGCGCACCGATCCCGTCGTCATCATGCTGGCGATCAGGGACGGCCATGCCCTTGTCGGGCGGCAACCGCGGTTTCCCAAACGCTTCTTCTCGGCGCTCGCTGGATTCGTCGAACCGGGCGAGAGCCTCGAGGAGGCGGTGGCGCGCGAGCTGTACGAGGAGGCCGGCATTGGCACCAAGCGCGTTCGGTATATCGCGAGCCAGCCGTGGCCGTTTCCGTCGAGTCTGATGATCGGTGCCTTCGCCGAGGCGACGACGCACCAACTCCATCTCGACGGCGAGGAGCTGGAAGAGGCGCGCTGGGTCACGCGGGACGAGGTACGCGCGGCGCTGGCGGGCAGCGGCGAGTGGCTCGCGCCACCGCCGCTGGCGATCGCGCGAACGCTGCTGGAGGCATGGGTCGCAGGCTGACGCCCGGACGGCGAACCGGTCCGGGCGTGCAGGGTTCAGGGACGCGGCGTTGTCGTCAGCGTCGTCGTCGTTTTCTCGGCCACCGTCGCGGGCGTCGTCACACGCTTCGTCGTGTAGACAGGCACCCGCTTCACGGTCGTGTGCGCCGGCTTGATCACAGTCTGCTTCTCGACCGTGGCGACGGTCGTCGTGGGGGCCTGGGGGGCGACAGCGGGTACCGCATCGCGCGCCGCAGCGGCATCGGCAGCCGATGCGGCGGCGGCATTTTCGGCATTCGCCGCCCGCGCCGTGGCGTCATCGGCGCGAGCATTGGCGTCGGCGGCGGAACGCTGCGCGTCGGCGGCTGTGGCCTCGGCATCGCGGCGATCGGCATCGGCGGCACCGGACTTGCGCGCGTCGGCGGTGATCAGCGCCGAGTCGGCGAGATCGCTAGCTCGGCGTGCTTCCGAAATCGCCAGTTCCTTCCGCCCGCGCGCCAGATCCTGCTCGGCGTTGGCCAACGCAGCGCGCGCCTGTGCCTGCATGTTCGGCGCAATGGCACCCGTCCCAAGCTTGTCGCCGGCGTCGATCTTGCCGCGCGCGGCGGCGATGGCGGCGCGCGCACGCTCGGCGTCGCCGGCCTGCGCCATCGTCGGAACGACCGTGAGCGCGAGCAGTGAAGATATCGCAGCCGCGCGGGCGAGTGAAAACTTGGACATCTTTAACTCCTTCGGCCCCCCGGTGGCGCATAAAACGGCGAGCGGTGGGCGTGGTTCCGATATGCGCGCCGCGGCTGACACGCGTCGCACGCCGCGCTATGCCGACGGCATGACCATGGCCACCGACGACACAGTTGCTTGCAAGCCCGTCCGCATCGCCGTGCTGACGGTCTCCGACACGCGCACGCCCGCCGACGACCGTTCGGGCGACACGCTCGTCGAGCGACTGACTGCGGCCGGGCATGCCCTAGCGGCGCGCGCCATCGTCCGCGACGACGTGCCTGCGCTGGTCGCGCAACTCGACGCATGGATCGACGATCCTGCAATCGACTGCATCGTCTCGACCGGCGGCACCGGGGTCACCGGGCGCGATGTCACGCCCGAGGCCTTCGCGCACGTTTGGGACAAGGAAATTCCCGGCTTCGGCGAGCTGTTCCGCTGGCTGAGCTTTGCCAGCATCGGCACCTCGACGATTCAGTCGCGCGCCTGCGCGGGGGTCGCGCGCGGCACCTATTTGTTCGCGCTGCCGGGATCGACGGGGGCGGTGCGCGACGGCTGGGACGGCATCTTGCGCGACCAGCTCGACAGTCGCCACCGGCCCTGCAATTTCGTCGAGCTGATGCCGCGCCTTACCGAACGCTGATGCACTTCGCGGCACACCTGCGCTAGGGTGGCGCGATGACCCCCGTGTTCAACGTGCGCTCCTCGGTTCTCGGCAAGCATTGGCAGTGGCGCGGCGGCATCGCACCCGATGTCGCGGGGGACGGGGATGGCCTGACCGCGCTGGTCGATCAGCTGTTCCGGGCGCGCGGCGCGAGCGCGCCCGATTTCGCGCGGCTGCGCGCCCCGACGATCCGCGACTGGCTGCCCGACCCGTCGATCTTCCGCGACATGGACGTCGCCGCTGGACACGTCGCGCAGGCGATCCGCGCGCAGGAAAACATCGTCATCTTCGGCGACTACGACGTCGACGGCGCGACGAGCGCGGCGTTGCTGGTGCGGCTGATCCGCGGCTGCGGCGGCATCGTCTCGACCTATATCCCCGACCGCCTGCTCGAAGGCTATGGCCCGAGTGCCGCCGCGATGCGCGCGCTGGCTGCGGCGGGGGCCGACCTCGTCGTCACCGTCGATTGCGGCACGCAGGGCTTCGAGGCGCTGTCGGCGGCTGCGGATGCCGGGATGCAGGTCATCGTCGTCGACCACCACCGCGCCTCGACCGCGCTGCCGCACGCCGTCGCGGTGGTCAATCCGAACCGTCTCGACGAGGAGGCGGGGGCGGCATTCGGGCATCTTGCGGCGGTCGGTGTGGCATTCTTGTTGGCGGTCAGTGTCCTCCGGACACTTCGCGCGCTGGGCTGGTTCGCGGATCGGCCCGAGCCAAAGCTCCTCGATCTGCTCGACCTCGTCGCGCTCGGCACCGTCGCCGATGTCGTGCCGCTGACCGGCCTCAATCGCGCCTTCGTCGCGCAAGGGCTCAAGGTCATGGCGGCGCGGCGCAATATCGGCATGAACGCGCTGATCGCCGTCGCTGGGATCGAGCGCGCGCCCGCCTGCCACGACCTCGGCTTTGCCCTCGGTCCGCGCATCAATGCGGGCGGGCGCGTCGGTCAGGCCGATCTCGGCGTTCGTCTGTTGACCAGTGACGACCCGCAAGAGGCGGGCGCGATCGCCGCGCAGCTCGACCGCCTCAACCAGGAACGCCGCACCATCGAGGCCGAGGTCACCGACGACGCCGTGGCGCGCGCGGTCGGCACTGCCAACGAGGCCGTCGCGGTGATCACGGGCGAGGGCTGGCATCCCGGCGTGATCGGCATCGTCGCGAGCCGCCTCAAGGACCGGCTGCACCGCCCGGTCATCGTCCTGTCGGTGCAGCCCGACGGCAGCGCCAAGGGCTCGGGACGTTCGGTCCCCGGCGTCGATCTTGGCGGCGCGGTGCTCGCGGCAAAGGAGCGCGGGTTGCTGCTCGCAGGTGGCGGCCACGCCATGGCGTGCGGGGTGACGGTCGCAGCGGGCGGCATCGACGCCTTCGCGGCTTTCCTCAACGAGCGCTGCGTCGACGAAGTATCAAGCGCGGGCTCGGGTATCGCACTGATGCTCGACGCCGCCGTCGCGCCACGCGGCGTGTGCGTCGATCTCGCCGAGGCACTCGACGGCGCCGGACCCTATGGCCAAGGCTGGCCGCAGCCGCGCGTCGCGAGCGGGCCGTGGACGATCGTCAAGTGCGATGTCGTCGGCGAAGCGCACGTCCGCTTGATCGTCAGCGGCCCCGACGGCGCACGGCTGAAGGCGATGGCGTTCCGCAGTGCCGATACGCCCTTGGGCGTCGCACTGGCGAGCGCCGGGCGCCGTCCGCTCTTCCTCGCGGGCCGCGTCAAGCGCGACGACTGGGGCCGTACCCCAGCCGCCGAACTCCACCTCGACGATATGGCATTTGCGGACTGAGCGGCTGCGGCGCGCCCTAGGCCGTGCCGACACGGCGATAGCGCATTGCACCGCCCGCAAGCCCGAAGCCCGCGATCATCAGCGCCCAGCTCGTTGGCTCGGGTGCCGTACTCGGTGCAGGCGGAGTACCGCCACCACCGCCGCCGCCGCCGCCGCCGGAACCGCCGCCACCGCCACCCGAACCGCCGCCGCCGCCGATCAAGGCACCGCCGCTGCTCGACCCCAGCGCTTCGCCGATAGCGCTGGGTACAAGATTATTCTCGTTGAAGCTCACGCCCTCGACTGGCTGCGTCAAACCTTCGATGCCCGGCAGGCCCGACGCAAGACCGGTCAGGCCGCCATCGGGCGCGCCGAGCGGCGCGGCCGCGAGGGTCGGTGCGCACGGCACCGGACCGGCCAGCACAGCGGGAATGGCGGTTGCAACGGTATGCGGGCGGACAACCGCATGCCGCGGCGACAATCGATGCTTGATCGCCGTCGAAGCCGGGACGACCGCAGCACCGGTACCGCCGGCGCAAACGCACATCAAAAGCTTGGCTGCCGCTGGACTCATTTCGATCGACCCTAACTACGCCGCTGTTAAGCAAAGCACTGAACTAATACGCATAGAGCCGAAATAAGTTTAAACTACGTCAAAATATTTTTTAGCCGATCCGGCTCGATCCCCGTGCGCCGAATGGTTTCTGCCCGTCGACCCTTGACCCGTGCTGTCCCCTGCCCTAGCTCCGGCTCTCGCCCGGCGGCCCCTTCGTCTAGCGGTTAGGACGCGGCCCTTTCACGGCTGAAGCACGGGTTCGATTCCCGTAGGGGTCACCAGCGCCATCCTTCACGATGGAAACGTTGGCAAACTCGACAGGTGGCCATTGTAAGGCTCAGGGTGGTCCGGCTTTCGCGATCCCGGCGGCGGCGGTAGGCGAGCTGCATCCGGCTACCGAGCCTGGCGGGCCGCGCGCACAAGCTCGCGAAGCCGTTCAAGCGACACACGGCCATTGACCAGATACGGACCGACCACGAGTACCGACGTCCCGGCGAAGCCGAGCCCACGTGCCAAACGATCAGTGTCATCGAGCAGGCGGGTCACCGTCTTGCTGGCTGCGTCGATTTCCAGGCGCTGCCAATCCACTTCGGCGGCGGTCGCCGCTGCGTGCAAGTTCGCCTCGTCCAAGGACCCGCCGCGCCGCATAAGCGCATCGTCGAAGGCTGCATGTCGCCCCTGTGCGGTGCTCGCGGTGGCGAGGCGCGCGGCGCGGGTTGAGCGCGGTCCGAGGATTGACCAGTCACGGTAGACCAGCCGGACGCCGCGATCCTCGGCGATGAGCGTCCGCAACGCTGGGTGGAGCGCGCGGCAATTGCCGCAGGCGTAGTCGGAGAACAGGTAGATGACGACATCGGCGTCCGCAGCCCCGCGCAGCGGGGCGCGCGCATCGGCAAGCGCAGCGGCGTCCGCGAAGAAAGTGGCCGGTCCGGCCGGGCGACGTGCGCCGAGCCAAACTGTCAGCAACTGGGTCAGGATGATGATCAACAGCAAGCCGCCGACCACCTGCCAGGGCTGCAGCCGGCGCGGGCGGGTCACGCGGTGCCTGCGGGATCGAGCAGCCCGAGCCTGGCGACGACCGCGAGGATGACGACCGCCGCAGCGGCCTCCGGGACAAGGCTGCGCCTGAATGCAATAGTCGCCTCGTCGGGATTGCCCGGTCCGACCGCCAGCGTGGACTGCAGAAGCTTGGGGTGTGCCTGTGTCGCCGACGCCGCTAACAGGGCCGCCGCAAACAGGGTTGGGATCGTTCGATCGGTCATTCTTGCTCCGTTCGGCTGCTGGAGCCGCAGGTCCTGTACGCGCTCTGTCGAAACAGCCCTCCGAATGCGATGAGGGCCAGATGATGCGGATGCGTATCAGCAGTGGCACAGCGGCGGAGGACACATGCAACGCGACCTCGTTGAGCTGATGACGCGCCTCGCGCAGCATGGCAACGACTCGCGCCTTGCCGCTCTCGAACCGCTCGTCTGGGCGCGGATCGGGGCCGCGCAGGCCTCGCGCTCCGGCGCGGCGCTGCGCTGGCAGGCGGGCATTGCCGGGCTTGCCCTTGGTCTCGGGTCGGTCGTCGGCGGTGCCGCGACGGCGACGCCTGACCCAGCCACCCTTTTTTCACCGGTCGCCGCGCTGGCACCGTCGACGTTGCTGGCCGGGCGCTGACGATGACGTGGCGTCAGGTCGCCGCGACCCTGGCGGTCGCCGTCATCGCGGTGCTGGTCGGTGTGTTTGCGGGGGGACAACTGCTCAGTCATTCTCCCGAGCCCCCGCTGCACGAGCTGGTCCACCATGAACTTGGGCTCGATGCCGTGCAGCTTAAAAAGATCGAAGTCCTCGAGGCGCGCTTCGCGGTGCGCCGGCGGGTGCTGGAGGCCGGCATGCGCGCCGCCAACGCCGAACTGGCGGCGGCGATCGAGGTTGAGCGTGGCTATGGCCCACGTGTCACGGCGGCGGTCGACCATTTCCACGCCGCGATGGGTGCCCTGCAAAAGGCGACGATCGAGCATATCTTCGCGATGCGCGCCGTCATGCAGCCCGATCAGGCGGCGCGGCTCGACCGGACGGTAGTGAAGGCGCTGACCGCCGATCCGGCATGACCCCCGACGACCTGCTCGACGCCGATTTCGCGCGCGCTGCCGTGACAGGAGACGAGGCAGCATTCGGCCAGCTGATGCGCCGTCACAAGGAGCCGCTGTTTCGCGTTCTGCGGCGGATGACTGGCGATGCCGACGAAGCGCACGACCTGCTGCAGGAAAGTTTCGTGGCAGCGTGGCGAAGCCTTCGGGGCTACGACCCCGAGCGACCCTTTGCGGGATGGATGCGCACCATCGCGCTCAACAAGGCGAGGGACTGGGGACGACGGCGCGCCGTGCGGCGCGTGATCGCAGCGGTGCTACCCGGCGAGCACGCGGTCGATGTCGCTGACCCCGCGCCCTCGCCCGAAACTGTGGCGGGTGATGTGCAGGCCCTTCGACAGCTCGATGCAGCGATCGCGCACCTACCACTGGCGCTCAGGGCGTCGCTGGTGCTGACGGTATTCGACGGCTTGAGCCAGGCGGACGCGGCGCGCCAACTTGGCATCAGCGAGAAGGCGGTCGAGACGCGCGTGCGCCGGGCCCGTCAGGCGTTGGTCACCAAACTCGGCTGACGAATTTCTCTGGGGGCCGAATGTGGACCGCGCGTATCGCGGGACATGTGGCCGGAGATCGGCGTGCGACTGTCGGCTATCCTGGTTTTGCAAACTGTCGCGACGCCCGTGCAAGTGCGAAACCTATGACCTGACCATCGAGCGGCAGGCGAGCTGAGCCTGTGCAGCAGGGCCGAAGGAGGAACGCGACGATGCAGACCGCACTGGCCGATGCGATGCCGTCGATGCGACATCACGAAGGCGTCTGGAAGGGCGTCTATCGCCATGTCGATAGCGACGGCGCGCCCCTCGACACGCACTGCGTGACGATCCGCTGCGAACTCCCCGACCATGGCCCATATGCCTATATCCAGCACAATCATTTCGTCTGGGACGATGGCCGCGAATATCACGCGACGCTGCCGGGGACGCTGCGCGACGGGCGATTGTGGTGGGATGTCGACACGTTCCACGGCTATTCCTGGGAAACGTTCGACGGCATTCTGATGCTGAACCTGACCCGCAAGGACGAGCCGGGCGCAAATTTCTTCGAGATGATCACGCTCGGCGGCACCGGTGAATTCAGGTCGCGGACGTGGCAATGGTTCCGCGACGGTCGATTATACAAGCGCACGCTGTGCGACGAGCGGCTGGTCTCGCGTAGCTAGCATGGCAGCCCGCGCTGCGAATTTCCGTCGATCGTCGAGATGATCGCTGCCATCGTCGGCGCGCGAGCCGGGTATCCAGTGCCCGCTCGACGACCTGATGCTTGTGTTGGACCCGGACGGCACCCTCAACCCCGGGGCGCTCGGCTTTAAAACCTGACGGCGGGGCGCGTGATCGCCGCACCGCGCGTGCCTCTAACGATCGCCCAAGACATCATCGCGACGCTCGGCCTCAACCAATCGACGCCGCATTGCCGACCGGCAACCACCCCGAACGCAGCAGTTCAATACGAGAAGGGGCGCAAACGATCGGCGATCGCTTGCGCCCCTTGCAGCCGTCCTAGCGTCGACGCGGTCCGCAAGGACACGCGCCTGCGTCAGTTCGCGTAAGCCTCGTTGCCGACAAATCCCATCTTCGTGACCCCGGCCTGCTGTGCCGTCGCCATCACCTTGTCGACGACCTCGTATTTCGCCAGCCCCTCGGGGTGGAGGCGGAGTTCAGGCTCCTCGGGCAGCGCCACCGCGAGCTTGAGATAGGCGTTCAAGGTCGGGACATCGACCTCCTTCTTGTTCCAGTAGATATTGCCGAGGAAGTCGATGTCGATCTGGTTGAACACCGGATCGACCGTCTGCGGCAGCGGGTTGGGCGGCGGCAGGTCGAGTTTGACCGCGTGCGTCTGGATCGGGATCGTGATGATGAACATGATCAGCAGCACCAGCATGACGTCGATCAGCGGTGTCGTGTTGATGTCCATCATGGGGGCGCCGTCGCTGCTGTCCCCGCCTACTGACATTGACATTGAATTCGTCTCCTGACGCCCCGGGCGCTACGGCCCGGGGTCTGGTCGTGTTAGCCGCCGGGCAGCGTCGGTTCCGAGATGAAGCCGATCTTGAGGAAGCCGGCGTGCTGCATCTGGAAGATCACGCCGCCGATGCAACGATACTCCATGTCCTTGTCGCCGCGAATATGGACTTCGGGCAGTTCGATCTTGCCACCCGCCGCCTTCTGCCGCGCGATCTCGGCCTTGAGCGCCGCGACGCCGCGCTGGAGCAGTTCCTCCTTCGAATCGACCTTCTGCTGACCCCAATAGGTTTCGCAGGTGTTGGTCACCGAAATCAGGACGTTCTCGGGCTTGGTCTCGGTGGCGATGTTCGTCACCACCGGGAGCTTGACCGGAACCGTCTGCAGCACGGCGGGAATGGTGATCAGGAAGATGATCAGCAGCACCAGCATGACGTCGACGAGCGGCGTCGTGTTGATGTCCGACATCGGCGGTTCGCTGCCGTCTTCGTTCGGCTGGCCGACACTCATCGACATGCGCGGACTCCTGTCACGTGACCCTTCAAACCGTCTTCGCGGTCGAGATCGGTGCCGCCTGCGCGACCCGCGTGCCCGACATCAGCGCGCCGTGCACGTCGCTGGCGAAGTTGCCGATGCGCTCCGACACTTCCTTGTTGCGGCGGATCAGCCAGTTGTAGCCGAGCACCGCAGGCACCGCGACCGCAAGGCCGATGGCGGTCATGATCAGCGCTTCGCCGACCGGACCCGCGACCTTGTCGATGGACGCCTGGCCCGACGCGCCGATGGCGATCAGCGCGCCGTAGATGCCGACGACGGTGCCGAACAGCCCGACGAAGGGCGACGTCGATCCGACCGAGGCGAGGAAGGCGAGACCGCCCTGCAGCTTCGACTGGACGTTGGCGCTCGACCGATTGAGCGCCATCGTCACCCACTCGTGCTGGTCGATCTTGTCGGTCAGGCGACCCTCGTGATGATCCGAAGCGCGCAGGCCGTCGTCGACGATCTGGCGGAAGGCCGAATTCTTGTCGAGCTTCTTGGCACCGTCGGCGAGGCTGGGCGCGCCCCAGAACTTCTTTTCAAGGTCACGCGCATCGGCGAGCACCTTACGCTGGTCGAGATACTTGGTGATGATGATGTACCACGATCCGAGCGACATGATCGCGAGGATGATGACGACGCCCCAGGTCAGCGGGCCGCCCTGCTCGAGCGCCTGGGCCAAGCCGAATTTATTTTCCATCGCGGGTTCCTTGTCTTTGTCTGATTGGTTCTGAATCGGGTCCGAACGAACGGCTTACTTGCGGTTGATCTGCCAGCGGATGCGCTTCGAGATGGTGTCCTGAACCGGAGTGCCGTTCTGCAGCGCCGGCTTGAAGCGCCACCGCGACTGCGCGATTTTGCACGTCCGCTCGTCGAGCTTGGGGAAGTTGCTCGATGTCGTGACCGAGCACGCCGACACGCGACCATTGGTGTCGATGGTCACGCTGACGCCGGTGACGCCCTCCTCCTCCGCGCGCAGCGACGACGGCGGATAATCGTCCTCGCTAACCTCGAAGACGCGCGGGTTGGCGGTCGCCTTCTGCGTCGGGCCGGTGGGGGCCGGCGGCGGCGGCGCGGGTTCGGCGCGCGGTGCCGGTGGCGTAAACGGCGTCGGCGGCGGCGGCGCCTCGCGCTGCGTCGTGATCGTCGGCGGCGGCGGCGCGTCGTTGGCGACGGTCACCTCCGGCGGCGGTACGTAAGGCGGAATCTCGACATCCTTCGGCGGCGGCGGTGGCGGCTCGTCGGGCAGGACGACCTTCTCCTTGACCTGCACCGCCTCGATCGGCGCGATGATCTTCTTGACGAACTTCTGCGCCAAGCCGGTCACCAGCGCCCAGCCGAGAAAGATATGGATCAGCACGACGGCCCCGAGGCCGATCATGCGGTTGCTGCTCATCTTCTGATCCGCATAAGCCATAGGCCGTGCGACACTCCCTCCACATCGTTCCGCCGCGCGGTCGCGGCCGTCCCGAATATCCATCCCGCCGGTCTTCCGGTCGGGCCGTCTCCCTCGCGGCGGTCGGCGTCATCGTCGATGAGACGAGCCGTCGCCGTGGCGGTCGCGCCGATCTCCCCGGTTCGCCGAGGTTGCAACGCGTCCGCCGTTGCCTAAGTGTTAGCGGCGTCACCGTGGGGCCGCAACCGCTTTGTCAGCGTCGTACCCGATGACGACGCAACTATCGCCTTTGTTCCCGCGTCGAGAGGTTGTTTCATGTCCGTACGGGCCTTGGGTACGCTGTTGCTGCTGCTCGGCGCTGCCGCCGCCGCGCCGCCGCCGGTCGCGCCCGGAGCCGCGCCGACCTATGCCGACCTCGTCGACCTCAGCCTTGGCGCTCCGATCATCGTGCGCGCCTCCGTCGGCAAGGCCGAGCGGCTGGACAAGGTCGACGCACCCGATGTCGCGCCGGGCAGCGCGCGGCTGCTCGTCAGCGCGACGATCGACACCGCCCTGCGCGCGCCGCAGGCGATCGCGGCGGGCGTTTCGTACCTTGTCGAGCTGCCCCTCGACGCGCGCGGCAAGCCGCCCACGCTGAAGGGCGCTGCGGTCCTGTTGTTTCTGCGCCCCGGCACCGCACCCGGCCAGTATGTTCTTGCCGCGCCGCGCGCGCAGCTCGCTGCCAGCGCCGCCGTCGAAGCGACGGTGCGCGCCATACTCGCCGATAACGCGCAGCGGTCGGTGCCGACGGTGACGGGCATCGCGCAGGCGTTCAACGTGCCCGGCGCGGTCCCCGGCGAGGCCGAGAGCCAGTTTTTCCTGAGCACCGCGAGCGGCAAGCCGGTTTCGCTGGTCGTGCTCAGCCGCCCCGGCCAGGCCAAGGCGCTGAGCGTCGCGCTCGGCGATGTCGTCGACGACGCGGCGTTGGGCGTCAGGCGCGAGACGCTGCTGTGGTACCGCCTCGCCTGCTTCCTGCCGCGCACGCTGCCAGGCGGCGTCGCGACCGAGAACCGCGCCGCGTTGGCGGCGGACTATGGCTTCGTGCTGGCGACGCTCGGGGCGTGCGAGCGGCGGCTGTAGCGCCTACGACCGGCAGCTCAGCGCCCCGCCGACGACGCCGCAGATCGCGTGCTGACCGCCCCGGTTGAAGCGCACGCTCGGGGCACCGCCGCGCACCGCGCCCGCGACCTCCTCGACGGTGCGTACCGGCGTGCCGTTGACCGCCTCGATCAGGTCGCCGGGGCGCAGGAGGCCAAAGCGCGCGGCGGGCGCGGTGCCAAGGATTTCGGTGACCACGACGCCCTGCTCGGGCAGCCCCGCGCCGATCTCCTGCGCGAACGCCGGCGACAGGTTGCCCACCGTCACGCCGCTGAGCAGGTTGTCGCCGCCGATGCGCGTCAGCGCGCGCGGTGGCGTCTCGGGCGGCGCGGCGAGCGTCAGCGTCGCGGTGCGCTTCTCACGGCCGCGCAGATAATCGACCTCGACGCGCGTGCCAACGCCCTGCACCGCGATGCGATAGCGCAGCTGCGCCGGATCGACGACCTCCTTGCCGTCGACCGCAGTCAGGATATCGCCCGCCTTGATCCCCGCCACCGCCGATGGCGACCTTGGCGAGACACCGGTGACCAGCACCCCGCCGGGGCGGTCGAGACCGAGCTGCGTCGCGCTCGCGGTGGTCAGCGCCTCGCCCTCTGCCCCGATCCACCCGGTGATCAGCTTGCCGGTCTTCGCCGCGCCAACGAACACCCGCACGATGTTGGCGGGAATCGCGAAACCGACGCCCGTCGAGCCCCCCGATGGCGAGGCGATCGCGGTGTTGATGCCGAGCAGCCGCCCGCCCATGTCGAGCAGTGCGCCCCCCGAATTGCCCGGATTGATCGCCGCGTCGGTCTGCAGATAATATTGATAGTTCGAGACGCCCTGCCCCGTCCGCGCCGTCGCCGAGACGATGCCGTGCGTCACCGTCTGGCCGACACCGAACGGATCGCCGATCGCCAGCACGATATCGCCGACCTCGGCACGGTCGCTGTCGCCGAGCGGCACGGTCGCCAGCTTTGCGCCCTTGGTGTCGATCTTGAGCAGCGCGAGATCGAGCCGCGCGTCGGCGAACAGCAGCTTGGCCGGATATTCGCGCCGGTCGGCGAGCGCGACGAGGATCTGGTCGGCACCGCCAACGACATGGTTGTTGGTGACGATCAGCCCTTCGGCGGCGACGACGACGCCCGAGCCCAACGACTGCTCGACGCGCGGCGGTTGCTGGACCCCGCCGAAAAAGCGCTGGAAGAACGGGTCGCTCATCATCGACGGTCGCGAGCGGTCGACGCGCGCCGAATAGACGTTGACGACGGCGGGCGCGGCCCGCTTGACGACCGCGCTGTAGCTGAGCAGCAGCGTGCGCGGATCGAGCGGCACGGTGCGGACTTCGGGCGCGACGACTGCCACGGTCTGCGCGTCGAGTTCGCCCTCGCCGGTGCGCGCGTTGATCCCAAGTGCGAGCGCCACACCTGCCGCGAGGCATCCCACGCCGACCATCGCCGTCCCGACCTGCCGCCGCATCGCGTCCCTCCCGTGCTTGCGCGCGCAGCGCATGGCGCGAAGCGCGTGAAGGGTCGATTAACGGGAGATGCTCACCTTTTTGTCTTCGTCATGCTGGCGAACGCCAGCATCCAAGGTTGTACGCAACGTCTACCTGTAAGCCTGCCCCGCCGTGGATGCTGGCGTTCGCCAGCATGACGACGCTAGGATGCGGTCATGGCCATCACCCTTTACCACTGCGCCGACGCGCGCTCGTTCCGCGCGCTGTGGACCCTCGAGGAAATGGGCCTGCCCTACGAACTCAGGCTCCTGCCCTTCCCGCCGCGTCGCCTCGCGCCCGACTATCTCGTGGAGAACCCGCTCGGTACAATCCCGCTGCTGGTCGACGGCGACGCGCGCCTCACCGAGTCGGCGGCGATTATCCAGTATCTGTGCACGCGCCACGGCCCGTCGCCGCTGGCGGTCGCGACCGACGACCCTGCCTATGGCGCGTGGCTCAACTGGCTGCACCACGGCGAGGCGACGCTGACCTTCCCGCAAACGATCGTGCTGCGCTACCGCGTCTTCGAACCTGCCAAGGGGCTGCAGGCGGCGGCCGACGACTATGCGCACTGGTTCGCGCGGCGCACGATCCTCGCCGACGCGGCGCTGGCGGGGAGCGACTGGCTGTGCGCCGGACGCTTCACTGCCGCCGATATCTCGGTCGGCTATGCGCTGATGCTCGCCGCGACGCTGGGGCTGCACGACACGCTGTCGGCGCGACTGCGCGACTATTGGGAACGATTGAAGGCGCGACCGGGCTTCGTGCGGGCCAAGGCGGCGCAGCAACCGTCCTAGAGCGGCGTCGCCTCCAGCACCTCGGACCGCTCCAGCGGGCGATGCAGATGCGGGAACACCGCGCTGCCGCGCGACACTTCCCACCGCAGCGCCGGGCCGAGCGTGTCGGCGTCGAGCTTGAGCAGAACCAGCCCGGTTTCGCCCGAGAAGTGCCGCGTGCGCGTGCCCTTGACCTGATCCTCGGCGGACAGATGGATAAAATTGTCGATCTTGTCATCGGGAGAGCCGTAGAAACGCCCCTCGGCCTCGAACGCCTGCCACTCGTGGGCGCGCAGGATCTTGAAAATCGGGGTCATCGCTCTCTCCATCATGCCGCCGCGAGCTTAGCACCGCAAACGCTGGGTTGAACTGCCTTGTCGAGTGCGGTACTACGCTAGTACAGTTGGTGGAGACAGGACGATGCGGGGTTTCGGACGGGCGTTGACGGTTGCGCTGTGCATTGCGGGCGCGACCCCGGCGCTGGCGACCGATGCCGACAAGCTGCTCGCCGACAACTACCCGCCCGAGTCGCGGCGGCTCGGCGAGGAGGGCAGCGTCGGGCTCAAGCTCGTCGTCGACGGCAACGGCAAGCTGGTCAGCTGCACGGTCAGCCAGACCAGCGGTTACGCCCGTCTCGACCGCGCGTCGTGCGACATCATGCTGATTCACGTCGTCAGAATGGTGCCGCCCAAGGCCGTCGACGGGCGGCGCGGCCGCGCAGTCAAAGAGGCGAAGATCGACTGGACGCTGCCCGCCGGAACCCCGCGCCCGCCGGTCGCGCCGCCGCGCAGCCCGGACGCCGAACTCGCGTCTGCTGCCGAGACGATCACCTGCACGACTGCGCAGCGCATGGGCTCGCTCAACCTCAAGCAGAAGGTCTGCCTCAGCGCCGCCGACCGTCAGCGCGCACAGGACTATGCCCGCCGCAACCGCGACGCGCTTTAGGCTACCGACTCCGCGCCAGCAGCGCGATCAGGTCGGCCTTCCAGTACCGCGCCCAGGTGTGCGTCGAGTGGCCCCGGCCCTCGCCGCTTTCGGGGATCAGGCGGAAGGTCGCTTGGCGCATCTTGCCGACTTCGGTTTCGGCGATGCCCAGTCCCGGTGGATTGATGAAGTCGTCGGCGGAGTTGATCCACGCGACGGGCACGGCGATCTTCGCCAGCCCCGGCGACGGGTCATAGTCGCGCGACGCGTCGAGGGCGTAGAGCTGGTCGTTGGCATCGACGCGCGCGAGATCGGCGGCGACGCGCGTCTCGACGGCGGCATCGACAAGGCCGCGCGTCGGCGTGTCGTGCTGCTGTCGCAGCGGTACCGATCCCGCGACGAGGCTGAGCGACAGCGCGGTGCGCAGGCCGGCGACGGGTTGCGTCGTGTAGTCGCCGCCCAGCCACGCCGGGTCGCTGCGGATCGCGTCCATCGCCAGCTTGCGCCACATCCGGTTGCGTCCCGCAATCTCGACCGTCAGGCAAGCCATCGGCATCAGCGCGCGCGCGAACCCCGGATACGTCTCGCCCCAGACGAAGGCGTGCATGCACCCCATCGAGGTCCCCATCAGCAGCCGCAGCCGCGTCACGCCGAGGCCACCGGTCAGCAGCGCGTGCTGCGCCTTGACCATGTCGGCATAGGCGTAATGCGGAAAACGCGCGTGCAGCCCGTCGCTGGGCTTTGACGACCCGCCGTGGCCGATGCCGTCGGGCAGGATGACATAGGTCGTGCGCAGGTCGAGCGGCGCGCCGGGTCCGTACAGCTCGTCGGCAAATTGCGGCTGAAGGAATTGCTTGCCGGTGCCGCCGGTGCCGTGAAGCACCATGACGGCATTGTCGATCTGCCCCTTCGCGTCGCGGTGCGGGGTGCCGAGGGTGGTATAGTGGAGCCTGAGCGCAGGCAGCGTCTCGCCGCTGGCGAACGCGAAATCGCGGATGGTGTAGTCGCGCTCGGTTGTCGGCCACGCGCTCGCGGCGGCAGGCGAGGCGGTGACGGGCGTCGGCGGCGCGGTGGTCGGTGCGGCGACCGCAGGAGCTGCGAGGAGAAGCGCGAGGGTGAGGCGGATCATGGAGCATGATTTGCAGTACAGTTCCCCTTAAGCAAGTGGGGTCTCTTCCTCTCGTCATTCCGGCGAAGGCCGGAACCCAGTTGCATCCAGAGGACCGAGGTTCGAGTTTGTGATGCAACTGGGTTCCGGCCTTCGCCGGAATGACGAGGCTAGAGCGAGTGTCGCGTGCCACCCGCCCCCGCCTTGAACTTTCGCACCGCAGCATGCTACCCGCTCCGCGCGCGGTCGAGGGGAGCCGCAACGCAAAGGTTCGCATGTCCGTCGATGCCGCCACCGTCCGGAAGATCGCGCGGCTGGCGCGCATCCGCATCGACGAGGCCGAGGTCGCGCCGCTGGTCGGCGAGCTGAGCGCCATTCTCGGCTGGATCGAGCAACTCGGCGAGGTCGATACGGCGGGCGTCGCGCCGATGACGGCGGTAATCCCGAAATCGCTGGCGTGGCGCGTCGATATGGTCACCGACGGCGACGTTCGCGACGCGGTGCTGGTGAACGCTCCGCGACACGAATACGGCTTCTACGCCGTCCCCAAGGTCATCGAATGAGCCTCACCGACCTGACGATCGCCGCGATGCAGGCCGGCCTGCGCGGGCGCGACTTCTCGGCGCGCGAACTCGCCGAGGCGCACATCGCGGCGGTCGAGGCGGCGCGGCCGCTCAATGCTTTCATCGTCGAGACGCCCGAACATGCACTCGCCGCAGCCGACGCCGCCGACGCCGCGCTCGCCGGAGGCACCGCACGGCCGTTGAGCGGTATTGCTTTAGGCATAAAGGATCTGTTCTGCACCGCAGGCGTCCAGACCACGGCAGGGTCGCAAATACTCGAAGGCTTCGTGCCGCCCTATGAATCGACTGTCACCGCCAGGCTCTTCGCCGATGGTGCGGGGATGCTCGGCAAGCTCAACATGGACCAGTTTGCGATGGGATCGTCGAACGAGACCAGCGCGTTCGGCAATGTCGTGTCGCCGTGGCGGCTGGCTGGGTCGAACCGGCCCCTCGTGCCGGGCGGGTCGTCGGGCGGGTCGGCGGCGGCGGTCGCGGCGCGGCTGTGCGCGGGGGCGACCGGGACCGATACCGGCGGCTCGATCCGACAACCGGCGGCGTTTGTCGGCATTGCCGGGATCAAGCCGACCTATGGCCGCTGCTCGCGCTGGGGGGTGGTGGCGTTCGCGTCGTCGCTCGACCAGGCGGGGCCGATGGCGCGCGACGTGCGCGACTGCGCGATTTTGCTGACGTCGATGAGCGGTTACGACGCGAAGGATTCGACCTCGCTCGACCTGCCGGTCCCCGACTTCGCCGCCGCGCTGACCGGCGACCTGCGCGGCAAGCGCATCGGCGTACCAAAGGAGTATCGCCTCGACGGCATGGACCCGACCATCGCGGCGCTGTGGGAGCAGGGCCTCGCGTGGCTGCGCGACGCGGGCGCGACGATCGTCGACGTGTCGCTGCCGCACACGAAATACGCCCTCCCCGCCTATTACATCGTCGCGCCTGCCGAGGCGTCGTCGAACCTCGCGCGCTACGACGGGGTGCGCTACGGCCTGCGCGTCCAGCCCGATGGCGGCAATTTGAACGACATGTACGAGGCGACGCGCGCGGCGGGCTTCGGTCCCGAGGTCAAGCGGCGCATCATGATCGGCACTTACGTACTGTCGGCGGGGTTCTACGACGCCTATTACACCCAGGCGCAAAAGGTCCGGACGCTGATCGCGCGCGACTTCGACCGGGCGTGGGAGGCGTGCGACCTGCTCCTTACTCCGACCGCGCCGAGTGCGGCGTTCGCGAGCGGCGACAAGGCCGATCCGCTCGAAATGTATCTGAACGACGTTTTCACCGTGCCCGCGTCGATGGCCGGTCTGCCCGCGATGTCGGTTCCCGCCGGACTGTCGACGGGCGGCCTGCCGCTCGGGCTGCAGGTCATCGGTCCGGCGCTCGCCGAGGGATCGGTGCTCGACGCAGCGTACGCCATCGAACGCGCGGCGGGGTTTACCGCACGCGCCGACCGCTGGTGGTAATCATATCTACATCCGACATTTGCTAGGCGTGTCCGCATGACCAACCCGACCCCTGCGACGCTCGTCGCCGATCGCGCACCCGATGCGTGGCCAACGGCGACGGCGGTATCCGTCACCGGCACGACGCGCCGCCCCGACGACAAGGTGTCCGCCGCCCGCAAGCTGGCGCACGGCGTTGCCGACGTCGGCGTTTCGGCGTTGCTCGGGTTGGCGGCACCGCTGCTGCGGAAATTCGCCGAGGCGCGGGGCAATCTGCCGCGCAGCTCCGCGACCGCCGACGCCGCAGGCATTTCGGTGCTGACGCAGCATTATTACTCGCCCGCGATCAGCGCACGCGACCTGCGTCATCCGCTCGACGAGCCGCGCAAACTGCCGGGTGTGGTGCTCGATGCTGCGGCGCAAGGGCGATTCCTCGCGGGCCTCGACTTCGCCGACGAACTGCGCGCCGTACCCGTCGAACCTGGATCGCCCACCGAATACGGCTATCGCAACGGCTTCTTCGAGAGCGGCGACGCCGAGATCCTTTACTCGATCATCCGCCGCGACAAGCCCAAGCGCATCATCGAGGTCGGGTCGGGCTGGTCGACGCTGATGGCGGCGCGCGCCACCGCGCGGAACCGCGCCGAAGACCCGTTGTACCATTGCGACCATATCTGCATCGAGCCCTACGAAGCCCCGTGGCTCGAGAGCACCGGCGTCACGGTGCTGCGCGAGCGTGTCGAGCAGGTCGACCTGACGATGTTCGACCGGTTGGAAAGCGGCGACATCCTGTTCGTGGACTCCTCGCATGTGGTGCGCCCGCAAGGCGACGTGCTGCGCGAGATCGCCGAGATCTACCCGCGCCTCAAGCCCGGCGTGCTGGTCCAGATCCACGATATCTTCACGCCGCGCGACTATCCGCACCGCTGGGTCATCGACGAGCGCCGCATCTGGAACGAGCAGTATATTCTCGAGGCATTCCTGTGCGGCAACGACCATTACGAGATCGTCTGCGCGCTCAACTGGCTGGCGAACGACCACAGGGCGCTGCTGCGCGACGCCTGCCCGATGCTGTGCGAGACGCTGCCCAATCAGCCGGGGTCGTTCTGGATGCGGCGCACGGCGGTCTGACATCAGGCGGGGCAGGCCGACCGGATCGCCGCCGTCGACATGGCAAGCGACGCACGCTCTAGGCACGCCACGCGCGGCGCACTAGGCGTCGGTGCGTGACCCCCGGTACCCATCGTTTCGTCGTTCTCGATGCGCTGCGCGGCCTGTGCGCGGTGCTGGTCTGCCTGTTCCATTTCGAGGTCGATGCAGCGTTCGCCCGCACGCGCTTCATCCGTGAGAGCTGGCAGTTCGTCGACTTCTTCTTCGTCCTGTCGGGCTTTGTCATCGCCGCCAATTATCAGGAGCGCCTGCGGACGGGGATGAGCGGCCGGGCCTTTCTCGGCCTGCGGCTCGGGCGCATCTATCCGCTGCACGTCGTCATGCTCGCGGTGTTCGTCGCCGCCGAGCTGGCGGGCGCGCTCGCCGCCTCGCACGGCGCGCAGCTTCGCCCGCTGTTCGACGCCGAGCACGATCCGCGCGCAATTCCGGCGCACCTCCTGCTCGTCCATAGCTTCGGGCTGTTCCCGACCTGGACTTGGAATGCCCCGGCGTGGAGCATCGGTACCGAATTCTGGGCCTATGTGCTGTTCCTCGTCATTGTCGCGGGGATGGGGCGGCACGCGACCCGAAGCTTTGCAGCCGTCGCCGTCGTCTGCCCGGTCGTGCTGTGGTTCGTCTCGCCGAACGGCATCAACGTCAGCTACGACTGGGGCATGGTGCGCTGCGCCTATGGGTTCGCGCTCGGCGTGCTGGCGTGGGCGGTGTGGCGACGCTGGGGGCCGCTTGCCGGCGCCTGGGCAAAGGGCTGGACGGTGGCCGAGAGCGCGGCGCTCGCGCTCGTCGTGGCCTTCGTCGCGCTGTCGGGACCGACGCGCTGGACACTTTGCGGCCCGCCCTTGTTCGCCCTCGTGCTACTGGTTTTCGCGCGCGGGGGCGGCATGGTCAGCGTGCTGCTGTCGACCCGGCTGCCGCTGCTGCTCGGCACGCTGAGCTATTCGATCTACATGACCCATGGCTTCGTGCTGGCACGCTTCGACGATGCGCTGCGCGTCGCGGGACAGCGCCTCGGCATTGCGCTGACCACCGCCGCGACGCGCGCGGACGGGGTCGCGATCACGCTGGTCGGCGCCAATCCGGTTCAGGGCGCGTGGCTGACACTGGCGATGCTGATCGTCGTGGTCGGCGTGTCGTGGTTGACCTGGCGCTTCATCGAACTGCCCGGCCAGCGCTGGTCGCGGGCGCGTTTCGACCCCCGCGTCGCGCACGCTCCCGAGACGGCGCCCGTCGCGAGCCCGCCGCGATGACCGACTGGCGGCGCCTGCGCGGCCAAGGCGCGCGCTACCTGCTCACCGGCGGCTCGGCGGCGGTCGTCGACATCGCCATCTTCGCCGCCGAGCTTCGTTTCGGCGTCCCGCTGATCCCGGCGGCGACGCTGAGCTTCGTCGCGGGGACCGTCGTCAACTACTCGCTGACCGCGCACTACGTCTTCCACCAAGCTCGCTCGTTGCGCGGCTACCTCAAGTTCAGTGCGGTCGCGGTCGTCGGGCTGATCATCAATGTCACCCTGACCGCGCTCCTCGCGGCGCATACGCCCCTGCCTCCGGTCGCCGCCAAGGTCGTCGCTATCGGCGTGGCGTTCGTGGTCAACTTCACGCTGAATGCGCTGCTGGTATTTCGAAAGCCTCCGTTGACGTGACATGCCGTCGGTACTACTTCGCGCGGTAATACTTTTGGTGGAGCGCCATGGTGCAGACTACGGTGACAGTGAAGGGCCAAGTGACCATCCCCAAGGCTGTGCGTGACCGCGCCGGCATCAAGCCGGGCGGTCGCGTCGAGGTTACCAATGGCGAGAATGGCGAGGTATCTGTCCGACCGGTCGATTGCTTCGATCCTGTCGATCGTGAGCGCCGTCGGATCGAGATCCGGCGTATTCTTGACCATCTTGGCGGGTCCATCAAACTGGGTATTTCCACCGACGAATATATGGCGACGATCCGCGACCCGGTCTTTCCGTGATCCTGGTCGATACAAATATTTTTGCAGATTTGGTGGACGATGTCGGACGCTGGTCGGAATGGTCGAAACGAGCCATCGAAGCTGCGGCGCTTGACAACGCACTCGCGATAAATCACATCATCCTGGCCGAGTTGTACGGACGTGCTGAATCCGCCCAGGCCTTCGCGCGACTGCAACCCTTGCTTGGCATCGCCATCTTGCCGCTGAACGACGCCATCGCCGAACGCGCGGGTACCGCTTTTGGACGGTATCGCGCTATTGGCGGGCCGCGCACGTCAATCCTCCCCGATTTCCTCATCGGTGCCCATGCTGTCACACTTAGGGCCGCATTGTTGACGCGCGACCACGACCGCTTCGCCTATTATTTTCCCGAATTGACCCTGATCACCCCCGAGACCGCACCATGACCGAGACCGCCGCCTATACCGTCCCCGGCAAGACCGGCGATTGGGAGATCGTCGTCGGGCTCGAAGTCCACGCGCAGGTCACGAGCGCGTCGAAACTCTTCTCGGGTGCTTCGGCGACCTATGGCGGCGCGCCCAACACGCACGTCAGCCTCGTCGACGCGGCGATGCCGGGGATGCTGCCCGTGCTCAACGGCGAGTGCGTGCGGCAGGCGGTGCGCACCGGCTTGGCGCTCGGCGCGCGGATCAACCGCTGGTCGCGCTTCGACCGCAAGAACTACTTCTACGCCGACCTGCCGCAGGGCTATCAGATCAGCCAGTTCGCCCACCCCATCGTCGGCACCGGCGAGATCGAGATCGCGCTGGAGGATGGCACCCGCAAGACCATCGGCATCACCCGCCTGCATCTGGAGCAGGATGCCGGCAAGTCGCTGCACGACCAGCACCCCAGCAAATCCTTCATCGACCTTAACCGTTCCGGCGTAGCCCTGATGGAGATCGTCTCGGAGCCCGACATGCGCAGCCCCGAGGAGGCCGGCGCCTACGTCACCAAGCTGCGCCAGATCCTGCGCTACCTCGGCACATGCGACGGCAACATGGACGAGGGTTCGATGCGGGCGGACGTCAACGTCTCCGTCCGCAAGCCTGGCGAGGAGTTCCGCACCCGCTGCGAGATCAAGAACGTGAACAGCGTAAAATTCGTCATGCAGGCCGTTGAGGTCGAGGCGCGGCGGCAGATCGAGGTCTGGGAATCCGGCGGCGAAGTGCACCAGGAAACCAGGCTGTTCGACACCGCCCGGGGTGTCACCCGCAGCATGCGCTCCAAGGAGGACGCGCATGATTACCGCTATTTTCCGGACCCCGACCTCCCCCCGCTGGTGCTGGAGCAGTCCTGGGTGGATCAGCTCAAGGCGTCGCTGCCGGAATTGCCGGATGCGCGGCGCGCCCGCTACGTCGCCATGGGCCTCACGCCTTACGACGCGCATGTGCTGACGCTGGACCGGGAGACCGCCGCATTCTTCGAGACCATGGCGCGTGGCCGCGACGCCAAGCTGGCCGCCAACTGGCTCACCGGCGACTACTTCGCGGCACTGAACCGCTTGAAGCGGGACATTGCGGACGCCCCGGTCAGCGCCGATCACATGGGCGAACTGCTCGATCTGCTGGCCGACAAGACCATCAGTGGCACCATCGCCAAGCAGGTCTTCGAGCACATGCTGGCGGGCGAAGGGGCGCCCGGTGCCATCGTCGAGGCGCGCGGCCTGAAGCAGGTGACCGAC